>DAOTUK010000157.1:0-8340 GCA_034437375.1 Chloroflexaceae bacterium | reverse complement strand
CAGGCGCAGGTCGGTGCGGAAGACGTAGCCTTGCGCATCGCGTTCGCTAAGCATGTAGACCAGATCGCGCGTCAGACGGACAAAAAATGGCGCCGGTTCCTCGTCGGGCGCCAGCGGGGCGCGGTCGGGCAGCGCCTTTCCAGAGCAGGAGGTAGCCTACAAACTCGTGCTCCGCAACGATCGCCCCGCTGGCTCCGACGATCTGCAAGACGTGACCGTGAGCAGCACGCTCCCATCAAACCTGGCGGTTAAGAATGCGACTGCCGACCATGGGGGCGATCCCAATGTCACCGGTAATGACGTGAAGTTCACCGTAGATCGGTTAAAGCCGGGCGAAGCGGTGGAGATAACCATCAACACCGAAGTCAAGTCGGATGTCGCCAGCGGCACGTTAATGGTTGCGCAGGGCAAAGTGGAGTATAGCGGATTAACGCGCCCCTTCCTCTCCAATATTGTCACGTTGATGGTGATGAACAAAGACCAGCAACGGGCCAATACGCCGGCCCCCGCCGCAGCAACCGCGACGACGGCCCCGGCCGCGACGACGGCCCCGGCCGCCCCAACCACCGCCCCGGCCGCGCCAACGACGGCCCCGGCCGCGCCAACGACGGCCCCGGCCGCGCCTACCGCTACCCAACAGGCCGCCGGGGTTGCACAGCCACCAACCGATACACCGGTACCCAAACGCAACACCGTCAAGACACAACCAGATGGGACACTGGCCCCATTGCCCGCCACCAGTACCGGGGTTCCGCTGGCCGGGTTTGCCATGCTTGGGCTGACGCTCATCATCCGTACCGTACGTTTGCACCGCGAACGCGAACGGATTTAGCGCCAGAGCACAGCGGGTAGTTGTTCACATGTAGGGGGACGCCTCCTGGGATCGCGGGCATCTTGCCCGTCCCGGAGCAGGCGTCCTCGTATTTGTGAACAGATGCACAGGTGCCAGGGCGCTTGCAACATTGCTTGCCCGGTCTAGTTGAGCGTGCTATACTGAACGTGGGGTAGTAGGAATTGTCTGGGGGATGCCGCTATGCTATGTGCTTCTTTATAGGGGGCGCATAGCAAGTGTGCGACAAATTCCTGGTGTTCGGTATCGCGTTGTGGCGGAGAGGAGAGGGGCCTTGAAAGCTGTTATCATGGCGGGAGGCGAGGGGACGCGCTTGCGTCCTCTTACTATCAATCGTCCGAAACCCATGGTGGCCATTGTTGATCGTCTGGTTCTTCACCACATCATAGAGTTGCTCAAAATTCATGGCTTTACTGATGTCATCATTACGGTACAATACCTGGCCAATGTGCTCCAGGACTACTTTGGCGATGGGAGTAACTATGGTATCAATATCACCTATTCGCTTGAAGAAGTCCCCCTTGGCACAGCCGGCAGCGTCAAGAACGCCGAACACTTACTGGATGAACCCTTCCTGGTTATCTCTGGCGATGCCTTAACCGACTTCAACCTGACCGAGATAGTCAACTATCACTACGAGAACGATGCCAAAGTCACCATGACCCTCACGCGCGTACCCAACCCGCTCGACTACGGCGTTATCATTGTTGATGAATATGGCAATGTGCAGCAATTTTTGGAAAAGCCCAGTTGGGGCGAAATCTTCTCCGATACTGTCAATACCGGTCTGTATGTGCTCGACCCCTCGGTCTTAGACTATGTGGAAAAGGGCAAGATGGTAGACTGGTCGCGCGATGTGTTCCCGCGTATGTTGCTCAAACAAGAGCGTCTGCTTGGCTACATTGCCGAAGGCTACTGGACGGATGTCGGCAATATTGATGAGTATATGCGGGCGTGTACCGACTATCTTTCGGGCAAGGTCAACCTGCCGCGCGTGGGGCAGCATATCGGGGGCAATATCTGGTTAGACAGTGACGCCGATATAGCGCCAGATGTCCAGATTCACGGGCCCCTCTTTCTGGGGCACGGGGCCAAAATTCGCAGCGGGGTGATTATCCACGGGCCCTCGTTTGTGCGCGACTATACCATTGTAGACAACCATGCTAACATAGACCGCTCGATGATCTGGCGCAACTCCTATATTGGCGAGCGGGCCGAACTGCGCGGGGTGATTGTGCTGCGCCAGTCGAATATCCGGAGCCGCGCGGTACTGTTTGAAGGGGTGGTGATTGGGGACGGCGTGCAGGTGGGAAGCGGGGCCGTTATTCGCCCCAATGTGAAGATATGGCCCAGCAAAGAGGTAGACGAAGGCGCAACCGTCAATAGTAGCATTATCTGGGGCAACCAGGCGCGGCGGGTGCTGTTTGGGCGACAAGGTGTGGGCGGTCTGGTCAATATTGAGATAACACCAGAGTTTTGCGCCAAACTGGGGGCCGCGTATGGGGCCACGCTCCCACGCGGGTCAACCGTGACGATTAACCGCGATGCGCACTACACCCCGCGCATGTTAAAGCGGGCTATCATTGCCGGGCTCCCCTCGGCCGGCGTACATGTGCTGGACTTACGCACAGTGCCTATCCCCGTGGCCCGCTATTCGGTGGCGGCCAGCAACGCGGTGGGGGGCATCCATGTGCGCCTCTCCCCCACCGATAACCGTATGGCCGAAATAAAGTTTTTTGACGAGCGCGGGCTAGACTTGAACACCAAGGCGCAGCGCAATATTGAAAGCATCTTCTTTCGAGAGGACTACCGACGGGCCTACCTTGACGAGACGGGACGCATTGACTACGGTACCAATGTGGAAGAGGTCTACACCGAAGCCTTTCTCCGCTCGTTGCGCTTTGATGCGCTCGAACGGATAGCCCACGACTTTAGCCTGGTTGTTGATTATGCCAATGCCAACGGCAGCGGTATCTTGCCGGGCATCTTGCGGCGGTTGCAGGTAGACGTGGTCGAGTTGAACGCCAACCTGGACGAGAACCGCCTGGTACAGACCAATGCCCAGGTGCAGGAGGGGCTCTACCGCCTCTCGCAGATTACCCCGGTGTTAGAGGCCGACATGGGCGTACGGATTGACGATGGCGGGGAAAAGGTCTTTATTGTGGATGATAAGGGCCGCCACTTGCATGGCATCCAGGCCCTGGCCACCGTCGCGGCACTGGCCCTGAAAGCCAATGGCGGCGGGACCATAGCCGTACCCGTCACGGCCCCCAAAGCATTTGAAGAACTGGCCGGGCGCTATGGGGGGCGCGTTATCCGCACGCGGGCCACGCTGAGCGCCATTATGCAAACGGCCGTCGCCTACCCAGATTTGTTACTGCTTGGGGATGGGGCCGGCCACTATATCTTCCCCCTCTTCTACCCCATTGCAGACGGACTCTTTGCCATTGTCAAGTTGATGGAACTGTTGACCCTGAATGATACCAAACTCAGCGACGTTGTGTATCAAATTCCCCTGTACTACCTGAACCAGACGCGGGTACCCTGCCGTTGGGAGAATAAGGGTAAGGTGATGCGGATACTCAACCAGCAATATCAAGACCGCTCGTTGGATAATGTCGAGGGGGTCAAGATTGATCTGGGCAGCGAGTGGGTATTGATTTTACCAGACCCGGACGCCCCCTTTTTCCATATTATTGCTGAAGGGTGCAGCGACGATCATGCGCGGGTATTAACCGAAAAGTATGCCGGTCTGGTGGCCGGGTTGCAATAACCCGCCAAAGTGTTCTGGAACCATCCAGGCGTTCTGATCGTCATGTGAGCATTGGTGACGGTGTGGTATGGGAGAGTAGCGAGTATGAGCACATTAAATCTAGAAGGCGCCACGCTTGGGCGATTTGAGGTTCTGGACGAGTTGGGCCACGGTGGGATGGGGGCCGTCTTTCGGGCCCGCCAATCAGATCTAGATCGCATTGTCGCACTGAAAGTGTTGTTGCCAGCATTGACGCATAACGCCGACTATGTACGCCGCTTTCGCCACGAGGCCCGCAGCGCGGCCCGCCTGGAGCATCCCCATATTGTGCCGGTGTATGAAGTGGGCGAAGCGGCGGTCGAAGGCTTCGGAACGATCCATTTTATTGCGATGAAGTTTATCGAAGGCTATACCTTGCGCGATGCGCTGCTGACCGAAGGCCGCCTGAGCCTGGAACGTACCATAGACATTATGGCACAGGTCGGGGGGGCGCTTGATTATGCCCACCGCCGCGGCATGGTGCATCGTGATGTCAAACCGTCGAATATTATGTTGACGGATGAGGGGTGGGGGTATCTTGCCGATTTTGGCCTGGCGCGCGATGTTGGGCGCAGCGAGGGGCTGACGCAAACGGGGACGGTGATGGGCACACCAGAGTATATGTCCCCGGAGCAAGCCGAAGGCGTGGGCGAAATAGGCCCCGCGGCCGACATCTATGCGCTTGGCGTGGTCGTCTACCAGATGCTTTCGGGGGGGTTGCCCTTTGAGGCCGAAACTCCGATGGGTATGGTTGCGGCCCGGCTGGTACGCGAACCACGGCCGCTCACGACGGTATGTTCCTCGTTGCCGCCGGGGCTTGAGGCGGTGGTGATGCGGGCCCTGGTACGCGAGCCGTCCGGGCGGTATGCGTTTGTGGCCGACTTTGTGAGCGCGTTGCGGGCCGTTGCCGACGGGGCCGGGCACGATATGGCGACGCTGGTATTGCCGCTTAGCGAGGGCGAAGAGACGGTCGTGTTACCACAGCAGGGAGCCGTGGCCCCCGGTGGGGCCGCTCCTGCGGCGGGCGGAGCATCGGTTGCGGGCGAGACAACTCCGGCTGCGGGAAGTGGCAGGGCCGGGCGTGGAGCCGGACATCAGGGCCACGGACAAGGCCATGGACAGGGCCGCGGCGGCGGTGGCGGGGCCGGCCGCGGTGGCGGTGCGCGGCGCGGGTGGCGCCGGGGGTGTTTGCTGGCCGCGGGAAGTGCGTTTGCGCTGGTGTGCGTCCTGATGGGCGTATTGATGGTAGTGAGCGGGGCCAGACAGGGACCCACCCCCCCGGTTATCCCGACGGTAGCAGTGGTGACACCGGTGCGGGATAATAACCATCGCAATGGCAGAAACGAGGATATTGCAGCCCTGATCAAGCAGGGGTGGGATGCGGCGCTGGATGATGCGCGGGCCGCCGATGGCGAAGATATGTTTGAGGATGTGCTCGGTACCTACCCCGAACTAGCGGAGGCGTGGAGTGGGTTGGGGTGGAGTTTGTATTATCAAAATGACTATGCTGAGGCCGTCGAAGCGTTTGAAGAAGCCCTGGCCCGCGAGCCAGACCGAGCCGACGCGCTGGTCGGTATGGGGTGGTGCCAGTACACGCTTGAGAACTATGGCGCGGCAGGAAAAAACTTTCTGGCGGTGGACAAGGGCGATCCGTTGTATGCCAATGCCCGCTTCGGGTTGGGGCTATCGCTCATAGAGGCGGATAAGCCAGCCGCAGCACAACAGGTGCTCCAGGAGGCGCTCGAGCATGAAAAGGATAAGGGCGAGCGGGAGCGGATTAACCGGGCGCTTGACCGGCTGAGCGTGCGCGATTAGTCGTTGTTGACAGGCGCGGTTTTTGTGCTTACTATAGTTAGAAGCATTCTTTGGATTCTAACTGAGTGAGAAAGGAGGGCGCGCGGGGAAATGCGGCCACTCCGGGCGGCAATTCCTGGCGCAGGGTACTATGACAGAACGTGCTGAGGCTTTCGATCTGGTAGGAACAATGGTGACGCTGGTTGGGCCGGAATTGAAGGTAGGCGACGTGGCGCCGGGCTTTACCTTGCGCAACCAGAGCTTGCAAGCGGTGAGCAAGGATGCCTTTAGCGGCAAGCCCATGCTGTTGAGTGTCGTTCCATCGTTGGATACGAGCGTTTGTGCGCGGCAGACCAGCCGGTTTGATACCGAGGCCGAGGCGTTAAAGGATAAAGCCTTTTTCGTTACGGTGAGCGCCGATTTGCCCTTTGCACAACAGCGCTGGTGTGGGGCCAATAACGCCTTGAGCGGGGAGGTGCTCTCAGATTATTTCGATATGAATTTTGGGCAGGCATACGGCACATACATTAAAGAAGTGCGTCTGGATAGCCGCGCGGTGTTTGTGGTAGACGCCAAGGGGGTATTGCAGTATGTTGAATATGTCCCCAAGGCGGTCGAAGAGCCGAACTATGATGCGGCGTTGCAGGTATTGCAAGGTCTGGTGTCATAGCGACGGGGCATAGGGTAAGGTCGGGGGCGCGGGTCTTAGAGGGCATTTGGTATTACTTCGCATATCAGCCACTTTTTTACTGTAATGTGGGTATTAAGACAATAAGAAGCCCTCAAACCACGGTATTCGGTAACTCGTTTGGGTTAATTGAAAAATTTATCACAGGCAGAAACTGGTATTCTAGAACGTATGTCATAGCCCAAAAGGAGTATTTTTTATTCCAAACACGGTGGTGGTATAGAAATTGCTGGTCTATCCTCGGAACCAAAATAGCGAATCTGGAGGTGCCTATGCAGGGCCAGAAATGTGGGAGTCCCAACACTATCAAAAATGGACGCACGCCCGCAGGTCAACAAAAATACCATTGCCGTGATTGTGGCGGGTACCCCGTGACCGATGACCGCGCCCAGGAACGAGCCGCGACGATGGAACTGGTCGAGAAACTCCACCGGGAACGGGTGTCGCAACGCGGTATCGCCCGTATCACGGGCGTGAGTCGCTGCACCATCATGCAATGGTTGCGAAAAAAAGTCCTGCGCCCCATTGGGGCGCGGATTCTACCCACCTTGACGCGCCCAGAGATCGAGATTGACGAGCAATGGTCGTAGGTCGGCGCAAAAAACCAGGTCGTGTGGCACTGGGTTGCGGTCGAGCGCACCACCCGGCGCGTGGTGGGATGGGCCGTCGGGGATCGGTCGCCCGCGACGGGGCGCAAACGCTGGGAGTCGTTGCCCGCCGATTATCGCAAGCGAGCTATCTTTGTATACGGATGAATACCATGGCTATCGCCAAATACTGCCGTCCCATCGCCATCGTCCGTTCCCCAAAGGGCATGGAGCTACCAGTCTGGTTGACCGTGCCCATAATACGTTTCGTCAATGGTGCGCCAATCTGGTGCGAAAGACGTTGTCGTTCAGTCGTGATGTCTCCCTGCATGCGGTGCGGCTCCGTCTTGTCGTTGATGCCTATAATGCGGAACGGGCCGGTATCTGGTAGCATCAGCAACTATTTAACCACTACCTGGCGATGGGGAAGCCTTCGACGTGGCGCACGCGGTCTATATCGGCGGTGGTGAGCCGACGGTGGCCGGTGGGGGTGGGGGCCGCCTCGTCCAGATCCATGTGCTGCTGCTCCGGGTCGTCGGGGAAGAGATTATGCTGGTGGGTCATAGGTATCGCTCCCCCGTATTTCGTTCGCTGAAGATGGTAATTGAGTGTAGCCCCGATGCAACCAATTCATCTTCTACATTCGGACTTATCCGGTCTTCAAACATGAAGTTGAGAACATAATCGGGAGGCTTTGTAGTTATCCCTATAGCATCGTAAAAGCCGGGTAATACTGTTTCTGGATTTGCATCATACAGCCCACCTCTATCACCAAGGATTTGTCCTATCTGTTCAGGGTTATAACTTCGGAGTAGTTCAAGTTCGCCAGGACAGATCGTGTTTTTCCAGAAGCTGTAGACGCGCTGTGGTAAATCCTGTTTTGAACTTGTTGCATTACAATTACACAGCAGGCAGTGCCAGGGGTGCATATGCGGGAGCAAAGAATTCAAATCTCTCTTTTTCTTAAGCCGGTTGGCTTTGACTGCCAACGCTGATACGATAGCACAACCATAGCTTCGCACAGAACGGTTGTATTTGCGGCAATTCCAAGAGTAACGATATTGATTGCCTGATGTGTCCCAATTTGAGTACAGACAGTATAGGGGGATGCGCTGTGGTCTATAAAGAAATGCATCATCAATCAATGTATCTGATTGGTAGCTATAGACCCCTTTCTTGCCTCTGCGATAATGCAAATGTTCAAAAACCCCCGATTCCAGGTCTATAACCTTGGCTTGAACCCGAAATCCGAGGTATCCACTCTTACCAACAAACCACCACTCCCAATCAGCTCCAAAGCGGCTTTCTTCATGTTTTTTGAACTTTCTTGTGCGAACTTCTTTGGGATGGCGTGCTCCTATTTCCAGCAGATTTGCATCAGTCAATCCCTCTTCACCATAATGGATACCAAATTTTCTAGACCTGAGTAAAGTCATCCAAGTTCGACTTGCCTGTTTACGAAAGGTATCAATGAGAGCCATTGCGACATCGCCTCCTAATCTACTCTACCACAATTCGCACCTTGCGGGCATCACGCCCCTGCAACTGCTGGTCGAGAAATTGCCTGACCCGCTGCTCAAAGTCGGCGCGGGTCATGGGGGTACTGCCAAGCGTCGTCAGCAAGGCATCG
>DAOTUK010000156.1:0-32848 GCA_034437375.1 Chloroflexaceae bacterium | reverse complement strand
TTGAGGGGCAGGGCCCCTCAAAACCACCTTTTTGGGGGTGTGTGGCGCGGCTTTGCCGCGCCACACACCCCTATATCTCGCGCCGAAGGCGCACATCAACGTCTGCGCATGCAGAAAAACCTGGTGCTGTCGTTGCCCTGGCGACTTTGCAATCGCCGTGTACGCCCCGCGCTTCCCTGGCACACACCCCCAGAATGTATGGTATACTATTCGCTTGTGAACAAAATCAACGCTACATTATTGAAACGCTACATTGATGTGAACCCTGAAACCGGAGTATAAGAGGAATGAGTACAGAACAGATTGCCCTGGACGCAACAATGCGTACCGTGATTGGAAAGAAAGTAAAACGGTTACGGAAAGAGGGTTGGTTGCCAGCCACGGTTTATGGCAAGCAGATAACGCCACTTTCAATACAGGTAGATGGTAAGACGTTTAACAAGACCTATCAGAAAGCTGGCGGTACGTCGCTGGTGCGGCTCAATATACCGGGCCAGCCGGTACAGTCGGCGTTTATCCAGAGCGTGCAACGTCATCCGGTCAAGCGTGACATCATTCACGCCGATTTTCACGTGGTAGACCTGACGATCAGGATGCATGCGGAAATACCGATTGTGCTAACGGGGAGTTCGCCGCTGGTCGAGCGCGACGATGCTACCGTCAATCAGGTCTTGAGCAGCGTAGAAATTGAGGCTCTGCCGGAAGACGTGCCCCACCAGATTGATATTGACATCAGTGTACTGGACAGTTTCGATGCCCAGGTCTTTGTGCGTGATCTGGCGCATGGCTCGGACTACCGCTTTGTGACGCCAGAAGATACGCTGATTTTGTCGCTCACGATGGTACGGGCCCATGTGAGCGATGAGGCGGCCGAGGAAGAGCCGGTCAGTGCGGCTGAGCCGGAGCTTATTCGCAAAGAGCGCAGCGACGAAGAGTAATCCAACCCCAGATGAGGGAGAAGGGCGCTCCCTTTTCCCTCGTCTGCACTGCCGCGCCGCCGCGCCCTGCTCTCACCAGAAGTTGAAGGCCATACCGATAAAGTAGGCCATGGAGAGGACGGCGGCAATGAAGGTGGTAGATTGCAGGCGCATGGCCCCGCGCAGCGCGGAGCGGGCCTCGGTGCTCAAGTCGGGCAAGCGCATCACGTTGGATGACCATACCCAGAGAAAGACGCCAATCATAATGACGCTCATGGAGGCGATGCCCCACAGATAGCCCGCTGTCCAGAGGATGCTAAGCCGCGAGGCGACGATGCCGGCTATCAGCAGCAGGTAGCACAGTACGATAGCCTTGGGGGTAATCCGCGCCAGACGGTAGGCTATTTCGTCGGCTGTATCGGGGAAGGCCTTTTCAATCAGACCATTTAATCGCTTGAGGTCTACCTTCCAGAGTTGGAACTGCCCGGCCAGGGTTGGCGGTGGTTCGTCGTCGTTGCGGGGTTGCATCCCTGGGGGCGGGGCGGGCCGCCCCCCGCTATAGCGCCCTGCGTCGCGGGGCGCTGGACGGCTATAGTCCCGCTGCTGGTATCTATAGTCCTCGCGCGCACGCGCACGCGGGTACGCTCCGCCGCCGGAGCGGGTACGCTCCAGGCGATCTCGATAACGCTCAGGTTCCGGCATATATTCGTCCTTTCCACACAACACCACGCCCGCTGCGTATGCTCCACAGGCTACGCAACGCTATCATACCATACGAAATCAACCCGAATTGCCAGAGCAGGGCATAGCGCCAGGGAAGCGCGTATAGGCGACGCAAGAGGGTTACCCACCAGTACCACTCGACCCCGATAAGCACCGCTCCATGCACCAGGATGGCCCAGGCCAGCACATCGCCACGGAGCGCCACTAGCGCCCCCCCCACCCCGACCATGCAGAGCGGAACCAGGGCCAGCGAGAAGAGCCGCGCCCCGGCCACTATTGAGCGCCAGCCGCCGCTGGTAAAGCCGGCTACCGCATTCTTGGTCAAGCCTTCCACCACCTCGCGCCCGTTGGTATACATCCGCACCCGCAGATAGTCCAGACCCATAACAGCGCCGGGGCGAAAGCCGGCCCGCCGCACCGCCTGGGCCAGTAGCACATCGTCTAGCACCGCGCCCCGCACAGCCGCATGGCCGCCTATGGCCTCGTAGGCGGCCCGCCGCACCAGGATGCATTGGCCATTGGCCATAACGTCTTCCGGGCGCACATCGGGGGCATTCACCCGCGCCAGCGGAAAGACGGCCTGGATGAGGGTCTGGAAGGGGGGCAAGATGACGCGCTCCCAGAAGGTGCCCAGTTCGAGAAAGGGAAACAGTGTGAGCAGGTCGTACCCCTGGCGTTGGGCGTGCGCTACCAGGGCGGCTACCAGGGCCGGTTGTGGCACGGTATCGGCGTCCAGGAAGAGGAGCCATGCGCCCTGCGCGACGGAGGAGGCTTGCTGGCAGGCATGGCATTTGCCGGCCCAGCCCGGCGGGAGCGGTTGGCCCTGGATAACATGCACGTGCGGGTTGTTGGCCGCATAGCGCTGCGCAATGTGGGCGGTTGCGTCGGTGGAGCTGTCGTCAACCACTACCACTTCGTAGGGGTGGTAGGTCTGGTGCAGGGCTCCATCCAGGCAGCGCCCGATTGTACGCGCTTCGTTGCGAGCCGGTATGAGCAAGGACACCAGCGCCCCCTCGCGCCTGGTGTTGCCCGTGGGGGGCGGCAGGTGGGGCAAGGTGTGCAGGCGTAGATATTCGTGGGCTACGAGCGCCAATACGCCCAACGAGGCCGCGCTTGTTCCTATCATCAACAGGTTGTTCCACATAGAACGTATGATACTGGTTGAACGCAGAAATATCAAATCGGCCGGGCGACGTTGCACTTGTCCTACCGACGACAAAATCAGGCTCTTCTGCATGTGCAGACGTTGGTTTGCGCCTTCGGCGCGAGATACGGGGGTGGGGCCCACCCGCTTTGCCCCCCCCCACGCGCTTGAGCAGCGGCGCTATCGTTGGACACGCGGCAGATAGACCACATCTGAGCGAGACAGGCCGGACGCAGGTTCCGATAATAACAACTATTCGCATAGGGGGCATGGGGTGGCTCCTTCCAATCTGTCCATTGCGGTAAGAGATTATCCCGTCGAGTGTGCGGCGGGCGCGTCTCCATCATAGTTTATATCTCTGGCATGTCTCATGACAATGCTTTTTTGCGCGAAATCAAGAGGCCTGAACCTCCCAAAAACCAGACAATCTCCGCAGGTTGCGCTATGGCCCGCCAGGCGCACAACCATGCGTCCCCCCCCAAACCTACCGCTTCTTTCCGCTTTGTTGGCGCTTCGCGGGTGCTTCCCGGCGGACATCGGGCGGACATCGGGCGGGCTTGCGGGGGCGTTGGGAGCGGGTGGCAGCGCGACAATTTCAGCAAATACGGGAATTTCTGGCGAATTTTTGTAAAAAAACCGCGGAATAACGACAAATTGTAGTATACTATGGGGCAGTGGGATGAAGCACCCACGAAGCACCCGCGAAGGGTGGTTGGTATTCTGTTTTGAAGCATAGGGCTGGTAAAGGAGCAGAACATAATGATGGACACGGACACACGCCTGCTGATCAAAGTACCGCTACGGGTTATGGCTATGTCAACGTGTTATGCGGCCGCGCTGGCGCTGGTCGAGCGGAAGTTTCGGTTGAAGCCAGATCATGAATGGTTAGAGGTGGCTATCGGGGTCGGGTTGACGCTGGTTCCGCTGGCGATGGAGGCGCATACGATAGAGGGGCGCCGCCAGGCAGAGGGGCGTAGCGCAGATGAGCCGGTAGATTGGAAGACGTATGAGGGGGCGTTGTGGCGGTCGTTTATGGCATCGGGGGCCCCAATTATTTTCTGGCAGATTGGGGAATCGGTTGCGCGTAAGTGGGAATTGATGAGGTATCTCACATGGATAGATGATAAAAGGAGCGGAAACCATGCCAACACCGCAACTCAAGTGGCCGACGGAAGTGGAGAGTCAGCGGAAGGAGGCGCTTCAGGCAGCAACGGAGGCTATACGATTTTTGCAGGAGGCCCAGGGGAAAGCTGACCTTGCGCGGGTGAAGATCCATGCGAACAGTGGGGTAGCGACGATTCTCCTGGCGGATGCGGCCCGATTAAATGCTGATGCACAAACGCGCATGGAGCAGATACAGTTGTACCTGTCGTTGTCCAAGGCAACCCCCCTGCGCGGACGGTGGGGGGTTGGGGCGGCAACCAAGCGCGAAGACTCTGAGCAGGCGACCAGGGAAACGAGCAAGTTATTGAAGAAAATTTTGACGCAGTTGGAAGTGGCCCAGGATAAGCTACCACGCAATATTGAGCTGTGCGAGGCGATTATTGCAAAAACGGCGCAGTGGCAGGCCCAGGCTATTTCGCAGATGACGCGCGTTGAGCGGCTATTGACTGAGGCGAGTATCGGACGAGAGTAGGAGCGGTTGAGGGCGAGAGCGGCCAACGTCCCCGCCGGGCTATCCGGTCGGAGGGGCGTTCGCGTTGGTATTGCATAGGAGAGGGAGGACGGATAGGTGTTTGATTGGTATGGTCAAAAAAAAAGAGGCCCGGTACCCTACCTGTACTGAAGCCTCATCCTGGCCCGCCTGGTTGGGCTAGAGCCAGTGATAGTATCACCTGCACTGATCGTACCATAGATGGAGCAGATTTCCAATGCCGGGAAGGGTTGGCAAAGACGCCGGGAAGGAACTATGAACGGTTGTTGGCACAATCATAATGGCCCGGGGTATGAGGAGTAAGCACGATGGAATATGCGAACACGGTAGGCCCCCAGGCTGCGGTACAGCGGTTTGATCAGTTGTACGCAGAGCAACAGTCTATCTATCGTACGGCGTTACATCGCACGGTGGGATTGACTTGTGCGGAACAGCGACGGCTTGAGGAGATTGCCCTGGAAATGGCTCTGGCGCTTGATGCCCGCCATCGGGAGTCAGAGCCCGTTTTGGAATAGGTAAGTAAGGAGGTTATCCATGATGATGATGCGACGACGCAAGGATGAGCGAGCATGTCATGCCTTATTACGGCTCAGGATTTTGAACGCGGAACAACAGTCTATCTATCGTTCGGCTATTCACCGGGGAACGGGCGGCTTGACCATGGCGGAGAAAAGCCGCTTGCACCAGATACACCGCGAGCTTGCGATAGCCCAGGATGAGCGCAACCGGGCGCGGTGTGGTGCGCCGCCGGCCCCCCCAGACTATGACCCCTTTTGTGAACCGCAGATAGTAGAAAACCGGTTTGTGCCCTCCGAAAAGGGCAATAGAAAGACGAATGAGCAGGAGGTGATGGAGATGCGCCGGTTGTATAATGAAGAGCATTTTTCGGCTATTCGGGTGTGTCGAGAGTTCCCCCACTTGAAGGAGTCCACTGTGCGCGATATTTTGCACAACCGTACATGGTATGACCCGGAGTATGTGCCGCGCATGGTGCGTTCGAGAGGCAATGTGCGCGAGGTGGTACAGCAGCGCACCTGCCCGGCGTATGGGGATGCATAGCGGATGCTCTCCCAATAGCATTGGAGGCGGGCAAGACCATATGGTCATAGCGCTCACGGTTGTCTACACGGTTTTTGGCAGCGGGTTGGGTAGACCCCCAGATTGTTCTTATTGTTTGTTTGTACCCGCGGCCCGGGGTCGCGGGGGGCGGGGGTCGCGGGGGCAATAAAACGCGCACCACGGTTGCATGGAAGGGTCATCGCCCTGCCGGCCCCGTTGCCCGCTTGTCAAAGCCGCGTAGTTTTGCTATTATACGATGAGGGTACATAGGTACCCTGTGCCCATTGTACCGTGTGCCTGTCGTGAGGGGTAGTTGTAAAGGAGATAATACATATGGCAGCGAAAGATTCTACGCCCGCAGCAAAACCCACGTCCCCGTCCACATCGCCGGCTCCATCCACTCCAGCCACGTCTGCACCCAAGAAGGATGCCGCAAAGAGTAATGACATTCCTGAAGGGTTGGGAACGCAAGTTGGTCTGGCCTCTGGTGCTATCACCGGTGCGCTGGCAGGGTCGCTCATTGGCCCACTCGGAACGGTTGTTGGTGGCTCAACTGGCGCAGCCGTTGGAGCGATGATCGGCGTCACGGGTGACATTGCCGGGATGATGCTGGAAGCGCTAGTAACGTTTTCCTACGATTCGATGGAGTCGGTTTTTTCGCAGAATAAGTAAGTGATAGGTCAACCCACTGTGCAGGTTGGTGGGTAATCCTGTACGTGCCTGAGTACGGTTCAGGCCCCAGGGTTACCCGCTTCTTTTTGCCTTGCGCCGGGCTTATTCAATATGGTACATGCTTCGCTGTGCGGCGCTCAACTCTGGCACATAGCGGTTTGCTTGCAACCACGCGATGATTTCCGCTTGCGTATCAACACGCCACAAGCGCACCAGCGTATCATCTGAGCCCGACAAGAGCAGGGTTCCGTCCGGATGAAAGGCCACGCTGGACACCGCGTTCATATGTTCATCAAAGATACGAATCTCGCGCCCGCTGGCCACATCCCACAAGCGCACGGTGGTATCTACCGAACCGGAGGCGACCATCGCACCATCTGGACTAAGCGCCAACCCCCACACCGGTGCGCTATGACCCTCAAAACGGCGCACCTCTTCACCGCTGGCCACATCCCAGAGCCGTATGGTCGTATCCTGGGACGCCGAAAGGGCCTGCTGGCCATCGTGGCTAAACACAACCCGCCATGGTGTCGCGGTGTGCCCCTCAAAGCGGCGCAGCTCGTTGCCCGTAGCAACATCCCACAGGCGCAGCGTGCCATCTTGCGAGCCAGACAGGGCCATCTTCTCGTCGGGACTCAAGGCCACGGTTGTGACCCCATCGGTATGCCCTTCAAAGCGGCGCAGCTCGTCGCCCGTGGCGACATCCCACAGGCGCAACGTGCCATCTTGCGAACCAGACAGCGCCCTATCATCGTCTGGACTGAACACCACCTCCCACACCTGGTCAGTGTGGCCCATAAACCGCTGCTGCTCTTCACCAGTAGCAACGTCCCAGAGCCGTACGCTGCCATCCTCGGAGCCAGAGAGCAGGAACGCCCCATCCGCAGAAAAGGCCAGCGTATTGACCAGGCCCATGGGCCCGCGGATACGGCGCAGCGTTTTCGTACGCGCTACATCCCATAGGCGAATGGAGCGGTCGAACGAAGCCGAGGCCGCGATGTTCCCATCCGGGCTAAACGCAACGTCGCGCACTTCGCTGGTGTGGCCGACCAGGCGGCCTTCAAGCGCCCCATGCCACACATCCCAGAGCCGTATGGTCGCATCATCCGACCCGGAGACGACCATACGACAATCCGGGCTAAACGCGACACTCCAGACCGCGTCGGTATGGCCGGTCAGGCGGGTACGGCCTGCCTCATACTGCGTATCTCGCAATAGCACGGTATTGTCATCGGAGCCAGAGCCAATCAAGTGGCCATCGGCACAGAAGGCCACGCTCCGTACAACGTCGGTATGCTCAGCATAGACCGTTATTGCGTCACCGCTGGCCACCTCCCACAGTCGTACGGTCTTATCCTCTGAACCGGAGAGTATCTGCTCGCCATTGGGATGAAAGGCAACGCTTATTACCGCGGCGGTATGGCCCAAAAAAAGTTGTGTCGTCTTACCCGTAGCAACATCCCACAGACGTAATATCCCATCCTCTCCCCCAGAAAGCGCTTGCTTGCCCGCTGGCCCAAACGCTACGCTATGCACCAGTTGGCTATGCCCGGCAAACCGCCGCACCTCGTCACCGCTGGCCACATCCCACAATCGCACGGTGCCATCCGCCCCCCCGGAAAGGATGTGCGCCCCGTCCGGAGCCACCGCCACACACGACACCCACCCATCGTGCCCAGTAAACTGGCGCACCTCGTCGCCGCTGGCCACATCCCAAAGCCGCAGCGTCCCATCCTGGGACGCGGAAACAACCCACGCCCCCTCTGGCCCAAACGCTACGCCGGTCACTTCACGGGTATGCCCTTTAAAGCGGCCAAGCTCCTGGCCCGTGGCCACCTCCCACAATCGCACGATACCATCTTCGCCGCCAGAGAGGATCGTTTGCCCATCCGGGGCAAAGGTGACGCTGGACACCCACCCCTCGTGCCCCGCAAAAAGCTGGCGTGTCCCCGGACGATAGGCCGCGTTGGCCAGGGTTAGTTCGGCCTGGGGCGCGGGCGAAGGCACAGTCGCCGCGAGCAAGGCCAGCGACCGCGCACCATCCATATCGGCGCGTTGGTAGGCTAGATTAGCCGCCGACTCAAGCGCCAGACCAAGCAACCCCTCCGCATTACTTTCCGCCTCGGCTCGCGCTATCTCAGCACGATAGGCATTCTGCTGCGATTGCACACTAAAGGTACTGGCCATCAACGCGGCAACCAGCGCTACGCCTGCCGCTATGGACATAAGCAAGGCTCGCCGCCGAAGCATCCGGCTGGCCATTTCCTGCTCTTCGGCGCGGCGTTGCTCTGTTTCCGCGCGGCGTTGCTCCGCCTCGGCGCGGGCTTGCTCCGCTTCCGCCCGACGCTGTTGCTCCTCGGCGCGGGCTTGCTCCGCTTCCGCCCGACGCTGTTGTTCCTCGGCCAGGGCGCGGGCCTGTTCCAACTCGCGCTGGCGGGCCAACTCGCTCTCAAGCAAATGATCACGCTCGCGCTGACAGGCTGCGAGAAAATCCTGCTCTACCGCCGTCAACGCTACCGACGGTCTTTTCGCCCATTGCTCTGCATCTTCCAGAGCGTCGCCCCGCAACAACATCCCCTCCGGGCGATTCTTCCGATCCCACAAAACGGCCTGGCTCTGAAAGGGGTTAAGATGCTCCTGAAACCAGCGGATATTATCAACCAGAATAGGCTCGACCAGGCGATCATGCGCCAGTTCAAACCAGAGCGCCCCGCGCTGTCGGTTGGCCCGAATCATATGCACTTGAATAAGATAGTGAATAACCCGATTATCCAGGCCTTCGCTCTGGCCCGGCTGGTGTACCACCTGGTCTCGCAACCCTTGCTCGGTAATCAGGTGATGGTGAAACCACTCTCGGATTGTGCGTTCAGAAACCCCGGTCGTGTGCGCTGCCACCGCAACAAGCCGGCGATAGTACCCGGCCAGCGCACTATCCACCACGCCGGGCAACAGCATATCTGGCGCATGCCCAAAATGTGCATTTGCGGAGAGTTGCTCCCACATACTATGGCAGACCAGTTGTAAATGGAGCGGCTCAATCGCCGTTCCTGGCTGTGTCACAACGCGGCCATCCGGTTGCTGTACCCGCACCCGCCGCAAACTGTCCACCAGATG
The DNA here is from genome assembly GCA_034437375.1 of Chloroflexaceae bacterium. Classification (GTDB taxonomy): domain Bacteria; phylum Chloroflexota; class Chloroflexia; order Chloroflexales; family Chloroflexaceae; genus JAAUSY01. The sequence continues at coordinate 23,565 of DAOTUK010000156.1, read as the reverse complement.
GGTGACAGCTTCATCGCTGAGTTCTGTGCCCGACTGGCGCGCAAACTGTTGAATAGCGTCATGGGCCGCCTCAATACGCAGAAAATCGAGCCGGTAGGTCGTCTTGAGGCGGTTGGGAATAAAGCGCAAGTAGGGTTCGAGCCCGGCCAGATATTCCTCATCTACGCAGAAGAGCGCCCACCGTTTGCGGTTGCGCAGGACAGTACCAAGCTGTTTGAAGAAGTCGGCCCGCCCGGCCTCATCCAACGGATCAACCGTCAGCACCTCTTCAAACTCATCGAAAATGAGGACATCATCTTCGGTTGCGTCATCGCTGCGCGGATACTGCTTGAGGTACGCATCCAGGCTCATAGACGCCAACTCTTCCAACGGTAACTGGTGTTGTGGCGGCACCCCACTTTCCAGCGACAAGAGCAGGCTCAACTGGTAGCGGTTGGGGGTGGTATCCAGCGACAGCTCGGCCAGCGGCTCCATCGAGACCCGCATCACCGGGAGCACGTGAAAGTCCTCTTGTTGCAAGGCCGGCACAAGCGCGGCCTGTATCAGGGAGGTTTTGCCGGCCCCCTGGGGGCCATAGAGCAGCACAATGCGCTCGGCAATCACTAACCCTACCACATCATCAACTTCTTTATCGCGGCCAAATAATGTTTCGCCAACCTCAAATGAGCGTGGCCCAATGTACGGATTCAGACGTTTTCCAACCTCAACCGTAGCCTCAAGCTCCATCAAGACAAACCCCTTTCAGGGTAGCAACACACGAGTAAGCAGGATGCGGCCGCCTTCCGCCCCCCGCAGCATCATATCACGCAATGTTGCGTCACACCTCAAACTATCTCTGGCACCGCTATCAAACGACAGGCCATTTCTATTATAGCAATCCTAGTGCCACCGGTATTGTCACGATGACCACAAAAGCGCCCCCGCACCCCAAATCTACGCATATAAACGCATAGGGGTATGGTAATTGGCTGTCGTATCAGCGTGCGTTCGCATCCCCTCTCCTCGCCCTGCGCCTCACCCCTCCGCATCACCGGCCAGCGACAACAGCAGCACATTGTCCCCCGCCTCCGGGGCCGCGGCGGGAATGGGCAGAATACCCCGCACGGGCAGGCGGGCAGTATCGGCGGGGTCGTAGAGCGCCAGCGCCAACCAGCACACCGCGTCGGCTTGCGTGTCGGACAGGGGGAACGTGTGGGTATAGCCCTGCTCCGCGCCGGGTGCCCATGTGCTGGTAGGGGCCGCGGGGCCGCCCGGCGGCACATCAAGCTGCGCCACCCGCTGCCCCTGGCAATCGAACGCCTGCGCCACCAGCATATAGTCGGTGGTCAGGGGGGCGTGGGTCTGCCAGCGGGTGTAGATATGCAGCACCCCCTCGCGCTCTAGCGCCGCCATATCAACCGCATGGTCACGCAGATGGATGGCCGCGCCGAAGTAGGGTTCGAGCGCAACCGATAGCGGCTCTAGCAACACGGTCGTACCATCGTCTACCATATCGGCGCGGTTGGCCGCGCAGCGTAGGGGCAGCGGGGCCGCACTGCCCGGCGCATACAGGCGCAGCGCCACCTGGTAGCGGCCCGGCGGACTATCCGTGGGCAAGGGCAGGCTCAGCCGGGTACGCATAGCCGGCCCATCGTGCGCGGTGGCCAGTTGATCCAGCGGAGACTCTATCTGGTGTACCGTCTCCCCGGCCGGATTGAGCAGGCGCAGGTGCAGGCGATAATCGCCGGCATCCGGCTGCTGTGGCTTCCAGAAGAGCGTCAACACCACGCGGCCACTCTCACGCACATCATCAGCTTGCTGCGTATAGGCATCCAGCAGCATAGCCGCATCAAAGTCGGCGTGGGGCGTCTCGTAGATAGTGGCGTAGGGTATACCGTGCAAGCGGACGGTATGCACGGGCGGACGCTCGCACCATATCTGACGCATCGTCTCGTATATCTGCGGGTTGCGCTGCCCATGGGCAATATACAGAACCGCATAGCTAAAGCGCGGCGGGTAGGGCGGCGTTGCATATAGCTCATTCTCTACGGGATTGGGCACCAGATCTTCCAGCAAGCCGCTGGCATTTAGCGCAAACACCGGCTGGCTCCCATCGCCCCCTTGCGCATTGAGATAGGCGGCCGCTTGATCCAACCCCTCGCCCCGCCCGACCAGCAACGTGCGAGCCGCGACGCGCCCCCCACCGGATAGCGGGTTGTAAAACGCCAACTCGTAGGGATGGTACCAGAGAACGGTGCCGATGCTGGCCGCGCAAAGCGTGGTCGCCAGCGCGGCGAGCACAGCCTTTTGGAAGAGGGGGGGGCGCGGCGCAAAGAGCGCGGCCATCCGCTGGCAAAGCACATGCCACAGCCCGGCCAACCCGATAACCGCAACAATATCCAGCACGGGGAACACCGGCAGCAGGTAGCGGTCAAACTTTTTTGATAGCACGCTCATGGGCAACAGAAACAGCAGTACAAAGAGCAACAGTATCGGCAAGATAGCGGTTATGGGGGAAGAATCGGGAGCCCGTCGAAAGACCGGGCGCAGCACGAGCGCCACCATACCAATGAGGGCCCAGGGGGTCAACCGTAGCACCAGCGCCAGCGGGTAGAAGCGCGGGCCCGGGTCGGCGACGGGCCGCCCCAGAAAGAAGTTACCATTGTTGTGCGGCGCCGCCCCATTCCGCGCCACCTCGTGGTACACCGCCAACACCGCACCGGGCAAGTCGCCCCACGCGGCCGGCCAGAGCGCTACCCACGTCGCCAACGCAACGCCCCCCCACACCGCCAGCGCAACCAGCAACCGCAGCGGCGCGGCGGGGGCCATGGGCCCACGATAGCGGCGATAGCCCACCAGCGCAATCATACCAACCATGGGAATGAGCAACGCCGACGGCGACTTGGTGAGAAAGGCCAGGCCGCTGGCCACCCCGGCCCCCACCAGCGCCCCCCACCGCACCGGGAACGCCACAGGTTCCCCCTCCGCGGGGGGAGCGGGCAACGTGTCCAGACGAAAGGCCACCATCGCCGCCAGCAAGGCCACCGTCATAAACGAGGCCAGCAACGCATCCACATGCAACAGTTGCGAATGTCCCACCAGAAAGGGGTTACTGGCTATCAGCAGCGCGGCAATGAGCGCAAAGTACTTGTTCAGCAGGGAGCGCAGCAACAGATAGACCAGCGCCACACACAGCGCGGTGATGAACGCCACCGGTAGGCGCAAGCAGCATGAGCATGGGCAGGTCTGCGTGGAGCACATCCGGCGCGAGTATTCCGTGCGCAACCAGCGCATCCGCCAGCATAATACCCACCGCGCCGGCCCACATCGTTGTCACGCCGGGGTGGCCGGTCTGGTTGGTATCGGCATAATCGCCGCGCTGGATAGCGTGCAGAAACGCCTGCGAACGAGCTACCCACTTTTCCTCGTCTGAGGTAATGAAGGGGCCAACCGCGAGGGCCCGCGGTAGCAGCGCCACCCCAAAGAGCAGCAGCGCGATAGCCAGGGAGGCGACGTTGAACCGAACCTGCCCTACGAACAGTGCTGGTAGGGGGATATGGCGTGTGCTATGGGGTTGCTGTGTTATGGCCACAGGCAGCGAGTTTCTCTACATATTCCCTGAAGGTATATGGGTGGGGAATAGCCCCGGACACGTTGGGAAAGTTGCTGCATGGTATACCACAACGGGTCGTTTGTCAACGCGAAATGGCGGCGGTAACTGTTCACAAGTAGGTAGACGTTTCCTGGGAGCGGGAAATATTCTGGCCCACCCAAAATGGCGGTAGCGATACGAGCAAGGGACTCCAGTATGGTATACTGATACCATATTCGGTTTTGATAACCTATCGGTGTTCCGTAGTCTAGTGTGCGTTCGCGTCATCTATCCTCGCGTCACGCATCACCCGTCATTGGTATCATACGCAAGCCGATCATCAGGAAAGAGAGCGTGCCATGGGAAACAACAACAAAGCGCGATCTCCCCGTATCCATAGCATCAGCGTCAGCGCCCTGTTGCTGCTATTGCTCATCGTCTGCGCCTCTGCCACCCAGAGCAACGCACAGCAACCCGACCAGCGCTGCTTTCCCGAAACGGGCCACTGCATTGCCGGGCGTATCCGCGAATACTGGGAGCAAAACGGCGGTCTGCCCATCTTTGGCTACCCCATCGGGCCCCAACAGGGCGAAACGGTTGAAGGAACCCTGCGGCCAGTACAATGGTTCGAACGCAACCGCCTCGAACTCCACGGCACCATCCAGATATGGGACACCGCAACCTGGCAACCGCACCAGACGATAGAACCGGAGGCACCACGGACAACCGATACCCTTTACCACCCGGCGCGTGTCACCAGCGTAGCGTATAGCCCGGATGGGCGCGTGCTGGTAGGCGGCTATGTGGATGGCACCATGCGCCTGTGGGACACCAGCACCTACGCACCGCTGCATACCATGCGCGAGCACCGCGACCGCGTTGTCCGGCTGGCCTTTCTGGCCGATGGGGCGCTTATACTTTCGTCCAGCAACGACCGCACCGTGCGCGTGTGGGGGATACCATAACCGGAACAACCATGACGATACACTTCTGTGATAGCTGTGGGATGCAGCTTGACCCAACCAACCACTGGCGACTGCACGATGGGCGGCTCCAATGCCCCGCCTGCCACCGTACGGCCGTCTACGACCCGGCCCTGGCGCGGCAACTCTACAGCGAAACCGTGGCCGGCGTAGCCGCCGATCTCGGACTAACGCTCAACGTGGGAGTAGATTTTCGGATGGTAGACGCCCCAACCCTGCACGACATCCAACAACAAGTTGGTATGCCATCCCTCCCCCCCCCGCCCCCCGGCGTGATAGTACGGACGCTCGGATTGTACGTATACCAGGGCAGCAGCCGGGTTATCTACATGCTCTACGGCGTACCACGGCTACTCTTCCGCTCCACCATTGCCCACGAGTACGCCCACGCCTGGCAACGCGAACAGTGCCCCTTGTTGCGGGACATAACCTTGATAGAGGGCTTTGCCCAATGGGTAGCGCTACAACACCTGCGCTGGCTTGGCGCAACCCGCGCCGTAGGCAATATGCTGGCCGACCAGCACCCCTACCGCGCCGCAATGGAACATGTGCTAAACCTTGAGCAACACCTTGGCCGCCAGGGATTGCTCAACTATATGAGAAAAGCCGAATGAAATTTACCACCGCCCAAAACCGCGCCATTACGGCCAACGGCAATCTGGTTGTTACTGCCGGCGCCGGCAGCGGCAAAACCCGCGTGCTGGTAGAGCGCTACCTGCGCCTGCTGCAAGACGCATACCAGTCCGACCCCGCCGCCGCCCCGGACGCCTCCGGCATACTGGCGATTACCTTTACCGAAAAGGCCGCCCGCGAAATGCGCGAGCGGGTGCGCTCCACCGTCGAACAGCGGGCCCGCGCCTCGTCGGGCGACGCGCAGCATATGTGGCAGTGGCTCCGCGATGCGGTGGAGTCGGCCCGTATTGGCACCATCCATAGCTTTTGCGCTACGCTGCTACGCGACCACCCCGCCGAAACCGGGCTTGACCCGGCCTTCACCGTGCTGGAAGAGGCCCGGGCCGCGCTGCTGCTAAGCGACTGTATCAAAACCGCCTTGCGTCGGGCCCTCGAAACGCCCCACGCCATTTTTGATGAATTTAGCCCCAACGAGTTACACGACATGCTGTTTGCCATGGTGCGCGGCGGGGCCGAAGTACGCGCCGCCCTGGAAGGCGTGCCAGATACCGCCGAGGCGCTGCTTACCCAATGGCAGACGCGCCTGGAACAGGTGCAGACGGTGGTGCGGGAGGAGTTGTTGCATAGCCGTGCGTGGTGCGATGCCAGTACCACGCTTGGGCACCTCGCCGCCCCACCCGACGACGCCATCGGCGCACAGGTAGGCGCGGTGCAAGCCTGGCTCGCCTCCCTGAACACTGCCGCCGAAACAACCAGACCAGCGCCCGACTTCTCGCCCATTCTGGCCCTCAATCTGCGCGGCGGCAGCAAAAAGAAATGGCCCTCTGCCGATGACCTGGCCGCCGCAAAGCAGGCCCTCAAAACGCTGCGCGAGGCCTACAAAGCCCACGCGCCCCTGCTCGAACTGGTGCCCGACGCGGCCATGGAACAGCGCGTCGCCCGGGCCGTCCTCGACCTGGCCGCGCTCTACCGCGCCGCCCGCACCGAATTTCAGAAGCACAAACGCCGGCACGACACGCTCGATTTTGATGACCTGCTCTTCTATGCCCACGACCTGCTGCTGCGCCACCCCCACGTATGCGCCCGCTGGCAAGCCGAACTGCACGCTATTCTGGTAGACGAATTTCAAGACACCGACAACGAGCAACGCGCCACGCTCTACGCCCTCACTGGCATTACCAGCGCAGACGCTCCTACCCCCGGCATGCCCGGCCTCTTCATCGTGGGCGACGGCAAGCAATCTATCTACCGCTTTCGCGGTGCAGACGTGAGCGTCTTTCGCACAGTGGAGCGCGACATTCTGGCGGCGGGCGGCGAGAACGTGCAGCTTGACACCTCCTTTCGCACCCACCCCCACCTGCTTGGCTGGATTAACCGCGTGACCCGTACCCTGCTCTCCCGCGACCGCGAGCTACAGCCCTACGAAGTGCCTTTCGAGCCGCTGAACGCCCACCGCCCCGCCCCCGACTATACCCGCTGTGTGGAATTGCACCTGGTCAGCGATACCAGCGAGGGCGAGGCGGGCGAGCACGATGGGCAAAGCGAACAAGCTCCCGCTCGCCTCACGGCCCACGAGCGGCGCAGCAGCGAGGCCCTACGGGTAGCCGAACGCATTGCCGCGCTGGTGGCGGGCAAGGCGGGAACCCTGGTCTACGACCGCGCCGCGCAGCAGTGGCGCCCCCCCACCTATGGCGACATTGCCTTGCTCTTCCGCGCCTCTACCGCCTTCGAATATTACGAACAAGCCCTGCGCCAGGCCGGCATCCCCTACCTCACCACGGCCGGGCGCGGCTACTATGGCCGCAAAGAGGTGCAGGATCTCATTCACCTGCTGTCGGTGCTGAACGACCCGCTGGACGAGTTGGCGCTGGTGGGGGTACTGCGCTCGCCGCTCTTTGCGCTGGACGACGCGGCTATCTTCCGCTTGCGCTTTGCCAACCCCCACAGCCTGTGGGACGCGCTGATGGCCAGCAGCGCCCCCGCCCCGCTGGCGTTTGCCCGCGAGACGCTGCGCCACCTCTACGGCCTGCGCGGGCAACGCACCGTGGTTGAACTGCTGCGCGAGGCCCTGGCCACCACCGGCTATATGGCCACCATCAGCGCCTTGCAGGATGGCGAGCGCCGCCGCGTCAACATGGAGAAGTTGCTGCAAGCCGCCCGCCACAGCGGCAGTGTGGGGCTTACCGATTTCAAAGATTACCTTGACGTGCTGCTGCGCGTAGAGCCGCGCGAGGGCGAAGCGCCGCTAGAAGGCAGCGGCAGCGTGCGCCTGATGACCGTTCACGCGGCCAAGGGGTTGGAGTTTCCCGTGGTGATATTGCCCGACCTCACCCGCGCTCCTCGCGCCCCGGCCGCCCCCTGGTTGGCGCGGCAGAGCTACGGCGTGGCGCTGCGCCTGCGCGGGGCCGTAAGCGACTGGCAGCAGTCGGTGTCATATCACATTGCGCTCTGGGAGGAGCAGCGCATGGAGCAAGCCGAACGCGAACGCCTGCTATACGTGGCTATGACCCGCGCGCAGGATTACCTCATTCTGAGCGGCGTCCCTCTGAAGAAGAGCGGCAACGACTGGCTGAGTAGCATCGTCGCGGCACTTGGCTACCCCTGGGAGGAGGGCGGCCCGCCGCCCGGCCAGCACGCCGAAATGGAAGTGTGGTGCTAACGGTGGAGATCCTCTACCTCAACCCCTACCACGGCGGCTCGCACGCCGCAACGGCCCGTGGCTACGCGGCCCATAGCCGCCACACCATCACGCTACGCACCCTGCCGATTGATGGCGGGTGGCGCTGGCGTATGCGCGGGGCGGCTGTCACCTTCGCCCGCATGGTGCGCGAAGAGGCGCTATCCCCCGACCTCATCTTCACCACCGATATGCTCGACCTGGCCACCTTCCGCGCCCTGGCCCGCCACACCCTCCCGCCGCACATCCCCGCCGTGGTCTACTTCTTCGAAAACCAACTGACCTACCCCCTCCCCACCGGGCGGAGCCGCGACCTCGCCTTTGCCTGGACAAACTACACCACGATGCTGGCCGCCGACGGTGTGCTGTTCAATTCCGATTTCCACCGCCGTTGGTGCTTCGGCGCGCTGCCCGACCTGTTGCGGCGCTACCACGACTACCACGAACTGGCGATGATCGCGGCGATTGCGGCCAAAACGCAGACCCTCCCGACGGGCATAGACATGGCCCGCCTGGCCCCCAATGCGACGGAGCGAGGCGATGAGGCGATGAGGCGAGGCGACGCCCCCCAACCCGCGCCCCCCGACCCCTGGCCCGTCATTGCGTGGATTAGCCGTTGGGATTATGACAAGCAGCCGCAGGTATTCTTTGATGCGCTGGAAGCGTTGGAGCAGCGCGGCGCGGCGTTTCAGCTTATTGTGGCGGGGGAGCATGTAGACCCCAACGCGCCCGAATTTGTGGCCGCACGGGAGCGGTGGGCGGGACGTCTGCTACACTGGGGCTACCCCGCCGACACCGCCACCTACCGCCGCCTGCTCCACCGCGCCGACATTGTGGTGAGCACCGCCATACAGGAGACGCTTGGTATCGGCATCATCGAGGCGCTGGCGTGTGGCTGTATCCCCATCCTGCCGCGCCGCCTGAGCTACCCGGAACTGTTGCCCGCCGCCTACCACGCCGACTGCCTGTACGACGACTTCGACGGCCTGGTGCAGCAGTTGCACCGCGCCCTGCTGCGCCGCGACGAGCTATGCCGCCGCGCCTGGCCCGCCATCGCCGCCCCCTACGACTGGTCGCAGATGGCCCCGCGCTACGACGCGCTGCTAGAGGAGATTGTGACCCGTGGTGGTATAATCCCCACACAGTAGCAATGATATGTTGAATATGTATACAACCACCGATAGACACCGATAGACACCGATAGACACCGCGAAACCATCCGTGTGCATCCGTGTTCATCCGTGGTTACATGGAAGGAGTTTCTCTATGCCCGATGCTTCAACACTGGCCGTATTTCTTGTCACCACGCTGGTACTGCTGGTGATACCCGGCCCCGCCGTGCTCTACATTATCGCCCGCAGCATAGACCAGGGCCGCACGGCCGGTATCGTCTCGGTGCTTGGCGTGGGGGTGGGTACCCTCTTTCACGTGGTCGCCGCGGCGCTTGGCCTGTCGGCGCTGCTGCTCTCGTCGGCGCTGGCTTTCAACGTGGTGAAATATCTCGGCGCGGCCTATCTCGTCTACCTGGGCATCCGCACCCTGCTGGCAAAGGAGGCATCGTTCGACATACACACCCCGCAACCGCAAAACCTGTCGCGCATCTTCTCGCAGGGCGTGCTGGTAAATCTGCTCAATCCAAAGGTGGCGCTCTTCTTCTTTGCCTTCCTGCCGCAATTTGTTGACCCGGCCCGCGGCTCGGTCGCCTTCCAGGTCTTGCTGCTTGGCATGACCTTCGTTATCCTGGGCATCCTCAGCGACGGGCTATACGCCTTGCTGGCCGGCACAGTTGGCCAATGGCTCCGCGGGAACCGCGGCTTTTTGCGCGGGCAACGCTATTTCGCGGGGGGGGTCTATCTCTCGCTTGGCATTACCACGGCGTTGACCGGCGCGAAGCATACGTAAAGGGGACTATCGCCTTCCCACTCGTGCCCTATTTCTGAACCATCCTGGCGCACCAATCGGAGGTGCTATCGGCTATACTGTAGGCGGTAGACCCATACAAACAATACCCGATTGATTGTAAGGAGGGAACCTGCTATGAAATGTCCCCATTGCGGCGCTGGACTCCTGCGTCGAGAGCGGCCCAACAAACGATGCTCAAAGTGCAAAAAGCAGTTCATCTTTGAACCGCTCACCCCCCCAGGCATACACGATATACGGTTCAAGCAGATTATAGACCAAATGCACCAGGGGCGTTGGTTCTACACCCCCAACCAGTTATTGCACCAGGCCGCCCGGAAGTCTATGCTGAAAGCTATCGAGAATCTGTATTATGTGGAAATGTCAGGTTTCGCATTTCTTTTGATGAGTATAGTTTTCGTTTCAATGATTCTGTCTACTTGCCTGGGCATTATCTTCAACAATGCGTTCGTCGGGATTGTGTTGCTTGTTGGAATCCCTGTGCTATCGGCGGTTGTTATCTCCAAAGCCAGACCTGAGCTCAGGCTCAGGACGTTTGGGAAAAAAGTTCCGCTTGAAGTCAATACATTTGTTGATAAGTTTATCGCTCCCTGGGAAGCAATGTACGGTCATCCCACGGGGTTGTTGACCAACCAGGACATTGAACAATGGCAATTGAAGGATACGCCCCCATCCCCCGACCAGGCACGCGCGGTTGTGGCGTGTCCCGAGCGCGATGTGCTCATCTGCCTACGCGCCAATCAGGTACCAGAGCGGCTCAATATTCAGCTTATCCCAACCTGCGAACCCTTCACGCCGCGACAGCAGGCGGTGGTCGAACGGCTACGCCGCGAGCCAGACCTGCCGCTGGTCGTATTGCACGACGCCAGCGCCGCGGGATTCCTGCTCTCCAGCACCATCATACAATCGCTCGGTCTACACCTGGCGACAGGTTAAACTTCAGGAACTTAAAGACATCATGGCTCGCAATCTTTCGTATAAGACTGCAATCAGAAAGTCCGGCTTTCGGGATGCTATCGAGCAATCCGCCCAGTTAGAGCAGCAGGGCAAACTCAGCCCGCTAATGTTCTTGTGGTTGCGACAAGGGCACTGCACACCGATTCTCTCGGTGAAGCCGGCCCGTTTGATAAAAATGGTGGTATCTGCCTTGGAGCAGGCCGGCGTCCGCCCAACCGCCCCCCACGGGCAAACCCCCGATGCAGAGGAGCAGGCCCAGACCTATGCCCGTCGAGTCGGCTTTATGACGTGGCCGGGGTAAGGGTGTCCCATATTGCCCCCCCTATCAAAAAAAGCCCCGACCATCATAGCCAATGGTCAAGGGCCATATTCTCGTGGCGCAAGCGCCTGGCTTGTTATACCTTGTTCGAGTGATTACCGCTACATATTCCGTAGCATCGTGGGCGTTCGTATCACATATCCTCGCGTCACACATCACCCGTCACTGGTATTCGTGCCGTGGCAACGCAGACTACCCCCCATTGCTGCGGCTCATAGCATAGGCTATACCGCGTTGCAAGGTATTCCGGGTCACAATACCGCGCATATCGGCCCCCAGATGCACCAGCGTCTGGGCTATCTGCGGTTGGATACCCGTCAGCACCACCTGCGCCCCAAGCAATTGTACCGCCTGCGCAGTGCTGATGATAGCCTGGGCTACCTGCGTATCTACCACCTGAATACCCGTAATATCAACAATCGCAATGTCTGCCCGATACGCGGCTATCCCCTCTAACAACGTTTCCATCACCTGCTGTGCGCGGGCGCTATCGAGAGCCCCCACCAGCGGCAGGGCTACCACCCCATCAGCGAGCGGCAACAACGGAGCCGTAAGCTCTTGCAACGCCGTGCGCTGCGCCTCAATAACCTGCTGTTGCAGCCTTGCGTATTCTTCCTGGGATTGCTTCTTCTCGGTAATATCGCGGTCGAGCCCACGATAGCCGCAAAATGTCCCACGCGAATCAAACACCGGCACCCCGCTGGTTTCCAGAACAACCCGGTGCCCATCTTTATGCACGTTTGCATTTTCGAGCGCAAAAAATGGCTCCTGATCCTGCACAATGGGCCCGAACAGCGCCGCAACGCGCTGCGCCTCCTCCGGTGGCATAAAGTCAAACGGGGTCTTGCCCAGAATTTCTTCCGTCGCGTACCCCAGAAAATGCTGTACCTGGGGGCTCACATAGGTATAGGTCGCGTTGGTATCCACCTCCCAGACCCAGTGGGTACTCAATTCCAGCAATTCGGAACATTTGCGCAGCTCTGCGCGCAATTGCTCTTCGGCCTGACGGTGTTGTTGCAGCAGTTGCTCGGCCTCGGCCAGGCGGTGGCGCAGGATAACGTTTTCTTCCTGCAAGGCTTCCATACGAAATGCGACACTCATTCCATAGGTACTGTTCTGACCATTGCTCTGCACGTACACCATTGATCCCCCTTGTCCTTCAGGTTATCATATCAACATACTATGGGTATCATACCGGAAAAAGTTGGTATGTGAAGATGGCAAGAGAGTTGAGAGGGAGAGGAGAAGTAGTGGAGATGGCGCTGATTCGCCCATTTCCCGTCAACTACGGTAAAAATTGTGTTAAAATGGGTGTTCCTTCAGGGTTTCTTAAGTCTCAGCAGAAGGTGGGAATCAAACACCATGGTTTCAGACGAACAGATATGGCGCAATGCGCTGACCGATGAAGTCACCGGACTTCCTAACCGCATTTTGTTTCAGAATCGCCTCGAACGGGCATTTGAACGAGCCAATTGGTCTACCCACAGCGACACTCCAGCGCCGACGCTGGCCGTGGTGTTTATAGACCTGGATCGCTTCAAGTTTGTGAAAAGTCGGTTGGATGATAGCGACAATCGGGAATTGCTCACCGCCGTTGCCCGTCGCCTTGAACAATGTGTATTGCCCGGTGGCATGGTGGCCCGCCTGATGGGCGATGATTTTGCGGTGCTGCTTGAGCACATCACCAGGACGGATGAAGCCATTGCGATAGCCGAACGTATCCAACGCGAGCTATCGTCGCCCTTTGTCCTACAAAACCATACGCTTGTGACCAGCGCCAGTATTGGCCTGGCGTTTAATTCGACCAACTACGAAACGGCCGGGGATATGTTGCGCGGGGCCGCGATGGCGATGTATCGGGCCAAAGTGGCCGGCGGGATGAACTATCGGATAGACCAGGCCGCACCACCCCGTACCACCATCCCCCTGTCGCTCAACGCCGACTTGCAACAGGCTATTGAGCGGCAAGAGTTTGAGGTATGGTATCAGCCCATTGTCGCGCTGCAAACGGGCACAATCCAGGGCTTTGAGGCCCTGGTACGCTGGAACCATAGCGACCATGGCCTGGTTTCGCCGGGGGCCTTTATTCCGCTGGCCGAACACATGGGGCTCATCAGCTTTATAGATAATCTGGTGCTCTATGAAGCATGCCAGCAATTGCATCTCTGGAAAGTGCAATTCCCCAACCATGCCGGCTTGACCATGAGCGTCAACCTGTCGAGCAAGCAATTTGCCTATGAAGACCTGGTAGGCCACATTGAGCAGACCTTGCACCAGACCGGCGTAGACCGCAAAAACGTGCGGTTGGAATTTACCGAAAGCGTGGTGATGGAAGAGGAAACCCCCATCGGAACGCTGGATAGTCTCCATGCGCTCAATATTCGCCTGGGGGTTGACGATGTGGGGACGGGCTACGAAGCGCTCAACTACTTGCTACGGCTCCCCACCGATATGCTGAAAATAGATCGCTCGTTTGTCCAGAAAATAGGCTTAGACCGGCAGTGCGAAGAGATTGTCCAATCCATTATTGCGCTGGCCCACAGTGTCACTATGGGGGTGGTTGCCGAAGGGATAGAAACAGCAGCACAGTTAGCCTTTTTGCGCAGACTCCAGTGTGATTATGGGCAGGGTTTCTATTTTTCGGGGCCTGTTAATAAGGCGGCGGCCGAAGCGTTGTTAGCCGACCCGCCGTCGTGGTAGCCCCGCAGTCCGTTTGAAATAACCATCTGTGTGTACATAAGGAGCAGAGCGTGCAGAGCGCGAAACGAGACCGTTGGCTTGTGCCCACCCTGGTGGCCCTGGCCGTGTTGCTGGCCGACCAGGCCAGCAAACAATGGGTACTCCAGGAGCTTGGGCCACAACCACTGGTCAAATTCAAATCATTGATTGGCGATTGGTTTCAATTTGTCTATTCACAAAATACCGGGGTTGCGTTTAATCTCTTTCAAGGGGGATCATCGTTTTTTATTGTGACCTCGTTGCTAATTAGCGCAGGCATTATCTATGTCTTTGTGCAATACTTACCCAATCATAGCCCATTTATCCAGGTAAGCATCGGGCTTATTCTGGGAGGGGCGCTAGGAAATACGATTGATCGGATACGTCTGGGCTTTGTGGTAGATTTTGTCAAGGTTGGCTGGTGGCCTATTTTTAATGTGGCCGATAGTGCGATTACCTGCGGGGCCGTGGTGCTGATGGCCTACGTGTTCCTGGCGCAAGAGGAACAACCAGAGCCAGAGCCGCCGCGCGATGATACGCTGCTCAGCGAGTTGTTGCAACAGGACGTACCAGAAGAGCAGCGCCCCACCCCCTGAGTTCAGGGCAGCAGGCCGCGCTGGTGCGCCTCGTCCAGCAATTGCTCCACCAGTACACGGGTGGCCGGATGCAAGATAATCTCCTCTTTATGGCTGGTATACCACCCGTAAACGTTAGTATTGCCCTGGGCCCGCGCCGCGCCTATCCAATCCGCCACCATCTCGCGGACAAAGCGTTCGGGCATAGGGAGCGCCGTAAACGGCCTGCTCTCATCGGCATAGAAGCCGGTGTACAGGAGCCAGTATTGCCAGTGGTGCGGGTTGCGGTTGCGGTGGTGGTTGATGCCGGTGTCAAACTCGTGCTGGTGGCCGGGCGTATAGTGCAGACGGGTGAGGTCTACCCGCCGCCATCCCACGCGACCATAGACCATCCGGGCGTAGGGCAGGAGTTCAGAGGGACGAAACTTTGACCAGTCGTGGATAAGCGCTTGCCAGAGCGGTACGCGCAACGCCAGCGACGCCCGCAACACGTACCACTTATGCCGCAAAAGATACCAGATGAGCCGCAGTGGTGCTACCATACGGTTGGGCTTTGTTGCTCCTCCCCAGACGCCCCGCGCACTGTTACGCTCCGGCCAACTCGCGCACGCGGGCCGCAATATCGGGGGCCGTTACCAACGCCTCGCCGACCAGAATAGCCTGTACCCCACACTGGCGGAGCCGTTCCACGTCGGCGGGGGTATGGATACCGCTTTCGCCCACCAGCAGCGGCCGCGCATCACCCGTGGGCAAGAGCGCCGCCAGACGCTCGGTAGTTTCCAGGCGCGTTTTGAAGGTGTGCAAGTCGCGGTTGTTGACCCCCACAATGCGGGCCCCAACCGCCAGGGCCCGCTCCAACTCCTCCTCCGTATGAACTTCCACCAGCGCATGCATACCGAGCGCGTGGGTCGTATCCAGCAGCGTTTGCAGCACGTCATCGGAGAGGGCCGCGACAATCAGCAGCACCGCGTCGGCTCCATAGGCGCGGGCCTGGTAGACCTGGTAAGGGTCTATCAGAAAGTCTTTGCGCAGGAGCGGCACGTGCGCCGGCAGCGCCCCGCTGGCCTGTTCGGTGCGTATATCGTACAGGTAATCCAGATGGCCCTGAAAGAAGGCGCTATCGGTGAGGATAGAGAGCGCCGCAGCGCCATGGGCCATATACGTCCGGGCCAGGTGGCGGTGGTCGAAATCTTCTAACAGCACCCCGCGACTGGGGGAGGCTTTTTTGATTTCGGCAATCAACGCGGTTGCGCCCGGCCTGCGTAGCGCGGCGGCAAAGTCGCGCACGGGGGGGGCGGTGGCGGCCCGGGCCTGGATGGTGTCCAGGGAGTGCTCGGTTTGCTGGTGGGCCAGTTCGCTACGCTTATTCGAGACAATACGCGAGAGCAGCGATTGATAGCGCGTCATAGCGTGTTTCTCCATACGCTGTAAGCCAGAAGGCCCCAACAGGCGCAGAGGGTGGTCTGGATAGGATGGGAGGGGTAGAGCCACTCTGCGCCTGCGGGTTGTCTGGTCTTACCATGCAATCTGATGATACGGATGCTTTAGAACTGGGCCTCCTCCGTTGAGCCGGTGAGCGCGGTAGTGCTCGACTGCCCGCCGCCCACGATGACAGATACTTCATCGAAGTAGCCGGCCCCAACCTCGCGCTGGTGTTTGGTGGCGGTATAGCCTTCTGCTTCGCTGGCAAACTCTTGCTGTTGGAGCTCGGAGTAGGCCGCCATGCCGCGGTCCTTATAATCCAGCGCCAGTTTGAACATACTGTAGTTCAAGCTATGGAAGCCGGCCAGGGTGACGAACTGGAATTTGTAGCCCATGGCTCCCAGTTCGCGCTGGAATTTGGCAATCGTTGTATCGTCCAGTTTCTTCTTCCAGTTGAAAGAGGGGGAGCAATTGTACGCCAGCAACTTGCCAGGGTGCTTCGCGTGGACAGCCTCGGCAAATCGTTTGGCATCTTCCAGGTTTGGCTCGGCCGTCTCACACCATACCAGGTCGGCAAAGTCGGCGTAGGCAATGGCGCGGGCGATGGCCGTATCAAGCCCATTGCGTATCTTGTAAAAGCCTTCGGGGGTGCGCTCGCCGGTAATAAATTCCTGGTCGCGCTCGTCTACGTCGCTGGTAATGAGCGTGGCGGCCTCGGCGTCGGTACGGGCAATCAATACCGTGGGCACGCCGGAGGTGTCCATAGCAAAACGGGCCGCTATCAAGTTCCGGATGGCGGTCTGGGTGGGGAGCAAGACCTTGCCGCCCATATGCCCACACTTCTTTTCTGAAGAAAGCTGATCTTCAAGGTGGACACCGGCCGCGCCGGCCTCTATCAACGCCTTGGTCAACTCAAACACGTTGAGCGGGCCGCCAAAGCCGGCTTCGGCGTCGGCTACAATAGGCGCAAACCAGTGAACATCGCTTTTTCCTTCGGAATGGTAAATCTCATCGGCCCGTTTCAAGGTCTGGTTAATGCGTTTTACGACCATTGGCACGCTGTTGGCGGGGTACAGGCTCTGGTCGGGGTACATGTGACCGGCCAGGTTGGCGTCGGCAGCAACCTGCCACCCGCTCAGGTAGATAGCCTTCAGGCCGGCTTTTACTTGCTGCATCGCCTGGTTCCCTGTCAAGGCTCCAAGCGCATGCACGTAATCTTCGGTATGTAGCAAATTCCAGAGGCGTTCGGCGCCCATACGCGCCAGGCTATGCTCTATGTGAACAGAGCCGCGCAAGCGTACCACCTGATCGGCGGTATATGGGCGAGTAATTCCTTTCCATCGCTCGTCATTGGCCCAACTATCTGCAAGCATCTTTGCAGCATCACTCATACATTTTTCCCCTTTCTGGAACGTGAAAGAAGCAACCTTTTCCCTAGTATAACACGTATTCTTGTGGCTCTCTGCAACACGCAGCAGCACGGCGGGCGGGTCGGGGAGCGGGGCCTTGCGGTTGGCGCGGCCAGCATAACCCATACCAACGCGCTCCGGCGCTGGTTGGTGACACGCCAAAACGGAGTAATGCGTATACGACGCAACCCAATACCCCTTGCTCGTTTGCAGTTGTTGTGCTGCTCTGCACCTATGCGGTAAAAAACAACCATGGGATTACTCTATATAATACTATTTTTAGTTACATATTAGTTACACTGGTGCGGAGAGGCGGCGCAATGCGGGCATAGGGTCACCACGTCCGCTGATAGTTCTTTGCCAGCTTATCGAGAATAGCCTGTTCCAGGTTAATATCGGTAAGGTAGGCCAGTTGCAATAGGTAGAGCGCCACATCGGCCAGTTCGCCGGCCAGTTCGTCGCGGTCGGCGGACTGGTCGCTAAATTGGAAGTGTTCCAGAATTTCGGCCGCTTCGACGGCCACCGAAATGGCGATATTGCGGGGTGTCTGGGGCAGGGGCGAGTCGGGGGCATACCACCCCTTCGCGGCGACAAAACGGTTCATCTCGTCGGTAAGCTGTTGTATATCCATACGGGTTAGGGTTCTCCTTTTCAATAGCTATTCACCTATAGGTGGCGTCTGGGAGCGCGAGCATCTCGCTTGCCTACGCTCCCAGGGGTTGCCCCCAGGTGTGACTAATGTACCCTTTCCGGTCGCTATTCCGGTCGCCATATAATGCGATAGACACGGCCATTCTTGTCGTCGCTCACATAGAGCGCTCCATCTGCGCCGGCGACAACCCCGGCCGGGCGGCCCCAGGCTATGCCACAGGGTTGGGTCGGGTCGCTCTGGAAGCCGGTCAGGAAGTGTTGCGAGTCGGTGGGGGTGCCATTGTCTACGTTGATATGTACCACGGCGCAGGGCGCGGGGGGCGTGCGGTTCCAGGAGCCGTGCAAGCCTTCGAAGATGTCGCCCTGGTAGGCGGCGGGGAAATGGTTTTTATCGTAGCGGGTCATCCCGATGGGGGCAGAGTGGGCTAACACGGTGAAGATGGCCGGTACGGCGTTGTCGCACGAGAAACCGGCCGGCGCTTCGGGCACGTCGTCGGAGGGGTCGGGCACTTCCACGTAGGGGCCGGGGCCGGGCGACAGGTCGCCGTCGGGGTGTTCGCTGGTACAGTAGGGCCACCCGTGGTGTTGCCCCTTTTGCACAGGAATAATCGCCTCCTCCAGCGGCTTGTCGTTTTTCACGTCGTTGTTTATCATCTGGTCGCGTCCGTTATGGTTGGCCCAGAGTTGCCCATCGGGCATAAAGAGAAAGTCTATGCTATTGCGTAGCCCGTCGGCCCATACGGCTTGTTGGCGCGGGTCGGCGGCGTCCGCGAAGGGGTTTTCGGGGATGCTCCCATCCAGGTTGTAGCGCAGAATAGCGGCGCGGCGGGGGTCTTCCTCCACGCAGACGTTGCAGGTACTGCCGGCCGACACGTAGAGCATGCCATCGGGGGAGATACGCAACGTGCGGGAGGAGTGGCCGCCGCCGGCGGGCAGGTCGGTGATAGTGGTATGTTCGTCCAGGCTCCCGTCGTCCGTCGCGTCGCAGTGGCGCGATACCTGGTCATTTTCCGCCACGTAGAGGCACCCCTGGTACCATTCCATATTGTGGGGACTGTTGAGGTCGCTCAAAACGGTTTCGGCCTGGTCGGCTACCCCATCGTTGTTGGCGTCGGGCAAGCGGGTAATGCGTCCGGCGCTCCGTTCGGCAACGTACAGCGCCCCATCGGGCCCGACGGTCATGAGCCGGGGCGCCGAGAGGCCTTCGGCAAAGCCGCGCACGTGGAAGCCGTCGGGCACGCTCAGCACAGCGGAGACGGAATCTTCTGGCGGTAATGGGAGCGGGGTCGCGGTTGGTTCGCCCGGTTGGGCGGTGGCGGTCGGGCTTATGGGAGTTGTCGGGCCGGGGGTGGGGGTGGTTGGCGCAGTAGTAGGCGTGGGAGTGGTTGGCGCTTCGGTGGGAGTAGTGGTAGTAGTCGGGGCGGGTTGGGCGGTGCTGGTGGGGGGCGGGTCAAATTTGCCTTTGGTGACGATGGGCAAGGTTACTTTGAATTGCGCGTAGACGGTGAGGGCCATAAGGGGCAGCAGGATGAGCAGCGCAACGAGTGCGCCTATCATCACATAGCGTTTGGAACGCATAAATTGGTACCTCCTTGTACACATAAGTTTCTATCCCGTATAATAATACCAGATGAAC
This sequence comes from Chloroflexaceae bacterium, assembly GCA_034437375.1. GTDB lineage: Bacteria > Chloroflexota > Chloroflexia > Chloroflexales > Chloroflexaceae > JAAUSY01. The sequence continues at coordinate 4,094 of DAOTUK010000156.1, read as the reverse complement.
GTACGCATAGCTATGAGGAGTACAGAAGATATGATGACGGTTGAAGACATTTTCGAATACTTTAACAAGGCCATCGCCGAAGATTTTTTGCGGGCCGATAAGCTCGGCTTGAAGCGCGTCCAGACCGCTGCGGGGGTATTGATGGTAGCGGCGCAGGAGGCCGGCGACAAGGAGACGATGCAACGCTTTCGCATTGTTGCGGCACATGCGGCCAACAAGCAGGAAGAACTAGGCGAAGAGTAAAGGGGAACATTGATGCTGCAACGTCTGCGCCAGTTTCGCGGCACCGAATTTCAGCTTATGATCACGGTGCTACTCTTCTTTGCGGCCGGCTATCTGCTGGTCATTTTTGCCACCCGCCAGCGCGAGTTTATCCCGACCGTGCCGGCGGTGCTCTCTATCCTGTGGCCCTCTAGCCTGCCGCTGCTGCTCTTTATCGGGTTGTCGCTTGGGCTAAGCTGGCGTATGACCACGGCTGATCAGGTGTTGCTGCCGCTGGTGGCGCTGCTGGCGGGGATGGGCTTACTCCTGACCACGCGCCTGGAACCAAGCCTGAACGCTATCTACCTGGGGCCGGATGGGGGCGCGATTTACGAGGGCATTGCCGATAAGCAATCGCTATGGGTCACGCTTGGCGTAGTCATTCTGGCGGTGATGATCTTTGTGCCGTGGGATACCATCTTCATTCGGTTGCAGCGTAGTTCGCTGATGGATTGGCTAGAGCATCACCGCTACGTCTGGCTCAGTCTGGGGTTGGCGCTCACGCTGGCCACGTTTGTCTTTGGCACCGACCCCAACAATAGCGGCGTGAAGGTGTGGTTTAACTTCGGTCTGTTTATGTTTCAGCCCTCGGAGTTGCTCAAGATTATTCTGGTTATCTTTATGGCCTCCTACCTGGAACGCCACCGCGAATTGCTGGACAAGACGCGCCTGACGCTCGGGCCCCTGCCGCTGCCGCCGCTGCCCTACCTGCTGCCCATTGTGGGCATGTGGGGCATTGCGATGTCCACGATTGTATTTCAGCGCGACCTGGGAGCGGCGCTGCTGCTGTTTGGCGTCTTTCTGGCCATGCTCTATGTTGCCACGGGCAATGGGCGCTATGTGTTGATGGGGTTGACCGCTTTTGCGGTGGGAACCTACGTGCTCTATCAAATTGTGCCGGTGGTACAGTTGCGCTTTGATGTGTGGCTCGATCCGTGGGCGACGGCGCAGGGCACCGGCTACCAGATTGTGCAGGCCGGCTATGCGCTGGCGTCGGGGGGTATCTTTGGCTCCGGGTTGGGGCGCGGCATTCCGGCCATTGTGCCGGCCATCCATACCGATTTTGTCTTTACGGCCATTGGCGAAGAGCTTGGCCTGGCGGGGACGCTGGCCGTACTGGTCGCCTATATCCTGCTCATCTTTCGGGGCTACCATATTGCGCTGGCGGTGCCGGGGCGCTTCCGCGGCTTCGAGCAATTGCTGGCTATCGGGCTCACAACGATTCTGGCGGTGCAGACGGTGGTGATTATCGGCGGCAATCTGCGGCTTATCCCGCTCACGGGGATTACCTTGCCCTTTATCTCCTACGGCGGCTCGTCTATTCTGGCGAACTTTTTGATTATCGGCTTTCTGATGCGTATATCGGCGAGTAGTGGGCCCTAGCGCAACAGCGACGACACCGACATCATCACATCCTCAAACGTCGCTATGTACCATTCAACGCTGCCCTGGAAGAAGAGCGCCACGACAAACCCCCACATGGCATAGCGCGAGAACACCCCGCGCTGTGCCAGTCTATCCAGCACAAGCCCGATCCCCACACAGGCCAGCGGGGTGAGGAAGTAGATATAGCGCACCTGAAGCGCGGTCAACAATTCGACCCCCAGAAAGAGCAGCACGATGCCGATCCAGCTTCCCACCAGTTCGACCGCGCCGGGCGGCAACCGCCGCCGCCACAGCAGCAGCAAGCCCGGCACCAGCAACCAGAACCCCCCCTCGTGAAAGGCAATGCGAAAGCCGCGATAGATAAGCCAGTGGGCGACGGGCGGGGCATCGTCGCTTTGCAGTTTGTCGCTGATGCTGGTCAATTCGGCTATTTTCAGGAGGAACACCGCCGAATAGATAAACGCGAAGCTGATGAGGCCGCCGACCAGCAGCACCGCCCCCAACCGCAACCATACCGCCATCGGGAGGACGCGGCGCACCCACCCCACCACCCACGCCAGACCAAGCCACGCCACAGCCACCACGGCTACCCCCACGTGGCTAAGCAGCGCAACGGTAAGCAGCACCCCCGCCGCCACCCACGCGGCCCGCTGGTTCCGCGCCATCGCTACCAGCAGCGCAATGGTGAGCGGCACCATGAGCATATGCCCAAAGATTTGCGCCGTAAGCCCGAACCAGAGCGCCGTCATGTGAATGGGAATAGCCGCGTACAGCAGGGCGCTCAGGATGGCGGCGCGGCTACTGCTGCCAAACATCCGCGCCAGGGCCCCGATAAACAGCGCTCCGAAGCCGTCTACGATGCCGATGCCGCCCATCACCAGCAGGCGCGGCGGGATGTGGAGCAGCAAGCCCGGCAGGAGGAGGACGTAGGGGCCGGGCGGGTACACGGTGACATGGTTGCGAAATTCGATAGAGCGCCCCACCACGACGAGATTACCGTACAGCGTTTTGAAGAGCCGCCCCACATTCAGGTCAAGGTCGTAAGCGGCAAAGAGCGGGTAGAGCGAGCCGCTCAGGCGCAGCAGACAGGCCAGCAACGCCACCCCCCACAACGTCCGCATCAAGGGCGGCGGCGCGACCCAGGCGGCATACCGTTCGGCAAGCGGCAGCAGCGCGTAGGTAAGCGCGACCAGCACGGCCAGCGCCACGGCCAGGCGCACCAGATACACGTACAGCAGCAACAACTGGGTGGTGTAGAGCAGCAGCAGCAGCAGCGCCCCCGCCAGCAGTAGCGCCACAGCGGGCAGCGGCGGCACACGCAGGCGGTGGAGCAGCAGCACAACCAGCGCCAGCAGCACGGCCTGTACCAGCAGAAGCGGTAGCGTCGGCCAGACGACCGCCGTATCCAGGAAGGTGAGCCGTATATCGCCCACGCGCAAGCCGATGGGGCGCGTGTCGGGGGGAATAACCGTGGTGTCGCTGTGTAGCGCCAGCGAAAGGGTGCGCGATTGCAGCGCCTCTGGCGGGAGCAGGAGCGCATACTGGCGCTGTTGTCCGTCTGTCGCGGCGCGTAGGGTGCGCCCGTCCCCATAGCGCAGCGTGAAGGCGGTCACGGGCGACTCGGGCGGGAGCGGGCCAACCTGGAAATCGAGCCGTGGGGTGTGTCCCGCCCCCGGCTGGATGAGGCGTACCTGCCCTGTGCCGGTTGTCCAGCGATATGCGCCGTACTGGTCGCTTTCGGGGGCGTGGAACCCGTCCAGTAGGAAGTCGGATTCGTTCTGGTCAACGGCAAGCCGCACATGGGGCCGCTGGTTGGTCTGCCATGCTGCTTCGGCCGCGAAGAGCAGGAGCAGCACCACTACCAGCGCAAGCGAGAGCCTTTTCATTCCGTGTCTGTCTATCGCTCCAAAACGCGCAGCCGGGGATGCGCTACCCCCGCCGCAAGAACGCTGGCAGTGTAGCACGTCATGGGAGCGTGGTCAACAAGGGGGAGATGAAATCTTCCTCCCCCCCTTGTCGTAGGCTACCCGAAAGTGCTACAATACCATCCATACAGCAATCGAACATCGCTTGCAAAGCATTACCTGGGAACGCGGGCATCTTGCCCGCATGCGTGCGGGACGCACGCGCTCCCAGGGGTTACAACACTATCAGGGTTGCTATAGCAGACGAACGTGAGTCTTGAACATACGCGAAGGAGTTATAGCCAGGGAGGCAAAACCTCCCCAGAAGTGAGCAGGAGTACGCATGTGTACCCGATACAACGCGCACATAAAATACGCCTGAACCCGACGACCGAGCAGGAGCAATACTTTCGGCAGGCCGCAGGCAATGCCCGCTTTGCCTGGAACTGGGCCGTGGCCATCTTGCGTCAAGCACGAAAAGAGCAGACCACGCTTCCATTGGTGGGTGACCTGAAGACCCAATTCAATCGCATCAAGCGCGAC
>DAOTUK010000155.1:0-23746 GCA_034437375.1 Chloroflexaceae bacterium | reverse complement strand
GCAGCGCGACGAGGCGGAGGTCAAGCTGAAGGAGATGCGCGAGGCCGGCGACGATGCCTGGGAGGACATGAAGGCGGGCTTCGACACGGCATTGGCCAGCATATCAGACGCTTTCAACAGCGCCATGTCGCAGTTCAGGTCGCAATGCCAGGATGAGCGCATCGGCCGCTCTTTGAGCCTGCAGGAGCGCGCAAGGCCCGTTACCGCTGGCGCCCTCGAGGCAAGGGCGCGCGGCGTGTGCGGCACGCTTGACCCTGTTTCTGATAGCATGAATTTCTACCGGAGCACGTGATGGACATATCTCTATGGGTCGTCGTTGCCGCGGCGCTTTCCACGACCATCATGACCGGCGTGGGCGCGCTGCCCTTTCTGTCTGTCAAAAAGCTCGGCAAGCGCACGATCGGCTGGTCGAACGCGGCCGCTGCTGGGTTTATGCTGGCCGCAAGCCACAGCCTGATCGCCGAGGGCGTGTCGCTTGACATCAAACTGCTGCTTGTTGGCGTGTTGATCGGTACCGATTTGATCATAGCGGCCGACCGGCTGCTGTCAAAGTCCGGGGACGTCGATGTTGCCGACCTGCAGCGCGCGAATGCCGCGAAGGCACTGCTGATGTCAACGTTAAGCGCCGGTTGAAAACCGCCAGCAGCGAGGCTTGGGTTAACCTGGATCAAGGTCACTATGGTCACCTCGCGATTAGGGTGGCAGCACAGGAAGCGGGGGTGGCATAGGCTGATGCAGGACAAGACCTTGGGCCATATCATCGCCATCGAAGGCGGCATCGCCGATATCCGGTTCAAGCATGGCCTGCCGATGATCGCATCGCGGCTCGTCACGCTCAGCGATCCGGAAATCACGCCGGGCGCGGCGTTGCCGCTGGCTCCGCTCCAGCGTATCACCTTGCCGCTAGAAGGGGAAGAAGTACACAACGATATGCAGCATGTGCTGCACGCTCTGCGCTGCCCAACAGAATGGCACCGGCCACTACTCGAAGCGGCCCAGGGCCATATGCTTTACCTGGCCGTCGCCAATGTGTTGCGCCAGCAGGGGGTGCTGGATAGTTCGGCCCTACCGATGGGGCTTGACGCGCTGTACGATACGTGGTGGCATAGTCTGGACAACCAGGGGCGCCAGTTGGCGCTGCTGCTGGCCGCGGCCGGCGAGCCGCTACCGCTCTCGCTGTGTGCGGCGTTGCTGGATACCGACCCGCTGCCCTGGATCAAAGCCTGGGATGGCCTTGTAACCCGCACAACCCAGGGCGTCCTGTTGTACCACTGGTCAAGTCGCGCCTATGTAGCGCGGCAACAGCCAGAGGCCCTGGCCCAGACCCACGCCGATATAGCGGCGCGGGTGTCGGCGCTAGAGGGGCCCGGCTTACAGGAACATCTCCCGCCCGGCCATCGTGCCGGTACGCTACCGCCCGGCCCCGAAAGTGCGGCCTATCTCGCGCGCCAGTTTGCCCGCCACGCGGCCCTGGGCACAGTAGCCACACGCCACACCCTGTTGCCGCTGGTGACACAGCGCGGGTGGGTGCGCCAGCATGAGCGGAGCAACAATATGCCAGGCGCGGCCCGCGATGCGGCATGGGAATTGCGCACCATTGTTGCGTCTAGTGGCACTGAACTGGCTTTAACGCGGTTTCTAGCGCGTCTGGGGCGAAGCTGTGCGCTGGTCGGTACCCTGAACCTCTTTTCGCGCACATTGTCGCCAGATGTGGCGGTGGCAGCGTTTGAGCAAGCGCTGGAACATCTGGGACGCGAGGCGGCGTTGAAACAGGTATTGGATCGGGTCGAGCAATTGCCAGATGGACAGGGCAAGGCCCAGGTGTTGCGCCAACTGGGGGAGGCCTGCTATGCCGCCCGTATGCGTACCTCTGCTATGCGCTTGCTGTCCCAGGCGCTGGATATGGAGGAGCAACGCTTGCCCTCGTCGCTCCGCGAGCAACACGACCATACGCTGGTGGTGCTGGTCGAAGAGGCGCTTGCGCATGGGGCGGTGGATGATGCGCTGGCCATAAGCGAACACATTTTGCACAAAGAGCAGCGCGGTATGGCCGAAACCAGGGTCGTACGCTTTCTGCTGGCGCAGGGCGAATTGGTACGCGCACGCAAGGTGGCCAGCAATATTGCCCACGAAAGCCTGGGGGCCTGGTCGCTGGCCGAAGTTGTAGCCGCGGTGGCCCGGAGTGGCGATTTCTATATGGCCGACGTGCTGCTGAACGATGTCAAGGGCGAGACGGCGCGGGTATGGGCCCAGATTGAACTGGCCTGTATGGTAGCCATACCCCACCTGGAAGCGGCGCTATCGCGGATCGAGCAATTGGAGCAAGCCAACCAGCGCGACCAGGGGTTGGCCAGAATAGCCCACATTCTCGCCGAGGCGGGGCAGCACGCCGCCGCTATGGATATTGCGCGGCGTATTGGCGATACGACGGTACAGGTGCCGGCGCTCCTGGAACTCAGCAAGGTGGTGGATGAGGACGCGGCCCTGGCGGCGCTCCAGACGGTACGCCAGGCGTTAGAGGCTATGGCCGACGAGGTGCGCGTACCGCTGGTAGCCATGCTGGCCGCATCGTACGCCGGCCACGGCCAGCGCGACCTGGCGTTATTGGCTGCTAAACAGCTTGAAACGGGCGAGGAACACGACCGCGCTCTGTCGCGGGTTGCGGTGGCGCTGGCCCGCTCCGGGCGGCACAGCGAAGGGCTTACGATAGCCCGCAACCTGCCCGACGATGACGAGCGCGACTGGACGCTTGGAGAGCTGGCATGTGTGCTGGCCGAACGGGGCTACTGGCAAGAGTCGCAAGCCTTTGCCCACGAAATACAGGACGAAAAAGATAAAGCCCGCACGCTGGCCAACCTGGCCATTGCGCTGGCCCGCACAGGGGCCGCGCTGGCTTCGTTGTGGTTGGCGCGGCTCATCCAGGCCCCTTGCGAACGGGCCCGAGCGCTCAACTTGATAGCCCCACTCCTGGTGCAGGCCGGCCACGCGCAGGAGGCGCTCAATGTCGTCACCACCGAGCAGCAACGTAGCGAGCAACAAGACCCCGACGCCCTGCCCGTGGCCCAAATCCATCGCTACCGTACGGCGCTTGGCGTTGCGCTGGCTGAAGAGGGCAATCTGGCACATGCGCAACAGGTGGCACAAGCCATTGGCAACCCGTCCGACCAGGCCCGCGTACATCTTGCCATGGCCCATTATGCTGCCCACCACGACCCGCCCCGCGCCTATCAAGCCCTGGCCCGGGCCCTCTCGCTGGCCGTCAAAGACCGCAGCGCGGCCTTTCGGTTGCTCGAACAGGCCGCCCCCACCTTTGCCTTGCTTGGCGGCCCATCCCAACTGGTGACCCTGGCCAACGCCATCCAGGATATAGACTCCTGGTAGCGCAGGGATCGAGCATAGAACCGTCACACCCGCCGCCCCGCAACCCCTGAACGACACGGGCATGGTATACTCTGATTATGCACCAGATACCCTGCACCATATGGCTACCAAGACAGCACGGCCCATAGCTCCCGTCTAGCAGAAAGTACCAGGCATAACGGTGGGATCATCCCCTTCAAAAGAGACACCCTCTACGCGGGCACGCTGGTTGACCCGGTTGATGGAGCAGTTAGCCATCTCCGACAACGTTGTCCTGATTGCGCTGGCCATGGGCGTCGGTCTTTTTGGCGGCCTGGGAGCTGTAGCCTTTCATCACCTGGTCGAGCTTTCATACACGTTCTTTTTTGAAGTAGAAGCGCACGGCGGGGCCCTATCCACCCCCCTGGCCGCTACTGCGCGGATAGTAGCCGCCCCGGCGCTTGGGGCCCTGATAGCCGGCGGGTTAGTCTGGTTGCTGGCCCGCCACGACCATAGCCACGGCACAGCGGCCGTGATGGAATCGGTCGCCCTGCACGGCGGGCAACTGCCCCCCCGCCCCTTCGTGACCAAAGTTGGCGCGGCGGGAATCCTTATCGGTGCGGGGGGATCGGCCGGACCCGAAGACCCCGGCGTCCAGATTGGAGCCGTCATTGGCTCCTCCATAGGGCGCTGGCTGCATCTCTCCGTATCACGGGTCAATACGCTGGTAACGGCCGGCGTCGCCAGCGCCATTGCCGCGGCGTTCAATGCGCCTATTGCGGGCGTCTTCTTTGCGCTCGAAATCATCGCGGCCGGCAACTTCTCCACGGCCCTGTTTGCCCCGGTGGTACTGGCCTCCGTCACCGGCTCCATTATCGGGCGGCGCTACCTGGGCACCGAAGCCTCATTCCAATCGCCCCCCTACACCATCATCAACCCGCTGGTAGAAACCCCGCTCTATCTGCTGCTTGGTCTGGTCGCGGCCGTCGCGGGGGCCTTCTTGATACGCGGCATTCTGGCCAGCGAAGCGCTCTTCGAAAAGGTGCCGCTTCCCGCGCCGCTGCGGGCCGCTCTGGGCGGCGCAATAGTCGGGGTTATGGCGCTCTCTTTCCCAGGGGTGCTTGGCACTGGCTACGAAGTGGCCGAAGAGGTCATTCATGGGTCGGCGGCCGGCATCACTGGCGCAACCCTGCTTATCCTCTTTAGCGCCAAAATGTTGGCCACCATGGTCACGCTTGGAGCCGTGCGCGTGGGCGGCACCTTCGCCCCCTCAATGGTTCTGGGGGCGCTGGTGGGGGGCGCGTTTGGGGTTGTTGCCAATGCCCTACTCCCCTTTGAGATCGGGCCGCCCCAGGCCTACGCCCTGGTAGGGATGGGCGCTATGCTCACCTCCGTTGTGCATGCACCCATTACGGCTGTCTTGCTGCTGTTTGAAGTCACCGGCGACTACCATATCATCCTGGGCATTATGGCCAGCGTGGTGATGAGCGAAATGTTTGCCCACCGCCTGCACACCGAGTCTATCTACACCGAACGCCTGGTACGCCGGGGTATTCAACTCAGCCTGGGCCGCGATGTCAACATCCTGGAACTGGTTACCGTCGAAGAGGCGATGACCCCCGACTTTACCACCATACCCGCTACCATGACCCTGGAACAGGCGCAAACCCTGTTTGAACACACGGGCCACCACGGGTTCCCGGTGCTCGATGGGGAGGGGTTGCTGCTAGGGATGGTGACCTTGACCGACATACGCCGGGCCACCGAGCAAGATTTGCCGCTCCATACCCCCGTGGAACAGATAGCCACCCGCGAACTTGTCGTCGCCTATCCAGAGCAGCGCCTGGCGACGGTGCTCCACCAGTTTGCGATGGCCGACGTGGGGCGGCTCCCGGTGGTAGACCCGGTGGATACGCGCATCTTGCTTGGGGTGGTGCGCCGCAGCGACATTGTGAAAGCCTATCGGCGGGGGGCCATGCAGCGGGCCGAGCTGGAACACCGGCGGCAGCATATGCGCATGAGCAGCAAGAGCAGCGCCGAGATGGTCGAGATTAACGTGCTACCGGGCGGAACCTGCGACGGGCGGATGGTACGCGAAGTCCGTATGCCCGGCGGGGCCATTATGACATCCATTCGCCGCAACGACTTGACGATTATCCCGCGGGGCGACACCGTGTTGCAAGGCGGCGACCAACTCACCGTCCTGGCTATGCCAGAGCATATTGAGCGCGTTGAACGCCAGTTGCTCCAGAGCACCGGCGAATCGCTGGACGAGCCAGAGCCCCGCTACCACGAGCTAGTGCTGTCAAAGAAATCGCCCTTTGTGGGACACATGGTACGCGACATTCACTTGCTCGGCCAGGTGCATATTACCTCCATTCTGCGCGAAGATTCGACGATTGTACCGCGGGGCGATACGGTTCTGCACACCGGCGATATACTCACCATTCTAGCCGTGCCCGACCTGATACCCCAGATAACCAGGCATCTCCAACGCGGCACGAGCGAGGATGATGAGCACGACCCGCGCTACTACGACCTGACCCTACCCGCCGCGGCCCCCGGCGTTGGCAAAGAGGTAGCCCACCTGGGATTGCCGCCAGATGTCTTGATTGTGACGCTGCGCCGCGACGGCCACGTCCAGGCCGTCCATGGCGATACGACGCTGCAAGCGGGCGACGAAATCACCCTGCTGGCGGGCCCGGGGGATGTTGCGCAGGCGTTGTACTGTCTGGTGGGGACGAACAACGGGTCATAGCCACCCGGCCCCAATCAGCGCCAGAATGAGCAAGCCAGCACCGATACGATAGATCCCAAAGGCCACAAAGCTATTGGTGGAAACGAAGCGCAACAGCCAGCCAATACTGAGCCAGGCAATGATGAGCGAGACGACCATACCAAGCAGCAGGCGGCCAAAGTCACCGGCCTGGAGTTCATCCAGGCTCTTGAGCAGGTCAAAGATGGTGGCCGCCCCCAGGGTTGGGATGGCCAGGTAGAAGGAGAAGGCCGTTGCTGTTTTGCGGTCAAGCCCGGCCAGCATCCCGCCAATGATAGACGCGCCAGAGCGCGAGGTGCCGGGTATCATCGCCAGTACCTGGGCAAAGCCAATACCAAGCGCCTGCCGCAGCGAGATATGCTCCGGCTGGTGGACGGTGGATTCCCGCGTGGGGCCCCGCTCAATCACAATGAAGATGATACCGCCGATAATGAGCGCCCAGGCTATGACTGTTGGGGAGAAGAGCACGGCCTTGATCCAATCGTGCAGCAGTAACCCGATAACCGCAGCGGGCAAGAAGGCCACGAAGATGGCCAACCAGAAGCGGCGCGTTTCGGGGCGGTTTGGTATTGCGCGGGCCTGGGCCAGCAAATCGCGCAGGTAGTAGCCTATGACGGCAATCACTGCGCCAAGCTGAATAAAGATTTCAAATGTGCCGCCCAGACTATGCTCAAAGCGCAGCAAATCGGAGGCTATGAGCAAGTGGGCCGTGGAGGAGATGGGCAAAAATTCGGTAACACCTTCGATAACCCCCAATTCAATTACCTGCCACCAGTCGGCGCGGGCAAAGCCAGCCAGCGCCAGCAGCAGCAAGATGATCTCGATACCAGCAATTGTGAGCAGAAACCCATGTTTGCGGACAAAGGCATTCACCGCTTGTGCTCCTGATAGAATTGACATCCAAAATTCATCTGGTTATCCTAGGCAGAAACGGGACAGAAAGGGTACTATACAAGAGAGGGCACAACCCACCGGCCGTGCGCAGGGCATACCCACGGATGCCCTACGCCATGCCACTGGTCGTGTCTGTCTGGACAGATGGATGGATAGATAGATAGATAGATAGCTGGACGGTAGATAGCACGATGCATCATAACCATGTTCGGTTGATTACTTCTATAGTATTCCATGGCATGGTGTGTGTTCGCATCACCTGTCCTCGCTTCACGCATCACCCGTTACTGGTATCACATCCCAAATTCCAGCCGCCGTATCAAGTTGGGGGGCAAATCGGCCACTTGCATCTTTTGTTGGGTTCGGGCAATATCATACTCGACGCGGTGAAAGCGTACCGTGTTAGTATCGGTGTTCAGAATGACATAGGCCGCACGCGCATCATAATCGCGGGGCTGTCCAACGCTGCCAGGGTTGATAAAAAAGCGAGCGTTTTCGCTCAAGTTTACCACACGCATTTCATCGGGCAAAAAGCGGACACTCTGTTCATTGGGGGCCATACGAAAGCCCAGTTGCACATGGGAGTGCCCGATAAAGCAGACCTGCGTATCGAAGTAGGTAAAGTTGACGCTGGCTTGTTCCGGGGCCAGTAGATATTCCCACACGGGATCGCGGGGGCTGGCGTGGGCTATGGTAAACTGGTCATCAACTCGTTGCATTGGTGCAAGACTACGGAGCCAGTTGTGGTATTCTTGTTTGAGTTGGTTGCGGTTCCATATGTTGGCGCTCCGGGCGTCGGGGTTGAAGTCGTCCAGGTCAAGCTCGCCAATGCAGGCCAGGTCGTGGTTGCCATTGATGGCCAGGTCGGCACGGTGTTGGATGAAGTCGGCGCAGTGGTTCGGATCGGGGCCATAGCCGATGGTGTCGCCAAGACACCAGAGTTTGTCGTAGCTTCCGGCGTCGTCAAGGACGGCCTGAAGCGCAACGTAGTTTGAGTGAATATCAGAAACGATGAGAATTCGCATGGAGCTTCCTATTCCAATAAAGCTGTTTTCGTCTAAGCAAAGCAGTCCTCACAGGCAGAGCGCAAGGGATGTCTGGATAGGACGGAAGGGCAAGGCGACCCGCTTCATCCTTGCCATTGTTTCTAGTATGCTGATGCAGGAGACCAGATTTCCATTATGGATAAGACACTGAATCATTGCCCCCACCTGGGTTTAAAACAAAATCGTGCTATTCGGTTTGCGTCTCCCACACCAGAGCATCGGTGTTATGTGAGCGGCGAGGCGCAGGATATTCCGGTTGACCAGGGCCATTTTTGCCTTTCGGACAACCATGTTAATTGCCCATTATACATGGGTTTAAGCATGCCTTCAATGCCAGAAACGGACGGGCGGCCATCGGGGCCGGTTTCGCAGGGGAGCGGGGGGTGGTTGACGGTGCTATCGCCGCGCGACCGCGCTATCTATGGGGCGCTGGTGCTGGTGTTGCTGGCCATTATCGGGGTGTCGGTCGTGATGGGTATGCAATCGTTTGGGCCGCGCCCGGTAGCCAGCGAAACCCCCACGCCCACCGGCCACACCGCCACCCCTACCGCCACCGCCACGCCAGACGACGACGAGCCTACCGCCACCGCCACGGCCGCGCCAGACGACGACGAGCCTACCAGCACCGCCACCGCCACGCCAGAAACCCCCACCCCCACATCAATAACCGAGCCAACCGAGACGGTGCAGGTGTTCCCATCGGTATTTGTGCCCACGCTGCCGCCTGTCGGGATTACCCCCACCACGCCACCCACCGCAACGCCAATCACCCCACCCACCGCAACGCCAATCACGCTGCCTGCTACCGCCACCAATACCCCACCTGTCCCGACGCCCACCACGCCCACCGGCCCCACCAGCACCCCTACCAGCACCCCGCAACCGCTGGAGCCTGTGAGCAGCGAGGAAACCCTGACGCTCTACTTTGCCGACAACAGCGGCGGATTGCTGGTACCCGTGACGCGCCGGGCCACGGTCGAGTCACAGCAGGTAGCCACGGCCGCGCTGCGTGAGCTTATCAAGGGGCCGGGCAGCAGCGGGTTGCAGGGGGTGATAGCGCCAGATGTGCAAATATTGGAGGTGCGGCGCGAGGGCGATATGCTTGTCGCTAACCTGAGCAGATCGCCGGGCGACGCGCAAGCCTCGCAAGCTATTGCGCTCACGCTCACCGAATTTCCCGGCGTTGCTGAAATCCAGCTTCAGGTTCAGGGACAAAATGTCGGGCTACCGGACGGGGGCCCGATAACGCGCCCGGTGCTTAACATAGACAACCCGGCCAGCCTGGATACCGACTATGCCAGCGGAACGCGCTTCTTGCCGCTCTACTTTATGAGCGACACCCATTATGTTCGTATTACGCGCCTTGTGCCGCGCACAAACGAGGTGGCGGCCGCAACCGTCACGGCGCTGTTAGCGGGGCCGGGGACGTATAGCACGTGGTTATCTAGCCCCATCCCAGAGGGAACCAGTATGTATAGCGTAGAGAAGGGGCGCGGCAAGCGCGTTGTCGTAGACCTATCCCAACGCTTTACCGAAGCAACACAACGGGCGGCCGCGCTCGATACGCTGGTACTGTCGTTGACCGAGTTGCGCGATAGCGGGGGCGGGCGCGTCTTCGACGAGGTGGAAGTGTTGATCGAGGGGCAGACGTTAGCGTCATTCTGGGGGGCGGAGTATGACCGGCCGTTTGCGCGGCCACCGCTCAACCCGGAATCGGGAACGGCCCAATAGGGGGGCCGGCATAGCGGGCTCCTGGGTGGGGTACCACCCCCCGGAGCCTGGTCTAGCAAAGGTCATCCGCTATGATTATTCTTGCGTGTCTCCTCACCTTTGGCACAGCGGCCAGCGTAACCGCGCTACTGTCGCCGCTGGTGGCTCGCCTGTGTCGGCGCTACAACTGGATGGCCCACCCCGGCCCGCGCAGCGTGCATCGGGTGGCCACCCCTACCATGGGCGGGTTGGCCATTATCGCCGGCTTTCTCGCCGCGCTGCTGCTCTCGCTACTGCTCCAATCGCTTGACCCACGCCTGCACCGCCTGGACTACGAATATCTGCGCCTGGGGTTGTTGCTCTGCGGGGCGGCTATTATCGCCATAATTAGCTTTCTTGACGACCTGTACAACCTGTCGCCCTGGCTCCGCCTTGCGGTACACGTGGGTGCGGCGCTGGTCGCGGCCGGCCCCTACCTCTGGGATCACACGCTCTACCCGGATATTATGGGCCATCTTACCGAAGCCCGCGGTATCATCCTCACCGCCTTCAACTTCCCCTTTGTAAACCAGGTTCATCTGCACGATGTTAGCCCGTGGTTGGCTATTGGCGCAACCATCATCTGGATCAGCGGCACGCAAAATATGCTGAACTGGGTAGATGGGTTGGACGGTCTGGCCGCGGGCGTTACGCTCATTGCGGCGCTGGTGCTGGCCATCCATTCGCTTACCCTGGGGCAATGGACGGTGGCGCTGCTGCCGCTGGCGCTGGCGGGTGCCTGTGCCGGGTTCCTGCCCTACAATGTCCACCCTGCGCAGATGTTTATGGGCGATGTGGGGGCGATGACCCTGGGCTATATGCTGGCCGCCAGCGCCATTATCGGGGGGGCCAAACTGGCTACCGCCTTGCTAGTACTGGGGGTGCCGCTGATAGATATGGCCTGGCTTATTGTGTGGCGGGCCCGGCATGGACGTTCGGTGGCCCACGCCGGGCGCGACAATCTGCATATTCGTCTGGTAGATATGGGCTTTTCGCAGCGCCAGGTGGTGGGATTTTACTATACGCTCAGCGCGGCGTTTGGGGCCATAGCCCTGCTCGACTTTATGACGCCGGTTATGAAACTGGTCGCTCTGGGGGCGCTTGGTACGGGTATCATCGGCATATTGCTCTATGCATCGCGGCGGGCCGAGCAACGCGACGCCTAGCCCGCCCGGTTGGGACGGGCCCGCAACGCATGCACCGTGATAACCGCCAGCGTCACGATAGTCAACGGGAAGGCAAAAAACAGAAGGAAATCATTAAAGAGCGGCAGTAAGTTGTTGCCTGTGTCGCGCAGTATGAGATAGGCGGTATAGGCCACATAGTAGAATAGAAATAGCCCGCCCTCCCATCGGTCAATGCGGTGGCCGGTAAAGAAGATGGGCAGACAGGCCAGCGCAACGACAATCATGACTGGCATGTCGAAGCTGAGCGCTGAGGGCGATACCGGTACGCCGGCCGGAGCCACCATGCTGGCCAGACCAAGCACCGACAGGATATTGAATATGTTACTGCCCACCACATTACCGACTGCTATATCGCGCTCGCCCCGCACGCTGGCAATCACCGAGGTAGCTATCTCTGGCAACGACGTGCCCACCGCAACCACGGTCAACCCGATAATCAATTCGCTCACGCCAAAGAGCCGCGCAAAGGCAATGGCTCCATCCACAAGCCAGCGCGAGCCAAGCACCAGCAACCCCAACCCGACCACGACCAGCGCCAGCGAACCAACCCACGCAAACCGGGCCGGTGCTTCGGCAGGGGTAGGGTCGGGAGAGGCGCTGGCCAGGGCCCGCGACTCCTTGCGGCTCTGGCGGATGAGCCACACGCTATACACCACCGCCCCGCCAAAGAGCAGGGCTCCATCCAGACGCCCAAGCTGCCCATCGAACCCAAGCAGTAGCAACACTACCGATACCCCGATCATCAGGGGCACGTCAAAACGGATGAGTTGTAACGAGACGACCAGCGGCACAACAAGCGCCGACAAGCCCAGTATGAGCAGCACATTGGCAATATTGCTGCCCACTACGTTACCGATGGCAATATCGGGTTGCCCCAGAAAACTGGATTGTACGCTGACGGCTAATTCTGGCGCACTCGTTCCATAGGCAACCACCGTCAACCCCACGACAAGCGGCGAGATGCCCGCGGCCAGCGCCAGTTTCGACGCCCCCCGCACCAGCAACTCGGCCCCACCCACCAGCAACACTATCCCAACCACAAACAATACCAGCGTCAGGATATTCATAAATCTTTTTCCTTATACCAAACCGGTCTGGATACTACACAATTAACGATATGCTGTGGGGACATGATACGGTGACGGGTGCGACGTGCGGCGAGGATAGGTGATACGAACGCTTACAATGCCGCGGAAGAGATAGCGGTAATCAACCGAAGCCAGCATATCAGATTATCATACGACTCATTGTACCGCCTGTCCCCCGCCATGTGGGGGATTTTTCTTCTGGCCGCACCCCAAAAACCAGGGCGAAGCATGGTACAATGGCAAGGGAAGAAACCACTCGTCAGGAGGAAGTCGGTATGAATCCAGAACAACAAACCTTGCCATACCAGATACGCAACATCGTCAACGAAGCGTTGGCCCCCTTACAAGAAGATATTGCGCAACTTGAACAGGAGCACCATGACCAGCATTTCGAATTACAGAAACTGGATCAACGTATGGCGTCCATGGCGGAACACCTGGAACAAATAGAGAAGCTGGCCCGCCGCATTATCTCGCAAATAGACACACTCGACACCCGCACATCGTCGGTGTACACCGACCGGCTCAACTTCTACGCGCGCCTTTCAGAGCTTGAAGACAATATCAACCGTAATCTTGGGTTGGTGAAAAGTGACTTGCGTGGTTGTGTAACCAATCTGCACGAACTGCGCGATAGCCAGACCACGCACGATAGGAAACTTTCGACGCTTGAAGGCAAGATGGAAACGATACAATCGCGCATGTTCGGGTCATAGATTGGTGCCGGGTCCTGCGCATAGTCACGAGCCAGGGAATGCATGGATGGATGGATGGATAGCGCCCCTCCCCAGAATCCTGAATGTGATACCACCCCCATACGAAAGGCCGGCGGCATTTATTACACGCCCCCGGCCATTGTGGACTATATCGTCGGAAAGTGTGTCTTGCCCGCCTTGCGTGCCCATCCCAACGCCGCGCCGCTGCCTATTCTCGACCCGGCCTGCGGGGCGGGGGCTTTTCTGATCGGGGCGTACCACGCCTTGCATGCCTGGTACCGCCGCCGCTTCGCCCGCCCGCTCACGCTGGACGAACGCGCCCGCCTTGTCCACGACCACCTGTATGGCGTGGATATAGACCCCCGCGCTGTGGCGGCAACGCGACACGCCTTGATCCAGGCGGTGGGGGAAGGGGAGGCGGGCGCCGCCCACTCCGTCCCACCCTCCCTACCGTGCCCCGACTTCAGCCACAATATCCGTTGCGGCAATGCGCTGCTTGGGGCCGACTTTCCCGCCGACGCGGGCCACTGCCCCTTTGATTGGGAGCAAGCCTTTCCGGCCATTCTGCGCCGTGGCGGGTTTGGGGTCGTTATCGGTAACCCTCCATGGGTGTTTACCCGCAACGTGGCTTTTGCCCCCGCCCTGAAGCGCTATCTCGCCCGGCGCTATACCAGCGCCCACGGCAAGATAAATCTCTGCGCCCTGTTTCTTGAACGGGGGCTCTCGTTGTTGCGGCCGGGGGGATGCCTGGCGATGATCGTGCCCAACACGGTCTTGCGTTCAACCACCTACGCGCCCCTGCGCGACCATCTGCTGCGCCACTACGGCCTGGAACAGATTACCGATATGGGGGCCCGTATCTTTCCGGGCGTTACGGCCCCCCCGGTTATCCTCTTTGCCCGCACAGCCCCCCCCTCCCCCGCCCCGCTGCGCGTGGTCACGCTGGACAGCGACGGACGCGAACACCACGCCAATACGATTGCCCCACAACGGTTACGCCACAACCCCGGTAGCGTCATAGACCTGTACACCACCGACCAGACGTACCGCTTGCTAGAGCGAATTGGCCAGCAGTGTGTGCCGCTTGAACGCTATATCACCCACCTGATTGCCGGTATCCAGACCTGGAAGCAACCGAAGGGGGCGGTGATGGCGGCGGCCCCGCTCACCCCAGACTACAAGCCGCTGCTGGAGGGAAGGGACATTGGCCGCTACCGCCTCACCTTCCGCCAGAAGTATATTTGCTACCGCGAGGATCGGCTGAACGTGCTGCAAGACGAGCATATTTTTCTGGTTCCCGAAAAGATTCTTATTCAGCGTATTAGCAGCGGGGGCGCACACCCGCTCAAGGCAACGCTCGACCGCGACCAGTTCTACTGCTACAACTCTATCAATACGCTGGTGTGCCATGGGGTAGACCAGCGCTATATCCTGGCGCTACTCAATTCGCGCCTGTTCAACTGGCTCTACAGCCTGCGCTATAGCAATCGCTCAACGCTCACGGTGAATATTGCCAACCGCAACCTGCGCCAACTGCCTATTATGCCGCCCCCCACCAGCGCAACGGGGGACACGCTCTATCAGCAGATTATTGCGGAAGCCGAGCGCTTGCTGGTGCTCAACCAGCCGGGGAAAATATCCGACAACGCCAGCGAACGGGCCGCGCTTGAAGAGTCGCTGGACGAATACATCTACACGCTGTATGGGTTGACCGACGCGGAACGACGGCTTGTTGTGGGGGAGCGGTAACGCGAGGGCAGATTGCCCACCCTGGCCAACGGCTCCGCTTCACCAGGCGC
Organism: Chloroflexaceae bacterium; assembly: GCA_034437375.1. Taxonomy (GTDB): domain Bacteria; phylum Chloroflexota; class Chloroflexia; order Chloroflexales; family Chloroflexaceae; genus JAAUSY01. The sequence goes on along the minus strand of DAOTUK010000155.1, from coordinate 9,152 downwards.
GGCTACAGATGCCGCTCAACCACGTACCGCGCAATGTCGGACAGCGTCTGGCGGGCCGCGCTGTGCGGGAAGATGTCCAGCTTTTCGATAGCTCGCTCAACCAGGGAACGCGCCTCGGCATAGGTTTGTTCCAGGCCGAGCCGGTGGACTTCTTCCAGGGCCCAGGCAATCTGGGTTTCGTCTTGCGAGTCTATAACCGATGCAAGATGGTCGCCCCCGCCAGCGGCCACGGCGTAGATAAGCGGCAGGGTAATCACCCCCTGGCGCAGGTCGCTGCCCGCCGGCTTGCCCAGGGTTGACTCATTGCCCACAAAATCAAGAATATCATCCACAATCTGGAAGGCCAGCCCGACATCGTACCCAAAGCGCCCAAGCGCTTCTATCTGCTCGTCGCTCCCACCACCGCTGGCCATACCCGCCTTGCAGGTTGCCGCAAACAGGGCGGCCGTCTTACAGCCAATTTTATAATAGTACTGTTCCAGGGCCGTTTCCAGGGGAGTGACGTTCATGACCGGGGCCAGTTCGCCCTCGCAAATCGTCATCACCGCATGCGAGAAGTAGGAGATGATGCGGGTATCGGGGGCGAGGGACATTTCATTGGAGGCCAGCGCAAAGAAATAGTCACCGACCATCAAGGCAACGCCGTGATCCCACCGCGTATGTACGGCAACCACCCCCCGCCGCCGTTCGGCTTCGTCTACCAGATCGTCGTGAACCAGGGAGGCAACATGAATAAGCTCTACCGTGGTCGCTGCATGCAGCACATCTTTCAGGACATAGGTACCAAGCTGGGCCGCCAGCAATGTGAGCGCGGCCCGCAAACGCTTGCCCCCCGAACTGAGGATATGCCGCCCCGCAACGTTGAGGAGGACCGAACGCGAACGCACAATATCCAGCATCCGGCGATCAACCTGCTGGAGGTCGGCAAGCAACGCAGCGGGGAATTGAAATTGATTCCTTCTGGATACGCCGGCCTGCGCGCCGGCCCGAAAGGTACCATCAGTATCTAAAGTGCTTTTGACCATGTTTCATATGGGGATTTTAACCCTGCGCTACGCGAATACATACCAGGATTCTCATTTTTCTGCACGCAGAACATTTTTCCAGCACACCTCATTTACGTCTACCATTCGTGTGCTCCGGTATGCTGTGTTACTCTTCCTCTTGTACTGTCTCCCGCCTATCATGACGGCAAGCCACAACAGGCCTGCTGCTGGTTGCCGCCGATACGCAGAGCGCTCAACAGGGCAGGGTGTCTGTGTCCTGAAATACTGTGTGCTGTTTAGAAGTTGTCCCATGTAGGATAGTGTGGTGATGCCCATACGCATTGTAGCATGAGATAAAGCCTCTGTACAATGACTGCTCACCTGATGGGGAAAGTATAGCGCATCGTCTTGGGATATGCAAACGCGGGGCAGCAAGACAGCAAGTCTCAGCTTCGCAGCCAGGGCAATTGCAACGTCTTACGTCAACGAGCATACCTGGGGAGCTTGAGGGGCACAGCCCCGCAAAACCACCTTTTCTTGGGGATGTGGCGCGGCAAAGCCGCGCCACATCCCCCAATATCTCGCGCCGAAGGCGCAAACCAACGTCTGCGAATACGGAAAAGCCGTCGTCTGTCGTCGCTCTGGCGACGTTGCCATCGCTCTGCAATCTCAGCCCACCCCCTTGACACATATGCTATACTGCATGGTAAGGACAGTACCCTCTGCTGATCTCATTGGTAATAGCATGCCCGGTGTTGTCAATCCGATTTCCCCAACAGGGTAGCCTCTCATGGAATCAAAGAAACCATCTCATGACAAATGAAACCTATGACAGTGGATTGTTCAATCATACCATTGAACAGTGTTCTGCATCCTTTACATGATCGTCTCGTGCCGTTTGAAAATACCCAACCTATGGACCCTCAGAAACAGAAGCACAAGCACAACATAAAGGAATATTTCCCTACATACCATCACAGACTCCCAGGCACACACCAGCAGCCATACACACAACCGTAGTGTGCCCCTAACAACCCATACTGCAACCCTGCCTGCCCACAAACAACCCTGGGCATTCCGCTTGCTCATTTTCAGTATTGGAGCAAGATCGGGCAAATCATACGGTATCATAATACCGCTTGCCACGGGCAAGCTTGCCACGGGCAAGCAACGCTTGTCATACCCTCACATATTTGAAGGAGAACATCTGCGTGAACGTTGCTGAATTAGAGTCAAAAACATTGACCGACCTGCGCGAAATGGCCCGCCGCCTGGACATCACCGGCTATAGCGGGTTAAAAAAGCAGGATCTCATCGTTAAACTACTCCAAGCCCATACCGAAGAAGCCGGTAATACCTTTAATGATGGTGTCCTCGATATTGTCTCAGAAGGTTTTGGGTTCCTGCGTGGCGAACGCATGCTGCCAGGAACAAATGACGTGTACGTCTCCCAATCGCAAATTCGGCGCTTTGGGCTACGCACAGGCGACCGCATCTGGGGGCAAGTACGCCCACCCAAAGAAAGCGAACGTTACTTCTCTCTGCTGCGCGTCGAAATGATCAACGGCGTTGACCCGGAAACAGCCCGCAAACGCCCCTCGTTCGATCAACTGACCCCCATCTTCCCCAACGAACAAATGCAACTCGAAACCGAACCCAACATCCTCTCAACGCGCCTGGTTGACCTGATCGCCCCTATTGGCCGCGGCCAACGGGGACTCATTGTCTCACCCCCCAAAGCCGGTAAAACGCTGCTGCTCAAAGCCATTGCCAACGGCATCACCACCAACCATCCCGAAGTCCAACTCATGGTGCTACTCATTGGCGAACGGCCAGAAGAAGTTACCGACATGCGCCGCAGCGTCAAAGGCGAAGTCGTCTCATCAACCTTTGACGAACCCGTCGAAGACCATACCAAAGTCGCCGAAATGACCCTCGAACGCGCCAAACGCCTGGTTGAAGGTGGTACCGATGTCGTCATCTTAATGGACTCCATTACCCGCCTTGCCCGCGCCTACAATCTCGACATGCCCCCCAGTGGCCGTACCCTCTCCGGCGGTATAGACCCCGTCGCCCTCTACCCCCCCAAACGCTTCTTTGGAGCCGCCCGCAATATTGAAAGCGGCGGCAGCCTCACCATCATCGCCACCTGCCTCATAGATACCGGTAGCCGCATGGACGACGTCATCTACGAAGAATTTAAAGGCACCGGCAATATGGAACTACACCTGGACCGGCGGCTCTCAGAAAAACGCATCTTCCCCGCCATAGATATTCAACGGAGCGGAACACGGCGCGAAGAACTCCTGCTCATGTCCGACATGCTGCGCCAGGTCTGGACTCTCCGCCGCATGGTCAGCATGCTTGGAGAAAACGAAGGCACAGAACTTGTCCTGGCCCGAATGGCCAAAACGCAATCAAACGCCAACTTCCTCTCCACCCTCAACAAATCCATGTCGTAACACAAGCGCCAACCCGGCGCCCCGACCACAGCCGCCCGGGTGGGACAGAAATTTTCCGCTCCTGGGAGCGCGGGCGATCTTGCCCGCTCTGGAGCCGGCGTCCCGCCTGCGCTCCCAGGGGTTGCCCAGACAAGCCACCCACCCGACGGGGGGAGGGGCCATGTCAGGCGGCTTCAATATAACCGGAAACAAGAAAAGCCCCTTTCCCAGAGCGGGAAGGGGCTGTCGCTTTTTTGTACGCAGGGCCGAAAACAAGAAAAAACCACCGAAACCCCCGAACGATTTCGGTAGACCAGCAGAGAAAAGATGACTACTTCGCCGTCACGACCACATAGCGTGCAACAGAAACGACTAACGCCGTTACGACGAAGCGCTCAACATACGTCAATCACAAGAGTACGCACCTGCACACCCTCCCCCCTCGTGCAACCTACCACAGGTATCACAACACAACACAGCCAGCGAGAAACCCTCACCTGGCTGTGTGTCATCCTATACACAAAGGAGAGGCAAACGAGAATACCCGTGAACCAATGCAGAGAAGACCGGTGTGTATCTCTCTAAAACTCAGCGTACGCTCCCTACACCAGGTTGATCAATTCGTTGGCGGTACGCCGCATATCGAGGAAGACCAGACCTAGTTTGGCACGACTGTGCGCCAGAGCGGTGAGCACCGCCTCCTCACCAATAGCCATCAAGATAACGTAGCCTTCCTCACCACGCACAAAGACCTGATCGAGTTGACCACGCCGAAGCTCGCCCGCGATACGCTCACCAAGCGAGAGCATCGCAGCACTCATTGCCGACACACGATCTTCTTCAACATCTGATGGCAAAGCGGAGGCCATAATCAGACCGTCGACACTCACAACCGCCGATGCCTCAATATCAGGCGTATTCATACTCAACGCCTTCAGATGCCGCACCATTTCCTCGGTTCTGCTTGCCATTCATATCCTCCTTAAAGGCCGTCAGCCAGTTGTGGAACTCAAGAATGTTTCCTGAAATGAAACTAAACCTCGCAAGGACTACTGTCGGTAACCACCTCGCGCTCATTCTACTACATTTTTTGATGAAGGGCAACTGTTCCACTGACGACCAGACTATGAAAAACTCAATTACTACGACCAGCAAAAAAACGATCACCCAGGGATGCCAGACCAGGATGCCGATACAGAAGGGGGCGATTATGGGTCGGGGCCCCCATGTCGAAAAGTCCCATAGGGCGCAAGCCGTTCGCGCAGGGCGGTATGGGCATGCGTTACCGCATTGGCCGGGTTGGTAAGCCCCCGCAATACTGTCAATTGCATGCGCTCCAGTTCGTCGCGGACAACCACATTGTCAATAGAGCGATTGGGCATAGGGATGCCCTGTTGGGCCTGCGCCCGAAAAATAGTCGCGTGGTGCATCATAGGGCTTTCTTCCTCCAGATCAAGCGGCAGAAGCGTGGGCTGTTTGCCAGCTTTGAGCAAGATATGCTGCGCCTCCTGGCTCACCAGATAGCGCATAAAATCCATGCCCGCCTCCTGTTCGTTGGGCTCATTGGCGCGGGCACACAAGCTAATAAGCGTACTTTGCACGTACGGCCGGGGCCGTTGCCCCGTATCGGCCACACCAGGCAGCAACGCCACCCCCAGATCATCTCCCCACAATGCGTGATAGGTGGGCAACGTATGGGCCCAATCTATCGTCATCAAGGCCTTCTGCGCTTTCAGCGTGCTATCTACCGTGATACTATCGTTAATAGCCAGCAACTCCTGATCGTGGCGCAACGAGAGCAACCATGCCAACCAGCGCTCGGTACCCTCGCGGCCCGCCTCACCAAGCACGAGATTGCCCTCACTATCAAACACCGCGCCATCAAACGCCGGAAGATAGCCAATCGTTTTATCAAACGACAGCGTATACGCCAATCCCCACACCGGTGGTTGCGTTGTTGTGTTCGTGAGACGATGCGCCACATGCCGCAATTCCTGCGTCGTCGTCGGTGGCGTGGTAACATGCGCCTTGCTATAGTAGAAGACAAGCGTATCAAACGTCATCGGCAAGCCATAGAGGTGAGTTTCCCCCGCAGCATCGGCCAGTTCGGCCCCCTGGAGCGCCGGCGCCAACAATTGCGCGCGCTGCGCCGAGCTCACATACCCATCAATAGGCAGCACCAGCCCATCCTGGGCCAGCGTCCCAAGCATATGGCTTTGCAGTAACACCATATGCGGGCCCCCACCCACCAGCGCCGCAGTGCGCAACTCGCGCACCAGCGAGGCCAACGGCATCGCCTGGGGAACAATCCGGGTGTGCGGGTGCGACTGGTTATAGCGATCAACCAGCTTTGCCAGGATGTGTTGATCCGGGGAAGGCCACGCATGCCAGAAAATCAAAGTTGTATATTGCGCTCCTGGAGACAGCGGCAACGGCGACGGTTGTGTCACTGTCGGGGCGGGCGCACTACAGGCTACTACCATCATGAGCAAGCAAACTATGAATCCTAACCGCCTCATGCAAGCCAACGATACCCACCACCCACACAACGACAAACCATACTCCCAATGCATTGAAGAACGTTGCGATTGCCCATCGCGGGGTGTTCTTTCCTAAATCTGGTCGAGATAATCCTTGAGCAATTTACCCAGACGGGGGTGGCGCAATTTGCGCAACGCTTTCACTTCTATCTGCCGCACCCGTTCGCGGGTGACACCAAACGCCTTCCCCACCTCTTCCAACGTGTGCGGCTGGCCATCAGAAAGACCATAGCGCATTTCCAGCACCCGCCGCTCCCGTTCTGTCAACTGATCAAGCGCGGCCGCTATCTGTACCCGCAACATACCACTGACCGCCGCGTCGTCAGCATCCAGCGCATGCGGGTCGGGAATAAAGTCGGCCAGGGTGCTATCCGCCTCTTCCCCAACCGGCGTAGCCAGCGACACCGGGTCCTGAGCCGTGCGCCGCAAATCGCGCAACTTCTCTTCCGTCATACTGAGCGATTGGGCCAGTTCCGCATCGTTGGGTTCGCGTCCAAGCTCCTGCGTCAACCGGCGGCGGGATACTTGAATACGGTTCAACGTTTCGCCCAGGTGGACCGGCAACCGCACCAACCGCGCTTGATCTGCCAGCGCACGGCTCAGGGCTTGCTTAATCCACCAGGTTGCATACGTGCTAAACTTATATCCCTTGGTTACATCAAACTTTTCAATAGCCCGCAGCAACCCCAGGCTACCTTCCTGAATAAGATCGAGCAGCGGCAAGCCACGATCACGATAACGCTTGGCAATACTCACCACCAGACGCAAGTTGGCCGCGGCCATCTGCTGGCGGGCCTCCTCCGAGTCGGGGCCACCTTCCGCAATACGCCCGGCCAATTCGCGTTCCTGCTCAGTGGTCAACAATGGTACCTGGCCTATCTCCCGCAGATAGAGCCGTACACTATCGCCAAGCAAAGCATCGGTCAGATCCTCGCCAATTTCCGGCTCCCCTGTGGCGCTGTCCTCACCTGAATCATCGCTCGAATCACGTACTGGAATGCCAGCGTTCTCTAGCGCATCCAGAACGGCGTCTAATACTTCGGCATTTTCTTCGATAGCGGGCATAGCCTGTTGAACCTCTTCCAGCGTAACATAGTCGCGCTGGCTCCACGTAGAGATGAGCTTGCCCATCTCTTCCGGGAGTGGCGGTTGTGAGGCTTGCGTGCTACCGACTGACATCTGGGACATACACATTCCCCTCAGCAGGGTAGGAAGTTCTCTTCTGCATTATTGTAGCACATGTTGGGGATACCTCGCTGCTTTGTACGAAATCGGAACATTGTCTACATTTAGTGGTACTACCACTGGCGTCAGCGTGCCGTGGGGGCTTCCGCTTGCAAGTCGCTTGTTCCTGGCCTATCCCCACATGCACTATTGTAGCACAAGTTCAGGGTTCCATGCCATAGCACGCCACGGCGATTGCAAAGTCGCCAGGGCAACGCCAGCACCAGGTTTTTCTGCATGCGCAGACGTTGATGTGCGCCTTCGGCGCGAGATATAGGGGTGTGTGGCGCGGCTTTGCCGCGCCACACACCCCCAAAAAGGTGGTTTTGAGGGGCCCTGCCCCTCAAGCTCCCCAGGTGTCCTGGTTGACGTAAGACTTTGCAATCGCCCTGCATAGCACGCGCAGGGCAGCCGGCAGAGCGGACAGAGCGGACAGAGTGGGCAGAGCGGGCAGAGCGGACAGAGCGGGCAGCGAGGCGGCGATCTCCTTGCTCTGCGCTCTGCGCTCAAATCGGAGTTGTCTGGGTATGGGTATGGATAACCAGCAGGTGTCCCTGGCGCAGGTGAATAGTGCCCCGCTCAGCGTGTAGCACATTGCTTATACCGCGCGAGCGTTCATAGGGCAGGGTAGCCTCGTGCAGGGGGTAGGCAAAGCCGCTGATAGTAATACCACTGGCCGGGCCACCCACCGGTAGCAGCGAAACCGTATCACCCGGTGTCCCCACCACCTCGGCGGACTGCTGTACCAGGTAGAGCTCCTGGGGCGGGGCCAGCAACCGTACCCGCAACCCGGCAAGCTCTGGCAGCGAGAGCAACGCAATATTGGAGAGCGTCTGATCCCACCGTCCACCCAGAGCCCCGAGCACATCTATGTGCGTAGCCTCCTGGGCAACCGCGTGCAGCAGCGCCAGTTCCAGGTCGGTTTCATCCTTCGCCGCGGGATAGCGGATAATGGCCACGCCAGCGGCTGTATAGTCGTCAAGCGTTGCCTGCGTTACCGAGTCCAGGTCGCCTATCAGAATATGGGGCCGTAGACCGCCACGGTGCAGCGCATTTGCCCCCCCATCAGCCGCAATAATGTGGTTGGCCTGCTGCAAGGCGATCCGAAACGGGGCAATGTCAAAATCTGGACTATTGGCCACAATTATGGTATACATAAGCTCTTCATTCTAGCGCCAGAGGGATTGGCCGGCCAACCCGGCCCCCCATACCAGATTGTCGGGAATAGCCTGGTCTTCGGCGGGGTGCCAGAGGTCGCGCACATCGAGCGCTCGCCGCAATTGCCCAAAACTGGTAGCAATAAAGGTGATACGCCGCAACCGCGCTGCCGGAACAGGCCACGGCAGGCTGTATAGCGGGCCCAGATCCAGGCGGTAGTAGGCGTCGTTGGCCCGCGGGTGGTCTGCTTCGTCGGGCAGCAAATCGCGCCGTTTGCCCAGGCGGTAGCGCAACACTGGCGCGTAGTAGCGCACCGACCAGCGCTCGTTGCCAAACGCGGCTGTCTGGTAAAAGGCCAGGTAGTCGGCGGCCAGTCGGGCCGGCGCGTGTGCCAGGGGTATACGATACCACCCGGCCTCGCGGGCTATTTGGAGATCGCGTGGGCGAGTAACGACAGCCACCAGCACGCGGGACTGGTCTTCTGGTTGTATCACCTGGTTCATGGTACTATGGGCGTAATTGTTCACATTTGGGAGGAACCCCTGGGAGCGCAGGCGTCCCGCCTGCTCCGGAGCGGGCACGATGCCCACGCCCCCAGGAAACGTCCACTTCCATGTGAACCGTTACCTATGGACACAGCTTTTTCCTTTGTCTTCATTGTATGGTACGGGCAAGCAGCGTTTTTTGCAAGCAAGGACGCGAGGCGAGGCGAGGATGCGGGGATGGGCGAGGCGAGGATGCGGGGAGGCGCGAGGCGAGGAGGCGGGGAGGCGCGAGGCGAGGAGGCGGGGAGGCGCGAGGCG
>DAOTUK010000154.1:0-18743 GCA_034437375.1 Chloroflexaceae bacterium | reverse complement strand
CGGGCGACAACTCCATCGTCAAGGGCCGGCTGCAAGTGGGCGAAACCTACCCGGTGGAAGGCAACACCTACCTGGGTGGTATGGTTGAGATTGACCGCTATGGCGACTTCATCTACGAACCGCCAGCGGAAGCACCAGGCAAAGAGTATGTGGACACTTTCACCTACGCCTTCACCGACTGGGACGTAGCCGCAGACGAACCGGGCGACAAAGAATCCAACGAAGGCACCGTCTACCTGCACGTGGGTATGGACGCGCTGACCGTCTGATACCAAATTCGTCTGAATAGAGATACAACCACCGATAGGATCGGTCAAGCCATCCGTGTGCATCCGTGTGCATCCGTGGTTCTCTCTGTGTTCACCCGAATTTGGTATGACAAAATGTCCCGGTGTCCCCTCAGCAAAGTATGCACATTCGGGGTGGTACGAAACTTGCAATGATACCAGTAAGAACGTTGTACCAAACATCGCACCGTAAAGGTACCTGTTCAAAAGGAGGTGGATGTTTCCTGGGGACGTGGGCAAGATGCCCGCTCCGGTGCAAGCGAGACGCTCGTACTCCCAGGGATTTCCTCCCCCAATGTGAACACTTACCCGTAAAGATAATGATGAGGGGGACTATATGTTTGGAAAACCAATCCATCTTTTTCGGTTATTTGGCTTCCCGATTCGGCTTGATCCAAGCTGGTTTATTGTTGCCGTGCTAATTACGTGGACTCTGGCATCGGCGCTCTTTCCAGCCATGTATAGCGGCCTGGGTCTGGTAGCCTATATTGGGATGGGGCTTGCTGGCGCACTCGGCTTGTTCGCGTCTGTTGTACTCCACGAAATGGGGCATTCGCTGGTCGCCCGCCGCTTTGGGCTACCTATCAAAGGTATTACCCTGTTTATCTTTGGCGGCGTGGCCGAACTAGAAGATGAGCCGCGCACAGCCAGAGATGAATTTCTGGTTGCCGTCGCCGGCCCAATTGTCAGCCTATTGATTGCGATGGTAACGCTGGCGCTCGCCAGATTTGGGAGCGCGGCCGGTTGGCCCGTGCCCGTCGTCGGGGTATGTTCCTATCTAGCGTCGGTCAATCTGCTCGTAGTCCTGTTTAATATGGTGCCAGCCTTTCCGCTTGATGGCGGGCGGGTCTTGCGTTCGGCGCTCTGGAAGTGGCGCGGCGACTTGCAAAGTGCCACCCGTATTACGGCCGGCATAGGCTCCGGGTTCGGGTTTGTGCTTATTGCGCTTGGCCTGGTAAATATTGTCCTGGGCGGCTTTCTGAGCGGCCTGTGGTGGCTGTTAATCGGACTCTTCCTGCGCGGCGCTTCGGCATCATCCTACCGGCATGTGCTGGTGCGCCATGTGCTAGAGGGCAAGCCGGTGCGCCAGTTGATGACCACCGAACCGGTGACGGTAGCGCCAGATATTGCCGTGCAAGAACTGGTTGAGGCCTATATCTATGTCCATCACCACAAACTGTTTCCCGTGGTTGAGCAAGGTCGTGTGGCTGGATGTGTCCAAGTACGCGACATCAAAGAGGTACCCCGCGAGCAGTGGGACGAACAAACCGTGCGCGATGTGATGACCCCCTGTTCGCCCGATAATACCATCACCCCCGATGCCGATGCCATGGAGGCTCTGTCCATCCTGCAACGAAGCGGCCACTCCCGATTTATGGTGGTTGAAGGCGACCAGTTGCGGGGCATTGTGTCGTTGAAGGACTTGATGCACTACTTCTCGCTCAAGATGGAGCTTGAAGGCGACCCACCCCACCAGAAACAATCCACAACCACCCGGACCCAACGCCAGCAGCAGCAAGACAAGCCTTCCCGTGCTATATCTGGGCAGGGCCACCTGGGGTATGATAGTGGTGACCGGTGAGACAAGCAGATGAGTTTAGCCAGGAGGATAATGCATGAAGATAGTTATTTTTGAGGTAGAAGCGTGGGAACGCGACGTTTTTGCGCCATTACAAGCCGCACACGACGTTGTGTTTGTGCGCGAACCGCTCACGGCCCGAAACGCGGCGCAGTACGCCGACGCAGACATTGTGTCGCCATTTGTCTATTCAAACCTGAGTGCCGAGGTGCTGGAACATTTTTCGGCGCTCAAGCTCGTCGCTACTCGTTCGACAGGCTTTGATCATATTGACTCAGACTATTGCCAAAACCAGCACATCGTCGTCTGTAACGTGCCCACCTATGGCGACAATACCGTTGCCGAACATGTCTTCGGCTTGTTGCTGGCTATCAGCCACAATCTCATTGAGGCGGTAGACCGCACGCGGCGGGGCCAGTTTTCGCAGCAGGGCTTGTGTGGCTTTGACCTGGCCGGTAAAACGCTTGGGGTTGTGGGAACGGGGAGTATCGGGCGCAACGTCATCCGAATTGCCACCGGGTTTAGTATGAACGTGGTGGCGTACGATATTATGCAGGATGATGCGCTGGCAACGCGGTTGAACTTCCGCTATGCCACCCTGCCCGATGTGCTGGCCCAATCTGATATTGTCACGTTGCATGTGCCATCAAATACGCATACGCACAATCTCATCTCCGATGCCGAATTTGACCAGATGAAAGATGGGGTGGTGCTGATTAACACGGCCCGCGGCGGGGTGGTAGATGTGCATGCCCTGGTGCGGGCGCTTGGTTCGGGCAAGGTTGCGGCGGCCGGGCTAGATGTGTTGCCCGAAGAACCCACCATCCGCGAGGAGGCCGAGTTGCTGCGCTCGATATACCGCGAACGCCACGATGTCGAAACCTTGCTGGCCGACCATATTTTGTTGCGGCTGCGCAACGTAATCATTACGCCCCACAGTGCGTTTAATACGCGCGAGGCCGTGGAGCGTATTTTACAAACGACGTCCGACAATATTGGGGCGTTTGTGCGCGGCGAGCCACACAATATCGTGGTGGGTGCGTCGGCATAGGTGGCATAGACGGCCTGGGCATGGGGGGCTACCGTCTGGTAAGTATCTATGTTCGTTACGAGAACCGTAAGGGTTCACACCTGGGACACAACGCCTGGGAGCGCGAGCGTCTCGTTCGCTCCGGGGCGGGCAAGATGCTCGCGCTCCCAGGCGCGGAAAAATGTCTGGCCCACCCTCAACAAATCAACGAATCTTGTTCTTGACATGCGTCTACCCTCTATGCTATCCTGAAAAGAGAATGATCTATGGTGATCCAGGCAGATCACCGCTTGTCGAGATAGAAAAGGCGGCATACTATGAACGACCATTTGCTTGTACTGGTTCATGGAGTTGCCGCAGTACGTGGATAAATAAGGCCCTCCCGGTGGCATCGCGCCATCTGGGGGGGTCTTGTTTTTTATAGATCAATCGCAAACAGGCACGAGAACCATACCCGCACCCGCCGCCACTGTTGCGTACAACCGGACGTACGGTATGCACAACCATGGTGCTTGTCGGTGGGGCGTATCTCAGCCTGGAACTAGCTGGATGGAGGGACTCAAATGGAATTGATTGTCAAGAGTCGGAATGGCAAAGTGACAGATCGGCAACGCGACCATATTGAGGAGAAACTAGGCAAACTCGATCGCTACCTTGATCATGCGCGGAGTGTGACGGTAGAAATTTCGAATGAGCGACGCCGCAACCAGAAAAATGCCTTGCATCGCTTGCAAGTAACGCTGGTAGGCGAACATGGTATTATCCTGCGGGCCGATCAGTCAGATGAAGATATGTTCAAAGCCGTTGACCAGGTACAGGATATTTTGCAACGACAGATTAACCGCTATAAGGGAAAACACTGGCGGCGTGGACGGCTGCGGCGACGAGGTGATGAGTTTATCCCATCCGAAATTGAGCAAATTCAAGCGATAGATGTGCGCGAGGGCGAGGGCGAAAGCGAAGAACCCGCCATTGTACGGGTGAAAAAGTTTGCCCTGAAGCCCATGTTTAGCGACGAAGCGGTAGAGCAAATGGAACTCCTCGACCACTCCTTCTTTGTCTTTCGAGATGCTGATACCTCCCACATCAGCGTGATATACCGACGGCGCGATGGAAACTATGGCTTGATTGTGCCAGAAGAGGTCTGATACCAGGAACGAGTGCTGCAAGAGGCGAAGCCAGGTAATGCAGCAGAGCAGAATCGAACCGGGGCTATGCATATCGCATAGCCCCGGTCGTCTATCACTCAGCGTAGTCTATGTCGTTCCGGGTCGTTACTTGCGCGGGCGCGCGGCGCGGCGTACGCGGTATTCCATCACAGCCAGCATCTCGTCGGTGGTGGTGGAGACGGACTCAGCGGCCTGGGCCAACGAAATATGGTTGCTGGTGCTGGCGGCTACCACATCGTTGGTGCGCAGAACGCGGCCGGCTTCTGGAATATCGCGGATAATCTCATTCACCGTATTGGTCTCGTACATCATGTTAGTACCCCTTTCTTTCTTCATCTGCTTACCTGGCTTCTGTAGGCCAGAAATTCTTCCGTTTATAGCGGTGCAGGTGTTCCCTGCGTTGTGTTTTTCCCATTCGCTCAGGTCATTTCTGCCTGACGGGAGTATCATAGCATACCGATTGTACACTTTCAACAAAAAAGAGGGGCTTTTATTTGTATATTTCGTACAAAGATGAGTATGCTACCCCAGGAGCGTCAGATGTAGTACCATGAGGAGTATGGATAGGCAAGACGACACACTGGACAGCGCGGAGGCGGGCGAAACGCTCGCGTTCACGGTAGACGCCGATAGCGCGGGCGAACGGCTTGATCGCTACGTTACCGCTCGCGTTGAATCCATGACGCGCTCGGCGGTCAAGCAGCACATTACCGCGGGGCATATTCTCCTGAACGGGCAACCGACCAAGGCGGGCCACCCGTTGCGGGCCGGCGACCGTGTACAGGTCTGGCGTCCGCCGCCCCAACCAGCCACGCTCCAACCCGAAGAGATACCCTTGCACATCGTCTATGAGGATGCGCTGGTGGTTGTCGTGGAGAAACCCGCGGGTATGGTGGTACATCCTTCGGCCGGGCACCCGCGCGGTACGCTGGTCAACGCGCTACTGGCCCGCTACCCAGACATGCAGGTAGGGGACGGCGTGCGCCCCGGCATCGTCCACCGGCTCGACCAGGATACCACCGGCTTGCTGGTCGTGGCCCGCAACGACTACGCGATGCACGCCTTGACCGCCCAACAGCAGGCCCGCACAATGCACAAAGCCTATCTCGCTGTGATAGAAGGGCGCTTGAAGGAGCCGGCCGGCGTCATTGACGCCCCCATCGGGCGGCACCCGACCGACCGCTTGCGCCAGGCCGTTGGCGCGCAGGGGCGCGAAGCGCGTACCCACTACCGCGTGCGCGAGGAACTGGGGCGCTATACCCTGGTTGAAGCCATACTGGAAACCGGGCGCACCCACCAGATACGGGTACACTTTGCCGCGCACCACCGCCCCATCCTGGGCGACCCGCTCTACGGCCCCCGCCGCCCCCGCGCAACGTTTGGGCTTACCCGCCAGTTTTTACACGCCCACAAACTGGGCTTTGTGTTGCCGCTCAATGGCGAATGGCGCGAGTTTAGCTCGCCGCTACCGCCGGATCTCGCGCAGGCGCTTGCGAAGATCCGCGCCGCGGTTTAAGGGACGGCACAGGGAGCACACAGAACGCAGCACGAACGAGAATCAGACGACACCGGCTAACTCTAGTTGGAGTGTTCGTATCTCTTCGGGCGTAACCCGTGTTTGCAAATTGAGTATCTCGATTCCAACGACGTTACCCTGTTCGTCAAAATCCAGAATGATGCCCGGCTGTACTTCCTCCGACTCAATGACGGTTCTATCACTTAACCAGAGATAGAGGGCATTGCTCTCTCTGTCGAGCGTTACTTTCATTACTTCCTCCGCAGACGGCGATCAAAGAATAACGTGACGACGCGAGGTGGCTCAACCTGGTGATTGATAACGACCCGCAAAAAACGTCCCCCATGTTCGGGAATAGCTTTGATATAGTGGGTTGTCATATTAGCTCCGAATTCGGTCTAGTCCGGATCATTGAATGTCCGATATATCCACGTTTCAGGGATGTTGCGTCTTTGGAGCATTTCCTGGGCGTGGAGAGTGAACGTTAGTTTTGGCACGATGCACTCCTCATAGGTATACCACGCTTCCATTATAATAGATCCGCGCCGCCGTTCAAGGGACGGCACAGGGTATGCTACAATAGGCACGGGTTCAACAACCATTCTGGATGATTGTACAGAAAGTAAAAGGAGGGTTCGATGAGGAACAAGATCTCTGTCATCGGTGCTGGCTTTGTCGGTTCAACCACCGCGCACTGGATTGCTTCCAAAGAACTGGGCGACGTGGTATTGTTCGACATTGTTGAAGGTATGCCGCAAGGCAAAGCGCTAGACTTGCTCGAGGCCGGGCCGGTTGAAGGCTACGACCTGCACATTATGGGCACCAACGACTACGCCGACACGGCCAACTCCGACGTTGTAGTCGTTACCTCTGGCGCACCACGCAAGCCCGGTATGAGCCGCGAAGACTTGATTAAAGTCAACGCCAACATCACCCGCGAATGTGTGGGCAACGTCGCCAAACACTCGCCCAACGCAACTATTGTGATGGTGAACAACCCGCTTGACGTTATGACCTACCTGGCCAAAGAGGTGAGCGGTTTTCCGAAAAACCGCGTCGTGGGGCAAGCCGGCGTGCTCGACAGCGCCCGCTATCGCACCTTCATCGCTATGGAAGCCGGCGTATCGGTGGAAGATGTCCAGGCCATGTTGATGGGCGGCCACGGCGACGAAATGGTACCGCTCCCGCGCTTCTCCACCATTAGCGGTATTCCCGTGAGCGAATTTATTGCCGCCCACAAACTGGAAGCCATTGTCCAGCGGGCCCGCAAAGGCGGCGGCGAAATTGTCAACCTGCTCAAGACCGGCAGCGCCTACTATGCGCCATCCTCCTCCACCGTGCAAATGGTTGAGGCGATACTGCGCGACAAGAAGCGCGTTATCCCATGCGCGGCCTACCTGGAAGGCGAATATGGCTTGAACGATATGTACTTCGGTGTGCCGGTGGTGCTTGGCGCAGGTGGCGTTGAACGGATCATTGAATTGCCGCTCAACGACGATGAGCAAGCCCTGGTACAGAAATCGGCGGAGGCGGTCAAGAATACACAGGAGGTTCTCAAGACCGTGTAAGCCGACTGGTTGCAAATTGAATTGTTACCGTGATGAGGATCTGACAATCGAGCATAGCGCTATTGTCAGATCCTTTGTTTTGCAAGATGCGTAATACCAAATTCGGGTGATGACTGCTCTGTATTTCTCTGCATTGAACGCATGCGTATCGCGTGGCTTCGCCTCACGCATCACCCGTCACTGGTATGATACCGGATAGGCGAAAAAGGAGAAAAGATCATGAGTACTGAGCGACAGGAGATGCTACATTTTGCCCAGACGTTGGCCTGGAACGCGGGGAAGATTACCCAACGCTATTTTCAAACCGATCTCAAAACGGAGCGGAAAACCGATGATTCACCGGTAACAATAGCCGACCGCGAAGCGGAAAAGTACCTGCGGGCGGCCATTTCGGCCCGTTACCCAGAGCACGCTATTCTCGGCGAGGAAGAGGGCGCAAGCGGGGTGCAGGATGCGCCCTGGCGCTGGATTCTCGATCCGATTGACGGCACCAAGGCGTTTATTCATGGCGTGCCCATTTACGGCGTCATGATAGGCATCGAGCAGGAGGGTGAACCTGTTATCGGTGTGGTCAATGTGCCCGCGCTTGGCGAAATCGTCTACGCCGCCAGGGGGCTTGGGTGCTGGTGGAATGGGCGGCCCTGCCGCGTATCGCAGACCGGGCGGCTTGACGAAGGTCTGCTGCTCACCACATGCACCACCCGCTACGATGACTATGGCAAGCAAGCGCCCTTTGACCGCCTCACCAGCAGCGCGAAAATGGTACGCACCTGGGGCGATTGCTATGGCTACCTGCTTGTCGCAACGGGCCGCGCCGAGGTGATGCTCGACCCGGTGATGAACATCTGGGACGCGGCGGCGCTCTTGCCTATCTTGCAGGAAGCCGGCGGCACCTTTACCGACTGGCAGGGCCGCGCAACCATTGACGGCGGCGAAGGTATTGGCACAAACGGTCTGGTCCTTGATGAAGTCATGGCCCTTATCGGCGGTGGGGCATAGACTGGCGATGAGCAACGAACAAGCAGCACATGGGCCAGGAATAGCCGGGGCGCAACGGCTGGCCACCATATCGCGCACCACGGGTGAAACGGAGGTACACCTGGCTCTGGGGATAGATGGCACCGGCGACGCCGACGTACGTACTGGTATCGGCTTTCTCGACCATATGTTGACGCTGTGGGCAAAGCACGGGCTCTTCGACCTGAGCGTCTATGCCAAAGGCGATTTGCACGTAGACGAGCACCACACCGCCGAAGATGTCTGTATTTGTCTGGGCAAAGCGCTTGACCAGGCGCTAGGCGAGCGGCGCGGCCTGGTGCGAACAGCGCATAGCTTTGTTCCGATGGATGAGGCGCTGGCGCTGGTGGCGGTAGACCTGGGGGGGCGGCCCTACTGCGTGGTACAGGCCACGTTTGCTACCCCGCGCGTAGGCCAACTGGGCACCGACCTGGTCGCCCATCTGTTGGAAAGTATTGCGATACACGGGCGGCTCAATCTGCACGCGCAGGTATGGTATGGCGCAAACGATCATCACAAGATTGAAGGAATATTCAAAGCCATGGGACGCGCCCTGGATACGGCCACCCGCATAGACCCGCGTCTGGCGGGAGTTGTGCCCAGTACCAAGGGCGTACTATAATAGGCGACAGCGACAGGGGAACTGGTCTCCTGTCGCTTCCCCATAGAATGTAGTGCAAGGCACAAGGAGGCAAAGATCATGACAGAGCAAACCTTTCGTACCGAGTCTGATAGTATGGGTACGATAGAAGTACCGGCTGATCGGTATTGGGGGGCCCAATCGCAGCGTTCGCTGCACCATTTTGCCATTGGCGACGACCGTATGCCACGCGAGTTGATACGCGCCATGGGTATCTTGAAGATGGCCGCGGCCGAAGTCAACCGCGATCTGGGCAAGTTGCCAGAGGAAAAAGCGACACGCATGATAGCGGCGGCAAAGGAAGTGATAGATGGCACGTTGGATGACCATTTCCCCTTGCGTATCTGGCAGACCGGCAGCGGTACCCAGACCAATATGAACACGAACGAGGTTATTTCGAACCGGGCGATAGAGATGGCCGGCGGCACGATGGGCAGCAAAAGCCCCGTCCATCCCAACGACCACGTGAATATGTCGCAATCGTCCAACGACACCTTCCCCACCGCTATGCACATTGCGGCGGTAGAGCAGATAACGCACGTGCTGCTACCCAGAGTCCAGGCGCTCCGCGACGCGCTCGACGCCAAAGGTAAGGAATTTGGCGACATTATCAAAATCGGGCGCACCCATCTGATGGACGCTGTGCCGCTCTCGCTTGGGCAAGAATTTTCGGGCTATGTGGCCCAACTTGACCACGACATAGAGCGGTTGCAGTCGGTGCTCCCGCATCTGTACGAACTGGCGCTTGGCGGTACGGCGGTAGGTACCGGTATCAACACGCACCCGGAATTTGCCACCCGCGTGGCCGAGAAGATGGCCACCTTTACCGAACTCCCCTTCGTATCGGCCCCCAACAAGTTTGCCGCGTTGGCCGGGCACGATGCCGTTGTGATGGCCAGTGGCGCGTTGAAAACGCTGGCCTGTTCGCTGATGAAGATAGCCAACGATATACGCTGGCTTGGGTCGGGGCCGCGTTGTGGCCTGGGCGAACTGTTGCTGCCCGCAAACGAGCCAGGCTCCTCTATCATGCCCGGCAAGGTCAATCCGACGCAAAGCGAAGCCATGACCATGGTCTGTGTGCAGGTTATTGGCAACGATACGGCCGTATCGGTAGCCGGGTCGCAGGGCAACTTCGAGCTGAACGTGTTCAAGCCGGTGATGATTTACAATCTGCTGCATTCGGTGCGCCTGCTGGCGGATAGCTGCCAATCGTTTACCGACTTTTGCGTGGTGGGTATCCAGGTCAACCGCGAGCAGATTGATCACTTCCTCACCAATTCGTTGATGCTGGTAACCGCGCTCAACCCGCACATTGGCTATGACAACGCCGCCAAGGTTGCCAAACTGGCCTACGAGGAGCGTTCGACGCTGCGCGAAGCATGCGTCAAACTGGGGGTACTATCGGGCGAACAATTCGACGCGATTATCAAGCCAGAAGAAATGATTGGCCCCAAAGCGTAATTGGGGAACCGGGAGGCGGGGCCGTGAAGATACGGCCCCGCCTCCCTACCGCACTGTATAGGATATGTTCTTGTCACGGCGCGTCGCCGCACGCCTCACCCGTCCCTGGTATCACACGGTTACCCCATCAAACACATCATGCTCGCACAGTCCAGGCGAGGGGGGCGGGTAGGCCCGCATAAACATATCCTTGCCTGTTTTGCCAAGCACCCGAAATACCCACCAGAAGAGGCCCGCAAAGAGTCCAGAACCCCCGCCCTGGCTGGCATGACACTTTGACGCGGCCGTCTTGCGCGGCTCGACCAGCAAATAATCTATTTCCGCATGTACAGGAAAATCCTCTATTGCAATCGCGGTCAGATCTATATCCTCGTTGCGCCCAAACTTCCGCGGGTTCTTGCCAAACAAGGGCATCACCCGAATAATAAAGCGCAGAAAACTGCGCGAGAAGGTATGGTAATAGAGCTTTTGCGGTTGGTAGGGCGGCAACCCTTCCGCGTCGGGGTAGCTATCCGGGTTGCCCGCTGCGTGAAACGCCTCAACCGTTGCCTGATGCACCGCGATATGGTCGGGGTGGCGATAGCCACCAATCGGGTCGAACGTGAGCACGACATGCGGGCGGTAGCGCCGGATGGCGTGGACAATACGCGCGACCAACTCCTGCTGCGGCGCCTGTACCAGACTGTCGGGGTGGTCATTGTCGGGCGTACCGGGCATCCCCGAATCGCGGTAGCCAAGCATCAGAACATCGTGCAGGCCCAGGTGTCCCGTGGCACAGCGTAGCTCCGCCTCGCGCAGCTCGGCAATGCTCTGGTAGCCCTGCATATACGCATCGTCTACCACGCCAACTTCGCCGCCAGTTGCACACACCAGATAGACCGCAGCGCCACTATCGGCATAATGGGCCAACGTTCCACCCATCCCAAACGACTCGTCGTCGGGGTGGGCCAACACCGACAACAGCCGGGGGCGGGCGTCGGTGGTATATATTTCACTCATGGAGCTTTCTTCCTTTTTCAGCAATAGCGCACCCAGACTTCAGGCCCGACCGCCCGAAGGGGTTTTTTGAGACATAAAAACCACCCGCGACGCAGAGGATACCTACCTTTGCGCCAGGAATCCCACGCTATGCGCGGGGATGCATCATTGCATTCAATGCCGTAAGTATCAGGACGAGCAGAGGGTTGTTATCATTACTCGTCCAGCGTCCGTTGATGGTTGCGTTGCCTTCGTTCCAACTGAAACATGTATTGTGGGTAGAGATAGTCTTCGCCGCTCTCATCAATAATACGAAACCAGCCGCACTCAATGGCCAGTACATCATACGTACAACCACGATGGACAGCCGAAATCTTTGCATATTCTTTGCATGAAGAGATGAGTTTCTGCTTCTTTGCATCATGATGGATCTGATCGTCTATACAGCGTACCTTTAACAACGACACCTTATACCTCCCTGTGAAAGGTTTATCGCTCAGGTAACGACTCTGTTTATACCTCCGTGCAGGTAAGACACCACCGTCTCGCCAGGCACGTTCTCTCTATGGTAGGGTTCAAGTGGCTTCTTGTCAATCCCCCACCGGTCACATATCAAGGCGATTGCAACGTCTTACGTCAACCAGGACACCTGGGGAGCGGGCGGGGCAGGGCCCCGCAAAACCACCTTTTTGGGGGGTATGGCGCGGTAAAGCCACGCCCCCACCCCCACTCTCGCGCCAAAGACGCACATCACCGTCTGCGTATGCAAAAAAGGCTGATTCTGTCGGCGGCTTGGCGACGTTGCAATCGCCCTGATACCCCCGTTTTGCATGTGGCGTTCTGACGCGCACTTGTGGTAATATATCAGGTAAACCCTGATGTTTCTACGGTAGCCAAAAGCAAGGGGGGTGGGAAAGGCGGCTATGACATTTACCGGGTTCTCAACCAGTGGCCTGGTTGGCTTGCCACCAGAATTGTTTACCGATGTCCTGCCGTCTATTACGCTTCCGAGTGAATTAAAAGTAACACTCCATGTGTTCTATCGGCTCAATCGGCAGCGGGGGAGCCCCCGGCGCATCAGTTGGGATGAACTGGCCAACGATTACGTGTTACGCCAGGGGTTGCGGTCGCTGGCCCGGTTGCGTTCGCCCGAAGAACTCTTGGATGAAGGGTTGGACGCTGCCGTCCGGCGCACAACGTTATTATTGCTGGTACAGCCGGGCGAAGGGCGCTTTGTCAACTGGTATCTTGTCAATACGCCAGCCAACGCGGCGTGGGTTGCCCAGATGGAAAATGAAACCGTCCTGGTTCCCAACGCCCCCGCCCCAGAGCAGCGTTCGTCGCTTGTCGTATTGTACGAACAAAATATCGGCGTTGTCACGCCCCTGCTTATCAACGAACTGCGCGAAGCAGAGGAGCGCTACCCATACGCATGGATAGAAGAGGCAATGCGTGAGGCGGTACGAACAAATGCCCGTTCGTGGCGCTATATACGCACAATCTTGGAGAGGTGGGCCAGCAATGGACGACAGGATGCGACAGGTAGATCCGACCGACGTAGACCTATTGATGTGGAAAAGTATACTGACGGATCATTTGGCGGTCTCTTCCGACTCGGAAGCGACGATAGCGACCTCTGAAACAACACACGCGCCCGATAGTCCGGCCCCCGACGTCTGCCCAATGTGTAAAGGGGTAGGCTACTATGTCCTGGATGTGCCCATAGACAACCCCAATTTTGGCGTCTTGATGACATGTGAATGTAAACAACAGGAGAAGGAAAAGCGCAAATTTGCCGAAATGCGCCGCTTGAGCAATCTGCGCGACCTGGAAGACAAGACCTTCCAGTCGTTTGACGAGTTTGTTCCCGGCGTGAAACGGGCCTACGCGCGGGCCTATGCCTACGCGCAAAACCCCCAGGGATGGCTCATATTGTTTGGCAATTATGGATGTGGCAAAACACACCTTGCCGCCGCCGTCGCCAATGTCGCGCTCCAGCGCGACCGGGTTGTGCTCTTTACCATCGTCCCAGACTTGCTTGACCATTTGCGGAGCACCTTTGGGCCCAATAGCGACGTTGGCTACGATGTACGCTTCGAAACCATCCGCGAAGTGCCCCTGTTAGTCCTGGACGATCTCGGAACCGAGAATACAACCCCCTGGGCCCGCGAAAAATTGTATCAAATCATCAACCATCGCTATAACCGAAAGTTGCCAACCATCATCACCAGCAACCGTGAGCCCAACGCCATAGAACCGCGCATCTATTCCCGAATGTCCGATCGTTCGCTGTGTGGCGAAATTATTATGATAGACGCCGACGACTACCGCCCGCGTACGGCCGAGCGTCGCGTGCGTCGGCGCAAAGTTTCGTCATAGCGGAACCGTTTGCGTAAGGTAAGGTAAGCAAGATGGAAACAAAAGCAAGGACGCTTTTTCACCAGGCGGTTGAGCTATTTAAACGGGGCGATCGAGAGGCGGCGCGCGAGGTGATGCGCCAGTCTATCCTTGCCGACGCCAAATATGCCCCGGCCTGGTTATGGATGAGTGCGTTAGTCCCAGACATCCAAAAGCAGCGCGAATGTTTGCTGCGCGTCCTGGAATTTGAGCCCAACAACGAGCATGCCAAAAAGGGGTTAGAACTCTTGCGGCTTCAAGAATCGTCGGCGTCTATGGCGGTCGCAGAAACCATTCCCCACGACGAAGGCGACGGAGGGCAAGGGCGCGCCCGTCGGCTTGGGGAATATTTGATTGAGCATGGCTGTATCAACACCCCACAGCTCGAGCAAGCCCTGGCCGAGCAAAAGCGCTTGCGGAGCAGCTTTCAGGGCGTCCGTATTCCCCTGGGAGATGTGCTGATCAAGTTGGGTATGTTGACGCCCGATATGCTGGCCGGCATACTCTTAGAGCAACAGGAAGATAAAATCGGGTCTACCATTGGGCAAACACCAGAGTACCTGGGAGAATATCTCGTTTCCAAAGGCGTTATCAGCCGCGATCAACTCGTCCATGTCCTGGCCGAACAGACCCGCCAGCGGCAAGCCGGCAACAATATGTTACTTGGAGAGTTGCTCCTGCGGGCCGGCTACATTACGTCGGGGGCACTTGACCCGATATTGGAGCAACAGCGTGAAGATGTGTTTCGTCGTTTTTATGAAGAGTGATGGGATCTATGCACGGACATTATCTTTCGGCGGCCGATTTTTCGCGGGCTGATACCGAAGCGCTCTTGCAACGAGCGCAACGCCTGAAGCAGGAATGGCAACAGCAGACCGCCCACAACGACATGCTGTTGCGGGGCAAAACACTTGCCATGGTTTTTGAAAAGCCATCGCTACGCACGCGGGTAGCCTTTGAAGCGGGGATGACCCAACTGGGCGGCCACGGGAGCTATCTATCGGCTAACGATATTGATATGGGCGGACGCGAAAGCGTGGCCGACGTTGCCCGCAACTTGAGCCGGTGGGTTCAAGTCATTGCCGCGCGTGTGTTTAAACACGCAACCGTGGACGAACTGGCCCGCCATGCCACCGTCCCGGTGATTAACGCCCTTTCCGATATGGAGCATCCTTGCCAGGCCCTGGCCGACATGTTGACGATTCTTGAACGACGCGGTACGCTTGAAGGGACCCGTCTGGCCTATGTGGGCGATGGCAACAATGTCTGCCATTCCCTCATGCTGCTTGGGGCCTTGCTTGGGGTGCATGTCCGGGTGGCCTGCCCGATGGAATATCGCCCATTGCAAGAGTATGTTACCGTTGCAGAACGTCTGGCCACAGAGCATACCAGCAGCATTACCGTAACGACGGTGCCAGAGGATGCGGTAGAAGGGGCCGACGCCGTGTATACGGATGTGTGGGCCTCTATGGGCCAGGAGCATGAAGCGATGCGGCGGCGGCCGGTCTTTCAACCCTACCAGATCAACGCTGCGCTGCTGCAACGGGCCCGGCCCGATGCGCTGGTGATGCACTGTTTGCCGGCCCATCGGGGGGAAGAAATTACGGCCGATGTCATGGAAAGCCCGCAATCCGTGGTCTTCGATCAGGCTGAAAATCGCCTGCATGTGCAGAAGGCCCTTATTTTGACGTTGGTAGGGGTGTAATGGATTTTTGGTCATACGAGTATATGTGCGGGCAACCTCGCGCCGGATATGGCGGGTGGGGGGCGCGTACAGGCTCTTTTTGGAGAGGCTATGCCAGGCAACAAAGCGATTTTTGACCGTGCGATGGAGCAGAGCCGCGAAGCGGCCCGCCGTTCAAGTTGGGATGAAGCCTTAAAAGGGGCGGTTCGGGCCATACAGGAATTTCCGAAGGATACCGATGCTCGTACTGCGGCCGCAGTCGCCCTGTTTCATACGGGAAAGTTGGCCCAGGCGCTACAAGTCCTGGAAGAGCTGCGCCAGGCCGATCCCAATAACCCCTTTTTCCTGGAGTATATTGCGCGAACCCAGGAAGGCCAGGGCAATATTGATGCGGCTGTGCAGACCTATCTCAATCTAGTAGCTTTGCAAGAAAAGCGGCGCTCAACCGCGCGGATGATTTCGGCCCTGCGCGAGGCGTTGCGTCTGCGACCAGATATGGTTGATCAGCGCAAACGTCTGGCCGATTTGCTGGTCGAAGCGAATGCCCGCCAGGAAGGAGCCGCAGAGTATCTCACCATCGCGCGGCATTACCGAGATCGCGGTGCCCTGGAAGAGGCGGCGGCGAATGCTGAAGCGTCGCGGCGATTGGAACCCAACAACCGCGAAGTGAAAGAACTACTCTCGGCGTTGCACGAAGCAATGGCCAGAGGGGCCGCGGACGCGAGTACACCTGAAGAAAGCGACCCCGACGATCAACGCGGGGCTCGCCAGAGCGGGAGCCTGCGCTCGCAAAACCTGTCGCTGGACAAGATCGTCGCGCTGGCGGTCGAATTGCAGCAAGAAGGCGATATAGAGGGCGCGATAACCGAGTATGAACGGGCCCTGGAAGGCGGACTGAACCGCGCCGACGTGCTCTATAGCCTGGGCTTGTTGTACCAGGAGCGGGGTGACCATCAGGCCGCTGTCAAGGTCTTGACCCAGGCCAAGGGCGACCCGGAATATGAGCTATCCTCCCATTTTGCGCTTGGCGAGTCCTATCGAGAGCTCAACGATTTGCCCAAAGCGGCCCAGGAGTATGAGCAGGCCATACGGTTGGTGGATCTCGATACCATTGGCAAGTCTGAAGCCGAAGACCTTATTCAGATGTATGAAAGCGTCGTCGCCATTTACCAGCAAATGGGCGACCTGGCCCAGGCCGCATCACGCTATTCAACCCTGGCCAGTTTCTTTCAAAGCAAGCGTTGGGGCCGCGATAGAGCCGCAGAATTTAACCAGCGCGCCAAGGAGATGACCGAGCGCAACATGCTGGCCAAATTGCGCTCGCTTGGTACCGGTATGCTTGGGCCGCCGCCAGAGGCCTCTGGCCCAAAGCCACCCCCGCCGCCAGAATCAGACGATGTGCCAGAGACGTGGGGCAAAATCCGCCCGATTACCGAATTTCTCCGCGATAGCCAGGGGAGCGATACCACCGGGGATTTAACCTTTCCAGAAGAGTTAGCCCAGGTTGATCCGTTGGAACAACTGGACAGCTTGCCCGCGATGGATGAACCCGACTTTGCGCCCGTGACGCCGCTTGATACCGAAGGATTGGATGATCGGCAGCGGCGGTGGGTTGTGGCCAGCGAAAAATACATTGAGCAAGGGTTGCTCGAAGCCGCGCTGGACGCTTGCCATGAGATTATTCGCCTGAATGTGGATTATATCCCCATTCACCTGCGGATGGGCGAAGTATTGGAGCGCCAACACCGCCCCCAGGATGCACTGGCCAAATACCAAATTTTGATAGATACCTTCATGGTACGTGATGAATCACAGCGAGCTATTGATGTCTACTATCGCTTGATAGAGCTGTCGCCAGACGTTATCAATGCACGGGCCCGCCTGGCCGATCTTCTGGAAGAGGTTGGGCGCAAAGACGAGGCCGCCCAACAACTTGCACGGGTGGCCGATAATTACCTGCGGATGGGGCAAACGAACCGGGCCATTGACGAGTACCGCAAGGTCTTGCAGTGGGCCCCGAAGAACAAGGAAATGCATGCCCAGTATGGCCTGGCGCTGTTCAAACTGGAGCGCTTCGAGTCGGCGCTTGGCGAATTTCGCAAAGCCCTGGAACTGGAAGCCGACGACCCGGTTTCGATAGCCCGTATCAATATGACCCTGGCCGTTATGGGCGATCAGCCGGCCATGGTCTGGGACTCGCTGGCGACGGTATTGGATATGATCAAGGGCCAGTCCCAGAAGTCCAATCTCGTCCAGGCCGAGTATCGCGCCGCATTGATGGTCACCGACGCACCCGTCATTCACTACATCCTGGGCATTATCCAACAGACGTTTAACCAGCATTCGTCGGCGCTGTTAGAGCTTGAGCAGGCCCTGGCCTTGCTGGAGTTTGAAGCCAGTACCTTGTTACCATCTATCCTTGTCCATCAAGCGATGGCAGACAGCTTTATTGTGCTTGGGGAAGCCGAAAATGCGCTAGAACAGTTGCGCAAATGCCAGGCACTGGCCGGGCAATCGCCGCCGAACCAATCCATTAAACACGCCTTTGCGCGGCCCCTCTCCCAGGGCGATCTGGTGCGGCGGATGGCCGAAGCCTACGCCGCCAGTGATGACCTACCCGGCGCCGAACAAGCCCTGCGCGAAGCGCAACGCTTGCTGCCCTACGACCGGGCCATCTACATGAAGCTGGCCGATATTTTCTTTCGGCAAGGCAAATTGGACGAGGCGATTACCCAACTTGACGATCTGGCCAATTATTATGAAGAGCATCAATACCTGGATCAAGCTATTGAGACGCTGCAAGATGCGCTCAAGCTCGCGCCCAATAATATCCCGATTGGGGGACGGTTGGCCCGGCTCTACATTCGTCGGGGCTATCCAGACAAAGGCGTTGAAGGGTTGTTGCGCGTCTCCGATCAACAAAAGCGGGCCGGCCAGTTGAAAGACGCGGTAGCAAGTTTGCAGCAAGCCGCCGAAATTTTGTGGATGCAAGGCAAGCAAGATGAAGTGTTGTCCGTGTATGATAAAATTGTACAGATAGCGCCCGATGATATTGAAGCCCGGCAATGGCTGGCTATTATGCATACGCTGGCATTCCGTTCGGCCGACGCTATCCGGGAGAAAAAGGAAATTGTCCGTATCTTTGCCGAACGCCGCGACTATGACAACGCCATTGCCGAATTGCACCAGATTATCGGCTTGAATCAGCAAGATACTGATGCCTACTATATGCTTGGGGATATGCTGATGCGACGTGGTGAGTATGGACAGACGGTACAACTGTACAATCGTATGCTGAAAATGGACGGTGTCGAGCAAGATCGGGTTGAGGCGCTGTTAGCAGCGGCAAATCGTATGATGGAGCAGCAAAAGGTTTCGTCGTAGCAATGCGCGTAGGGCCAGTCGGGGAGGGTGGGG
>DAOTUK010000153.1:0-1770 GCA_034437375.1 Chloroflexaceae bacterium | reverse complement strand
ACTCCCCCCGAATGCATGCAGCGTGGCCCAGAATGTCTCGCCCCATGGGGCCCGTTCCAGCACGCCAAGCAGCAGTACCGCGGTAGTGATGCCGATAATCCAGGTCAGGAAGTAAAGCTGTGTCGCGGTGAGCACGCCGGCCCAGAAGCCCATCAGCAGAAATTTCCAACGCGGGATGGGGGCGTCACTGCGGAAGACGGCAAAGACGTACCAGAGCAGCAGGGTACCTGCCGGGAAGTTGAGCGAGTTGTGCGACCAGAATATCAGCGTATTGAATGTCTGGGGGTGGACAGCGTAGAACGACGTCGCCACCGCCACGGCAAACAGCGCATCTATCCAGTGGGTGACCCGCACAGTATGGCGTATCAGCAGGACGGCGCAGACCATGCTGGCCAATGTCAGAAGCGCCCGTGCCATTGACAGAAACGTCTCCGGGTGGGTGAGGTGGTACATGATGAAGGCGTCGTGCCCGCCGGGGATGAAGGGATAGGTCAGGAAGAGCAGAGCCGTACCAACCACCTCAAGAGGGGTGCCGGGGTGGTCAATGAAGGCATACAGATGTCCTTTGAAGGGCGTGAGCGAGCTCATCAGGTAGGGAAATTCGGGGTCGTAGCGGTAATGGATGGGGGCCGGTACGATGACGTGGGTATAAACCCAGAAGCCGGCAAAGATGAGCGGCAGGGCGATCATGCCAATGCGCTGTATCCAGTGGGTCGGGGGCGGGTTGATCATCGGGTATTCCTCCTAAATATCGGTGTGGGTTACGGATTCTGTCGGGTGACAAAGAAAATGGCGCGGTTGCCATCAAGCCGACGTGAGACAAATCCCAGTTCAGAATAGCGTGGAAAGACGATAGTGGCAAATTTGCTCATAACGATGACGTCCCATGGCGCATCCTCAACCGGCGTGAAAGTACCGTGATGATTGATGGTTAATCCATCATTCCAGATAATGAGACGTCCGCCGTGTGAACATAACGTATCTAGCTCGCTGGCAAATGCGTTTTTCGTCAGGTTTGTATAGGTATTGCCAAAACTGAGCGCAAAGCACGGGTGGTAGTTCCCGTATGTCCACAAGATGGTCAATTCATCTCGTTGTTGGTCAATCTGTTGTGCATAGTGTTCCAGGAAGTGTTCGGTAACAGCGTGCTCAGTCTGGGCTTGAAGCACCAGAGTCTGGTGCTGAATAATGGTCTGGGACAGGTTGAAACAAAATCCGAGCAGTACGGCAATACTGATGGCCAGGTAGAACGGGTGTGCATGGTGGCGATAGGGTGCTAAGAGCGTGTGGAGCAAGGCCAGCAGGATGGGGAATGTGGCGACAATGGCCAGAAAATAGGTTGGACGAGGATGTTTCAGGATAATAAGGAGGGTTGTTCCGATCTGGATTGCCAGGCCACCGGCCAGAGCCCGGAGCCGGAGAGCGATAGGTCCGCGGTCATAGGGGAGAACGACGATAACGACCAGCACCAGCAACCAGAGACCAGTCAGGAGAAAAATGAATGGTATAGCCCGGTAGAGTTCGGCCAGGTTGCTGCCAAGCTGTTCTGGTGAGGTGATGCCCTGGTCGCCCGTGCCATACTTTCCCTGGTGCACAATAAGCCCGATAGTCCATTCGATGAAGGTGTGGAAGATAGGCAGAATAGGGATAACCGAGACGAAAAAGCCAAGCATACTCCCCCCGAATGCATGCAGCGTGGCCCAGAATGTCTCGCCCCATGGGGCCCGTTCCAGCACGCCAAGCAGCAGTACCGCGGTAGTGATGCCGATA
>DAOTUK010000152.1:0-5620 GCA_034437375.1 Chloroflexaceae bacterium | reverse complement strand
GAGCGGGCCAGCGCGTTGATGCAAGGGCAGGTCGTGCTGCTCGAAGCCGACCAGAGCCAGGGCGACGCCGACCAGTACGGGGGGTTGCTGCGCTTCGTGTGGCTGCCCGATGGTCGCCTGGTCAACCTGGTGCTGATTGCCGAGGGGTACGCCTTCGAGTACACCTATAACCGCCCCTACCGCTACCAGACGCAGTTTCAGGCCGCCCAGGCCCCGAAGCGTCCGCGCAGCCGCTCGTGGCCATACTGTATAGTCAAACAATGCATGGTATTATATGAAATATATTAAAGGATGTCGGTCATTGCGAAAAAGGTTGTATGGATTTCTCTCGTACTTCTTAAGAGAATATCGAGCATGTCAGTAAAACCTTCAGGCAACCCTTGCACATCCGATATATCCATTTGTGCAAGGAACTCGGCAGATGTCTTTGCCCCTGAAATTGGCGTCATCATCTCATGGCGAAGGATTCGCAATCGTTCATCACAGGGAGCTTTTGCAAATATCACACGAAGTCTCTCATAGTCTCTATCAGCCATAATACCTCCTATCAAGATATAGTTCCGCGCATGCGCTCGGTCAGCCCGAAGCCACGACCCGTGCGGTCGGCGGTCAGGTAATCTTCCAGGCTGAAAAGCGGGCGGTCTTTGAACCACGCCAGCTCATCGCCAAGCATCGTTTCGGTCATCGTGGTGTCGGCGAGGTGCGCCATCCACGCCTCGCGCAGCACGGCCTGCCGCCGCCGCTCTCCAATCGGCATATACCATGGCTCGCGGGGCGGCCACTGCTGGCAACACCACATCAAAAAGGTCTTCCACTGCACGCATGCCGCGTGCGGGTCAAGCACATCGTAGCGCCCCGACAGGTCGCGGATAAGCGCCCGGTTGTGGGTCAGCACCAGGATAGCACGACCCGGAAAGAGCGAGCAGAGCAGGTGGGCACGATAGAGGACAATGAGCGACTTGCCGCTACCCGCAACCCCATTGATAAGCTGTAGCCCGAACTGGCGCGACGCCTGCTCCGCTTCGGCGGTGAGGTCGAGGTCGAGCTTGACCGCCCACTCCTGGTTGTAGTCGAGCAGATAGCGCGTCAACCCCGCCGCGACCCATACACGGGCATCTCGGTATAGATTTCGTCAATACGATGCTTGATTGGCCCCTCCTCCGGGGACGGCCCTTTCGGCTGATAATAGAGACTGCGCCGACTGAGACCCAACACATCTGCCTGGAAAGTCAACGGCAGCTCCGACCCGTCGCGTTCGATCCACGCCAGGCGCTCGGCGCGGCTCAGGCTCCCTAGCTTTTTTTTCAACCAGGTGCGTTGCGTGGTCAGCCGCCCAATTTCCGCGTATAAATCCTCCAATTGTCGCTCATAGTCATCCTTACATTTTGGTTATGGAGGAAACAAAGGGCCCAGGGCAGTGCAGGAGCAGTGCCCCCCAGGTATCTGATCACAATTGGGGGGGGATTTCCGGGAGCGCTGGCGTCTCGCCTGCTACGGGAGGGAACAACCAGACCCCTTCCCGCTCCAGGCGTTGCTGCACACCGTTCTAACCGTAGCGACCCGCCAGATGGCCGCATGGTACTGCGGTAGCAGTAAAGAAGTGACACTATAAGAAAGCCATCTTGCTCAAAGTCGAGCCAGGCCATTATCAATCATCTGCCCCACGCGCCTGCCAGAGGCGCATTTTGGCATCACGCGAGCCTGACAGGAGGAAATACCCATCCGGGCTAAAAGCGATGCTGGTAACGCCGCTGACGTGCTCTCCGAGGGTGTGCAATACGGCGCTATCTTCCACCCGCCACAACCGCACAGTATTATCGGCGCTACCCGTAGCCAGCATCATACCGGCCGGGTTGAACGCCACGCTATGAATAAAATTAGCATGCCCGTCAAAGGTATCTATCTGGCGGCCGTCGCGGGTACGCCACAGGCGCACAGTGGTACCCCCGCCGCCAGAAGCGAGCAGTTGCCCATCGGGACTAAATGCCACCGTCAGAACGAAGTTGGTATGCCCTTCCAGCGACTTCTGTTCATTCCATTCATCGCCTTCAAGCAACCACAGACGAATGGTAGTATCGTAACACCCCGCGGCCAGCATGGTGCTATCGGGGCTAAAGGCGACGCTATGCACAAAACTGGCGGAAAGGTCAGCGACCTTCTCCAACACATTGTCATGGACCTGGAAGAGCGACACCGCATCGCCCCACCCGCCAGCAGCAATCAACGCACCATCCGGACTGAAGGCCACGCTCTCTATCGGATCAAGCTCAGCCTGGTACAGCTCGGCCCCATCCTCGACA
This sequence comes from Chloroflexaceae bacterium, assembly GCA_034437375.1. GTDB lineage: Bacteria > Chloroflexota > Chloroflexia > Chloroflexales > Chloroflexaceae > JAAUSY01. The sequence continues at coordinate 3,320 of DAOTUK010000152.1, read as the reverse complement.
AACCAGAGCCGGATCGTGCCATCGCCACTGCCCGACACGAGATATTTTCCGTCGGGGCTAAAGGCAATGCTGCGGGCCGGGTTGGTATGGCCTTCGAGCGAACACAACAAGCGGCCATCTTCTATCATCCACACACCGATAGCATTATCTTCACCAGCCGCCGCCACCGTTTGTCCATCAGGACTAAAGGCGACGGAAAGGATCTGGCTCCCCGTCGTCACAGTACGGAGCAGTGAACCAGCCGGCTCGCTAAACTTGAGCCGGCTGGTAGAGGATGCCTTCGACTCCTGTTCCGAGGCCGGGCCGGTGACGGTGAGATGCTGCGCCGATACGTGCAAATTCTGGGTAATAACGGGGCTTCCCGGCGTGCCAAGCTGTTGGGTTGGGCCCGCTGCCCCCGCGGCCTGCTGGTTATAGCGCACCTCTTTCAAGGCCTTGCGCATAATAGATGCATTGGTCGGGCGATTTTCGGGGTTCAGCGACATTGTGCCATGCAGCACACTGGCCACCGACCAGGGCACATGGGTATTCAACTCGTTGGCCGGGCGCAAGGGGTCGGGCTGGCTGTTCAGCAAACTGGCGGCGCGGGTGAGCGCATCCGGCGGTTTTTGCCCGGTGAGAAAGTGGTAGAGCGTGGCGGCCAGCGAATACAGGTCGCTGCGCGGATCGGGCTCAGAGCCCCGTATCTGTTCCAACGGCGCATAGTTTGGGGTATAGCCTTCGACATTCCCCCGCGATGTCACGGTCGAAACATCGCCCAGGCCGCCCCGGGCCAGGCCAAAATCCAGCAAGATAATTTCGCCGCGGGGGGTCAACTTCAAATTCTGCGGCTTAATATCACGATGAATGGCCGGCGGTTCCTGTTCATGGAGGTATTCCAGGGCCCCAAGCAGTTGATCGGCCCAGCGCAAAACCCAGGGCACAATCTTATCGGGGGGAAAGCCCCCCCCGCTGCGCTCCATGCGCGTAGCCATATCATCACCATCTACATATTCCATCACCAGAAACTGACCATTGCCTTCAAAGAAATAGTCAATGACTTTTGGGAGAGCCTGGTGTCGCAAGCGAGCCAACAATTTTGCCTCGCGCTCAAAAGCCTTCTGCATGGAGCTATCAGTGAAGAGAGTCTCTTTCAGGGCCACCGTCGCATGGAGACGGGTATCAATGGCCTTGTACACAGATCCCATCCCCCCCTGTCCAATACGGCTTATAATCTGGTAGCGATTCTGTAAGATCGTTTTGGGAGCAATCATACGATTTTTTTTCCCCTCAACCCTGGGGTGTCTCTAGTTCCTTTGTCGCGTCTTCTCAGTATGGCGCTTGCAGTATCCCTACGGCGGTGGCTGGTTCAAAAAAACCGGCCCCCTATATATTATCACATTATTTTGACAGATAAAGCAGCGCGACACGGTACGGCCGCCTATCGTAGTTGCACAGACTCTAGAGCTATGCTATTCTTTACCTCGTGTTTGCCCGACATACCAGGAAAGGATTCTGAGATGATAGCTGTTTCTAATCGTCTGTATGTAACCCCAGAGCATGCCGCTACGTTGGAAGAACGCTTCCGGAGCCGTTCTGGCTTGATTGATGATATGCCAGGGTTTATTTTAAACCAGGTACTGCGCCCTATGAAAGAAGGCGACCCATATATTATTGTAACACTTTGGGACTCGTATGAACACTTCGAAATGTGGAAAAAGTCTGACGCTTTCAAGCAAGCGCATGCCCAGGGGTTGCCAGAGGGCGCTTCAACCGGTCCAAACCATGTCGAAATGCATGAAGTGATTATGGATACGAGCCGCCCAGAGCTGCACGGATAATCCAGGAACTTTTTTAAGATCTGTCATTTCCATAGTTGTGTGACTGTTGGAATGATGCATGGCATTGTCCAGGACGGGCCAGCAGTGAGCAGACCATTACAGAGCACGGCAAGTCAGGGTGGATGGTTGTCTGTCCGTACCAGCGAGAATGGTACGGTATCGTATATGATGTTTCAGGAGGGTAACGCAACATGAGCGGTTATCAGGACACAACCAACCGCGAGCCACGCTTTACAGGGAAGGTGGCTATTGTGACTGGTGCTGCATCGGGGATTGGGCAAGCAACGGCGTATCAGTTTGCCCGCGAGGGGGCCAAACTGGCGGTTTGTGGCGATACAAATCTGGAAGGGTTGGAGCAAACGTGTGCTGCTGTGCGCGAAACTGGGAGCGAGTGTTTTATGCAGCGCGTAGATGTGCGCAATCCGGAACACGTCAATGCGTTTGTTCAGGCCACCGTTGAGATGTTTGGCACGATTGATATTCTGGTAAATAATGCTGGTACCGGGCAGTTTGTCCCCTTTCCCCAGATGGATATGGCCGAGTATGATCGCGTTATGGATACGAATGTACGGGGTATTTTTCTTTTCTGTCGCGCTGTTGTGCCTATTATGATTGAAAAGGATTATGGAAAGATTATTAACGTAACGTCCGTGATGGGCGAAATGGCCGCCCCGGCCCAGAGTATCTATGGCACAAGCAAGGCTGCGGCGAAGATGTTGACCCAGGGGGTTGCGGTAGATGTGGCCCAGCACAATATTAACGTGAATGCGGTTGCACCGGGGATGGTATTAACGGGGTTGACGCGCAATATGTTGACGGATGAGGCGCGGGCAGAGTTCTTTCTCAAGCGTATTCCCAAGCGGCGTATTGGCCAACCCGATGAAATAGCGTCGGCTATCCTCTTCTTGTCCAGCGAAGAGGCGGCGTACATCCACGGAACAACCATTGTGGTGGATGGGGGCATGTCCTGCACACGGGTGTAGCTCTATGCGTGGCCGCGTGGCCGGTAAGGGGGTATAGCAAAAGAGCGCACCACCTGGGTGCGCTCAACGGTGTTTCGGCTTGCGGCGCTTTTATTGTTCTGCTTCTTCGGTCGGCGTCTCGTCTGCCTCGTCCGCCCCGGCTTCCTCGGTAGGCGTCTCGTCGCCTTCTTCATCAGCCGGAATTTCTCTCCCCTGGCTCTCGCCCCCGGCCTCTTCTTCTTCAGTTTCGCCAGCCGGTACTTCTTCGAGCGGGCGGGCGGGCAATCCTTCATCTTCGACGATCTTCATCGCCTCTTTGACGGGTATTCTAACAATACCCGACTCAGGCTCCACCCACCCATAGCTGCTCAGAATAGCCTCATCTTCGGCCAGCACATCTTGCCATTCGCCCTGGCCGGTAAAGCCGACTACCTGGGGGACAATGGGTAGTTGGCCGATCAGAATGATGAAGAGCGCCAGGACAATAAAGGCCCCGGTTACGAGCAGTATGCCACGAACGATACCGCCACGTTCGACA
>DAOTUK010000151.1:0-1958 GCA_034437375.1 Chloroflexaceae bacterium | reverse complement strand
TCAACAGGTTATATCGTCCCCAGCGGCGCGTGAGCGGGTTTTTGCGAATGCGTCAATCACGCCTCCGACGGCTTTTTCGGTGGTCGATCGACGCTGCGGCTGCGGGAGGATGAGGGAAACGGGTCTTGACTTTTGCGGCGGCGGGGGCATAGAGCGCCTCGCCAAGCAGACCAAGCAGCACGTGGTAGGGCGGGTCATTTTCAGGGTGTTGCTCAAAGCGGGCCCGCTCAAACCATTGCACCATAAACAGTTCGCCGTTCAGATTTTCCTGGCGCACCTCGCTGATAGGCTTGCCAAAGAGGGCCAGGCTTTCGGCCTCGCTCTTGCCCGGTTGCCCATCAAGCTCCAACCCATGCGCGCGCCAGTGGGACAGGATGTCGCCGCAGATGGTATGGCCGGTATCCTCAAAGAAGCGGCACCCCTGGCGGGACTCGTCTTTCGGGAAGATACGCCAGTCGCGCCCCTGCCGTTCCAACATATCTACCCCCACCCGCCCGATCAGCACATCGTAGGGCGGGGCGTTATCGGGGTGCAATTCCAGGCGGTTGCGCTGGAACCATTGCACCTGAAGCGTCTGTCCCTCAATCGCTTCGTGCTGTTGTGAGCTAATGGGGTAGCCAAAGACAGGGAGGCCCCCGTTTTGCTCCCAGAACTGGCGGATACGCCCGGCGATACAGTAGCCGGTTTCGGCAAAGCAGCGCTGGTCGCTCTGGGAACGGGTGGGGTGGGGGGCGCTGCCGGCTATCAGCATACCGATAAACAACAACAGGGCCATAGTCTGGCGAATATGTACCATAACGAAGCGCTCCTGTATTGGCTAGGGGTTCCAGGGCACACATGCGGGTGGCTCGGTGAGCCACGGTTCATAGGAAATATTGTTGCCCACGGCCTCGCCCCGCCCTTCCGAATTGCCCTCGACCCCATAGCGGAAGGAGGGGTCATCTTTGCCCTTGGGGTTGCCGTGGGGGACATAGGGGCCGGAGCGTTCGCCCCACCAGTTCTGCTCCATATTGAGCGCTATTTCGCTGGTCGCGCCGCGCCCAATACCCTTGTCTATATATTCGGGGACAATCTGGGGCACGTGATTGTCCAGGCGATTGTTAAAGATGGCCAGGTTCATCTCCGGGTGTTGGGTGGTTTCGGTGCGCAGACGCAGGCCGGTATTGCCGCCAACAAGCGAGTTACAACTGAGCGTACCTTCCAACGGGCCATTGGTGCTAATCAGCAGATTGGCTCCGTCGCGGTCGCGCTCGTTGATGAGGTGGTTGCCCTGAACGTCCATCACCAGCACGTCATAGTTGTTGTGGTGCTTTACTTCGACCGTAGAAGCGCCCTCGCTCATACGGTTGCCGCCCAGACGATTGCTATGCAGCGTGAGCGTATTACCGGCGTTGTAGGTAGCGTTGAGCGCCCCGCCATAGGGCAAGTCGTTGCCAAAGACGCGGCTATCGCGCATCTCGACGCGGCTATCTACCGTGAGGATGGTACCGCCATTATCGGTAATTTGTGAGCTTTGAACGGTCAACTCACCCTCCTTGCTCATCAGGACGGTACCACTGGCCCCGCCCTGGCGTATCTCGGTATTGTCCAACACAATTACGCTGCCCGGCTCGCCAAAGATACCGTCCCACCGGCGGCCCGTGTTGGCTACAAAGCGCACGGGGTGCTCTGGTGTGCCCAGGGCGTGCAGTTCGGCCTGGTCAACTATCAGCGCCGCGCCCCAATCTAGCCGCACCTCAACGCCCGGTTCAATGAAGAGACGCGAGCCGGGCGCTATCTGCACTGTGCGGCTGAGCACGACCGGGCTATCGGCGGTGCGCCACTGAATTTCGCCGGCCAGCACATCGTACGGTAGCGGGGTTGGTTCGGGCGTCGCGGTTGGTTCGGGTTCCTCCTCCAACCCATCCTCGCCGCCGTCGGGTTCTTCGGGTGGGGGGGTAGCCGTGGGCGGCGGGGGC
>DAOTUK010000150.1:0-1608 GCA_034437375.1 Chloroflexaceae bacterium | reverse complement strand
GATGGTGGGGGTGGGGAGGGGTGGTTGGGGTATGGGGAGGTGGACTGGCTGTGGTTGTATGGGGGTTGCCGGGATATGCAAGGGTTGGGGGGTTGGTTCGATGGTGAAGTAGGGGGCGCTCAGTGGTTTGCGATAGACAACGGTGTTGGGGAAGTTGTGTACCTCGAACTGGTGGTAGATACTGGCCTGTGGTTCGGAGTGGCCGACAATCAGCCAGCCGCCCGGCGACAGGGCTTTGTAGAAGCGTTGTACGATGGTACGGGTGGTTTGTTCGTCAAAGTAGATGGTTACATTGCGGCAGAGGATAATGTCCAGGGCGCAGGTGCCGTTGTTAAAGGAGGGGTAGACGGGCTCGATAAGGTTGACTCGCGCAAATGTGACCATTGCGCGGATGGTCGGGTCGAGCCGCCAGCGGCGTTGTTCGGGTGTGAAGAAGCGGTCTTTCAAGCTCGGTGGGGTGTCGCGGAATGACCAGTTGCCATAGAGGGCCTCGCGGGCCCGCGCCAGAAATGCGGGGTTAATATCGGTTGCCAGAATACTAACGTGCCACTGGCTCAAGTTGGGGAGGGTATCGTGTAGCAGGATGGCCATAGAGTAGGGTTCTTCCCCGGTGGCACACCCGGCGCTCCAGATACGCAGGCTTTGAATATCGCTGCGGCGGGTAATCAAGTCGGGGACGATGTGCTTCTGGAGGGCTTCAAACTGGGGTTTGTTGCGTAGAAAGCTGGTTTCTCCTATCGTCAAATGTTCCAGCACAATTTCCCAGGTTTCGTCGTCTTCGATGGCTGCGGTGTAGAGTTCGGCCAGGTTGCGGTGGTTGGTTGTTTTGAGCGCGAGGTTGAGTCCATGGTTCAAGTCGTCGCGTTTGTGTTCGGGGTAATAGAGGCCGCTGCGTTCCTGGAGGAGGTTGCGGAAGAGCATATAGAGCTCATTCGTTAGTTGTTGTTCCATCGGGTGGGATACTCCTATGTGGTGCTTCTTGTATTGATGCCCAGGTGGTTGAGGATAGCGGGGCCAATATGGGTAATAGACTCGATGCGGTTGATAGCGCCAATTTCAACGGCGGCGTGGGGCATACCATAGACAACGCTGCTGGCTTCATCCTGGGCAATGGTGTGGGCGCCGGTGGTGTGCAATGCTTTGAGGCCGTCGGCGCCGTCGTCGCCCATACCGGTGAGGATGACCCCGATGGCTCGCTTGCCGTGTGTTCTGGCTACCGAGTGGAACAGGTTGTTTGCCGATGGGCAGTAGCGGTCGTGCTCTGTGCCGGGTTGTAGGGCGATGGTGGTACTTGTTTCGGTCAACAGGTGGTGGTCGTCGGGGGGTAGGTAGATTGTGCCGGGTTGCATTGGCTCATGCTGGTGGGCGATACGGACTGGCAGGGGGATGGTGGTATTGAGCCAGTCAACCAGCGCCTGGACAAAGCCGCGCGAGATGTGCTGGACAACTAGCACGGGGAGCGGGAAGGCACTACCCAGGCTGGCCAGTACGGTCTGGACGGCGGCCGGGCCGCCGGTGGAGGCGGCGATGGCCAGCAGTTGGGTCTGGTTGGTCTGGGGTGCTGGCTGTGGGGTTGGGGTCTGGGGGGGGCGGGGGGGGTAGCGTGTG
>DAOTUK010000149.1:0-55984 GCA_034437375.1 Chloroflexaceae bacterium | reverse complement strand
GCCCCCTCCTCGCCCCGGTCGCGGGCATAGCGCAACAACACCGTCCGCATATTTAACAACTTCCCCGCCACCATCTGCCGTGCCACCCGAAAACACCGCTCACTATCCCGATACAACCCATACTGCGCCACCCGCAACAACCCATTCCGCGCCGGATCAGCCGTCAACGTCCCAAACGACTTTCCATACGCAGACAAATAATGCACCGCAATACGGCGCTCCAACAACATCTGCAACGCCGGCGTCGTCAACGTCACCTCCCCAAACACCATCACCTGATCCACCTTCGCCAACGGCACACGCACAACCTTCCCCCGCTCGCGGCCCCCCCGCTCCCGCGGCATATCCACCCGCAACGCCTCCCCCTCCACCTTCACCACACTATACTGCTCTGTCAAATACAACGTCGCCATAACCACCTCCACACCCTCCGCATACTGCCGACTATCAACCGCAACCAGCGGAACACTCATACCTCATCCTCCCACCGCACCACCCCACCACCGCGCCGCTTCAACCTGGACTCCCCCGCCCCACCCGCCGGCGCCAGCAAGCGCACCTCATCCGGCAAACACAGCGGTTGCAACGAACAATCCCGACACTTCGCCCTATGATCAATCGGTGGCGGCAAATCGTCCGCCGCCGCAAGCCGATGCGCCTCCCCCGCAAGCCGAGCAACCTCAGCGCGGAGTTCTGGCGTAAACGCCACCCCCTCCCGCCGCCGCACCGCAAAATAAAAAATAGCCCCCTCCTCTATCGGCGACGCAAGCCCCAGACGCTCCTCCAGACAAATAGCCTGGGCACAAAGCTGTGCATGGTCGCTCTGCCACCGGCCCGGTCGCCCCTTCTTATACTCCACCGGATACACCTTCCCATGGCGCTCCTCCACCACATCGCAAAAACCAGCCAGACCCAGACGCTCGCTCCACACATACATGCGCCGTTGCTGCATCGCCTCCCCCACAGCAGCGCTCCCCCCCAGATCTATCCCCTCGTGGCGCAGCGTCCCCTCCACCACATGCGCATTCAACAACATTTCCCCCTGGACAAACTCATACACAAACCGGCGCGGACAATACGCCAGCGCATTGATCATCGCCAACGGTATATACTCTGAAATATCCATTTGTTACCACCTCCGGTCGCACTTACTCCTCCGGAGCAAGGCGACGACAAACCCCCATCCCCTGCGTCGTCTTCGCCCCCACCCCCAGATAAAACGCCGCATCCGCCAGCAGCGTCAACACAGATTGCGTATCGGAATCATCCGGCACCTCATACCGAACCATACCAACAAACCCAATCTGCACATTCCGCCGCAACGAGTGCGCCACCGTCTCAACCTGATGCTGCCTGACCAGCACATCCCGACACAGCGCCTGCACCTCGGCCTGGTCTGGCATGGGGATGTCTGGCGGCGCCAAATTATTCCAGCGCCGCGCCAGACTCCCAAACATCGCATCGGGCAACGGCAACACATTCAACCGCTGCTTATTGCTCCCCGCCATTGTCCCCTGCGTCGTAAACGTTGGCGTCAAAAACCGCAGCGACAACACCCGCGCCGGCTGCACGTTGCGGGACAACTCGGCAAAACTGGTATAGCCCGCCCAGGTATGGCTCCCCGGCGTACCGCACACATCCGCCAACACCAGCGACGTAGACCCCAGACGCAAGGCCGGGCGTACGCTCTGCTCCAACAACGCCCGCGTCAGGGGCGGAAACAACGTACTCTGCATCAACGTCACACGCACCTCAAGCGGCAACCGCTTGCCATAGGGCGGCAGCGCCGCCACGGTGAAATGCTTGCTCAACGCCTCGGCGTGCAACGCATTCGCAAGCTCCGCATCAACCTGGCGCACCAGTTCCAAAAACAGCGCATGCACACCATGCCCATTTACCGCAAGCGGCCCGCGCCCCTGCTCCGGCTGGAGGCGCAATACCAACGCATAGAGATCCGGATGGTCTGTCATAAAGTACTCCTACAGAATAATGCAACACGCATCAGTTGCTCGCTCCACCGCCTTAAAATAACCAACCAGCGCCGCAAACACATGCAACGCCGCACTCCCCGTCACCATCTTGTACAGTGCGCTACTCCCATTCGGAAACGTTACCGTCAACACCCGCGCATAAAAGGGCGACCCGCGCACCTTCCGCAACAAGCCCCCCTGGTACGCCTCCTCAACAATCAGACAAGGTATCCAATCCTCGTTCACCAACGCATTCAGTTGCGGAGCAAACGGAACCTTCGTCTGTGTTCCAATCTCCGCAGCATCCAGACGAAACCCCCGCAACGCCACCACCTGGCGGCAGTAATACTGCTCAAATTCCACCTTGTCCAAAGAGCTGTCATAGTGAAATCCAATCGTGAGGCGCGGTTCCCGAAAATCGCACAGCTCCAGATAGAGCGGCAGAGAGGTACCCAACGTAGCACCCCCGCCGCTCGCCTGCACAAATTCGTGATAGCTCCCAAACAAATCCACCTGATAGTTGGACAGGATATGCAGCAGGTCATACTGATTCACCACCTCGCTGGAAAGCAAGTGGCGGGGATCGTACACCCCCACCACCGGCCCCTGCCACGCCTCGCGGAAAGAAAACAACGCCTTCGTCAACGCCACCTGCGCCTCAACAAACTGTTCTACCGTGCGCTTCGATGCGGCCACGCGCTGAATTGTCGGCAACTTCGACCGGGCAAATTCCAAATCCGGGTCTTGCTGTTGCCCCGGTTTCGACAAATGCCACGCCAGAAAATTGGCCACAATACGCACCAGGCGTTTCCTATCCCAATCATTGCTCATTGACCAGCGTTGCGGCTCCGACAGATTGAGCCATGAGCGGTACTGTTCATAATCCCTATACGACGCCCGCAGACCACCTGCTTTCTGTTTGCTGTTGGGGGCAAAAACCGCGCGCATCGTCTGGAACAACTCCGCTTCCACCTCCCACTCCATGTCCGGCGACGCCGTTTTGCACACCTGGAAGAGAGGATAAAACGCCTCGCGGAGCGCATACGACGCAATATACGCATCAAGCTGATGCTTCGGCGGCAAATGCTCAAGCCCCTGCACCAGCGCGGCCCACTCCCCCCGCGAAAGGCACTGCCCATCATAGGCCTTCAACTCGTCTGCGGCATCGTCCCCAACCACTACAATCGCCTCGCTCGGAATGGCTGTTTCCGCCCGCCCCAACACACGCCCGGCCCGCCCAATCCGTTGCGTAATCTCGTCCCCAAACCGCGCATCACACACCAACCGATCAATACTCTGACGCGGCTTCCCCGGTCGCCCAAAGTTATAGCCGATGTCTACCGTAGACGTAGCCAGCACCAGCGGCCGAACCCGTTGTCGCTCCGCTGGCGGCTCCGGCCCGGTAATCCGCACCGGCAACGGATCAAGCGTACCCAAGCAATGGTTGATACGGCTAATGCGGCCAAGCGAACTACTAATGATGGCGCTATCCAGGTCGGCGGCCTGCCATGCTGCTACCTCTTGCTGCTGCTGCTGTACCCACTCGTCAACGCGCCCCGCAACGATGGTCATACGCAGTTCGGTCAGGGTTGGGATGGTTTCCAGCGTCGCTGCTTCGGGGGGTTCATTGTCGGGAGCAACAAGCGCCCACCCCCGCTCACCAAACACGCGCCCCAGGTAGTGGTAGACCTCGCGGCGCGGCGTTGCCGATAGCAAACACACCCTGGTATCAACACTATCAAAATACCCCCAGAGCTTCCAGAGATTGAAGAAAAACAGAAAGCTGGCAAATTGTTTGCTGTCGTAGTAATGAAACTCGTCAATCACCACATACTGAAACCGGCTGATGAGCGATTGAAACATATTGCGCCGGTCTTTGGGGCTATATTGAAAGTAGAGCGCGAGATAGAAAATATCCGGGTTTGTGACCAGCACAAAGGGGTATTTCTGGGTTTCGTCTGGCAAGCCAAGCGCATCGGCAAACGTGAGCGGGTTATTCATAAACCGTTGCAAGCCCTCACCGGCCCGCAATGTTGGCGCGAAAGCCTTGCGCTTTTGGGCATCCGCCGAAAAGACCCGCATTTCCAGTCCGTTCCGCTCAATAAACGCCTGGGTATCGGCGTGGTGCTGCTCCACCAGCGCATTGGTGGGGGCAATCAGCAGCGTATTTCCCGGCCGCTGGTGCGGGTGGAGCAAGCGCAGCAGTGCCGCCACCGTCTTTCCCGTGCCCGTCGGGTAGGTGTTCATCACCAGAGGCGTGTGCTGCAATGCTTCATAGGTACGCACCTGATGGTAGAGCAACCGGCCATCGCCGCGATAATCGGCGATGGCATCGGGTGGGGCCAATTTTTCCTCGTGGGCCCGTAAGGTGATGGTCGTCATGAGCTATCCTCCAGACAAAACTTCATGCCGCGTGGCAAGATTATTTTTTCTTCCAACTGGTAGCAGGGCCCCTGTACCACCGCCGCACGCACCAGCGGCACCGGCGCCACGTTCAACAGGTCAAAAGCGAGCAGCGACATATCCGCTGGCAGGTCGGGAGCGGCAAGGAGGAAGGGAATGCTTCCCTGTGATGATTCGTCCTTGATGTTGAGCGGTTCTACCGCTTCCAACCGGGCTTTGCTCATCCACTTTCCCAGGCGCAGATAGCGCGGAAAATCCTGTGGTCGCTCGCTCACCACGAAGAATTGGGCCCGATTGCCAATAGCCAGCGCACGGATACGCCCGAACTGCGGCCGGTTCTCCGGCCCCTTCTTGCGGGCTTTGTCCGAGCCATCCGAGATATACCAGCTTTTGCTGTCACGCACAGCCCACCCGCCCGGCGGCACAGTCACCAGCGTATTGTTACCCATCGCCGACCAGTAGCCCTCTGTCTGGGCATTAAACGATTCGAGCGTGTAGCGTGGGTTGAGCAGGGTCGCGGGGGTAACATAGATACCCTGCTCGTTCAGCGCGGCAAAATCCTGCTGATAGTGGATTGTGCCATCGTTGGCGTAGCGCACCGGAGCCAGACCAAGCGCATAGCACAACGCGAGATGCCCAATAAACGGCTCGGTCTGGTACAGGTCGCTGACCTCGCGCGTGCTGAAAAAGGTCGTTTCCAGCACGCGCAGCGTACAACGGTAAATGTGTGGCATACAAGCCTCCTACGTATTCGAGCGGGCATAGCTACTATCCAGGCGCTTGAGCAGCGCCGCCACCTGCGATGGGTCGCGGTAGAGATCGCCTATCTCGCGCACCAGTTGCCCCACCTCGTCCGCCGATAGCCACGTCACCGGGCCAACCACCCGTTCGCGGAGCGACTCGGCCGCAGCGCGGGCCGCCTGGCTGATGTCGGTGATGTGTAGCGGAAACGCAGCTTCGTGGGAATCGCCACGCAAACGGTCATAGGTTTGTTGCACCCATTCCAGGTTGGAGAAGATTTCGCAATTGCTGAAGGCAACCATCAGAATGTGATTGCGTATCTTGCCAATGCGCGAGGAGATGGCCCCGTAGCGCGTGGCCCGTAGCACATTGCCAAGCACATAGCACAGCTCGTCGGCGGTCACATCTTTGAGCGTCTGGATGTCGAAAAAGACCGTCTCCGGGCGGACATACTCATCGGTTCCAATACTGTGCGAGGCTTCGCCCGTCTCCGGATTTCGCATGGTGCTGTTGTCATACAGCGCGTTGAACTGGCGCGTCCCCACCACTTCCGAGGCCGCATGCAGGCTGAAGGCGTCGTCGGTGATGACCCGCGAACGCTGCGCCCCACCACCGCCGGCCGCGAAGCCATAGACCATACAATCAATACAGGTTTCGCAAGGGTTGTTGGTATTGAGCGAGCAGACCTGCTCCCCGGCCTTGTCCTTGTTTTTGCCCTTGCCAGCGGGGTGGAGCAACCCGTGCTCGCGCAAGAGTTCGCGGCCCAGACGGCGCTCAACGGCGGTTTGCTTGCGCTTGCTGATAACGACACGCTGAATCAAGGCATTATCTCCCGAACGTTCGCCCGCAAAGACAAACTCCTTATTCAACGGCTCGCCGCTGCCTTCGGTGCGAAAGATAGCCTCCGATTCGACATGGCGCAGCAGCAAGAGGCTCACGTAGCGTCCATGTGGGTAGGGGTTATAGCGTTCCAACAATCGGTCACGGTAGGTATCAAGAATACTCATGGGTTATGCTTCTTCCTTTCTATGGTTCATTTCTTCGTCCGGTGTTCCGTCCTCTGGCGTTCCGTCGTCTGGCGTTCCGTCGTCCGATGCCTTCGTTTTGGAGGGTATCTGCTTGCGGATGTAGAAGTGAAACGCCGAGCGCAAGGTTTTCTCGTGGTGGAGCAGGCGGGCCTGGCGGCCCTGGTAGACCCCGTGGAAAATGTCATCGAAAAAGATCCTGGTAAAGTCTTCGCAGGCATTGAATAAGCGTTTACCGCCCGACTGGTGTATCCGTTCGATATGGTCGTACAATTCCTGGGTTGCGGCAGATTGCACAACCGCGACATTCAACTCTGGCCCGAGCAGGGCTACCTTCCGTAGCACCTCGTTCATCGGGGCCATAAGCGAGTTTTTCTCCAACGACTTGCCGCGGAGGTGCCCCTGCCAGGCCGTCTTTGCTAACCGTTGGAGGTGGGTATCCAGTTCTGTCATCTCTGTTTCTCCTATACTCAAAGCCAATTCTCGAACATCGTTTGCTATAGCCTGCATAGTCCATCCCGCCGAACCGCTCTTGCCAGCGCGTTCTTCGGCCAGCTTTTCAGCGGCGTAAAACACGCGGAGCGGATGAACCGCCATCGCTTGCACCAGTTCCACCAGCGGCTTGTTGGTGCGCGTGAGAGCGTGGTGCTGAATGGCGTGGAGCCACCTCAGTTGTTTGTGGAGGTGTCGCAGGGTACCGTCTTCCTGGGTATCACCTTTGTACTCGCGGTAATTGTTCTGGCGAATGAGTCCCCGACAACTGAGCGGGGTCAGGTCGAAATACACATCGTCAAACGCCCCACCGGCCAACGGGGGGGTTACGGCGGCGCTGACCAGTACCTTGCTTCCAAAGTGGCGTTGGAGCAGGAGCGCGTATTGCACCACAAACAGGAATTTCTCGGTATCGTTGTCGCCAGCAGCATTGATGGGCAAGGTCATAACGCCACCCATCGTTTCGCTATAGCGCGGCATATAGATACCGAAGGGTTGCGCTTTGTTTTCCTTTGTGCGTGTGGCAAAATTGAGTGTGGTATGCGCCCCATTTGCAATACGGTGAACTTCCTGGTCGAGCGCGTCAATCCGCAACGCCAGCATATCCTGCTGCGTAATTTGCTGAATGCGCTGGCGCAAGCCCTGAACAAATGGCTCGGTCTGGAAGGAGTAGGGGAACATGTGCAGATAGACGGTCTGTTCGCCGCGCACTTCGGGGTAGTTCAGCTTTTCGGCCAGAAATTGCATCTGGCAGATACCACAGATTTGTTTCTTTGGTTCGCCCGGCCCACCCCGCAGGCGGTTGGAAAAGACGTTGACTTTGATGTCGGAGCGCACATCCCCGCTGATCCAGGGCATGGTGGGAAGCGGCAAGCTGCATTGTACGCACTGGTGGTGCTTTTGCTGGATGTAGTTGGGAAGGGCGGCGGCAAAGGTATCGGGGTGCGCGGTCTGCCCATCCAACACAATCACCTGTTGTCCATAGCGGTAGAGCAGCGATTGACGCGGGTCATCCATAGGGTTGCGCTGCATCAATATGTCGCCATCCGCTGTGATGCGTTCGCGTATCTCATCGTTGGGGAGCGCCTCACCAGCGGCGACAGCATAGGCGCGATCCAGGCGGGCCTCGAACAAGGCATAGACGGCCTGGCGCTCCGGGGGGATGTCAAGCATCTGGTAGAGGTGGTGCCAGGGATCGGCTACCTCGGTGCTGAAGTGTTCTTTGACGAAAATGTAGTAGGTGCGAAGCAGTTCTCCCACGCGCAGGCGTTCGGCGGTCTGGGGCACGGGGCCCGCTTCCAGTAACGCTTCCAACGTGTCGCGGGGGGTGGCTTCGAGCGGAACAGTCCCTTTTGCCATCGCCTCGCGGGTGCGGCGCAGGGCATCACGGGCCAATTGTTCGCGCTTATCGGCTTTGTAGGCCCGCTTTTCAATTTTTGCTTCTACGACGCCAAACAGACGCGCAAACGGGATACCGAGTTCTAGACATTTGCGGTCTATCTTGATACCCATATTGGCGGGCTCGATGAAGCTCTCAAAACCTTCGCTGTTCATCGTGTTGATGACCTCGGCGGCCCGCGCGGCAATCGCTGAGAACAGCGTTTCATCCATGGCCGGCTCCTGCCCCCGCGGGCAGAGGTAGGCGACACCCTCCGGGTAGAGCAGCAGCGGCACCAGGCCAAACCGTTCTTTCAGCACTGCGATGGTAGCGTTGTGCATGATATTGGTGAAGCTACCGCGCTGTTCGGCTATACGATGCCTGACAAAGGTGTATTGCGTCTCGCTGGCTACATTCAGTTCGTACAAGAAAATGTCTTTGTGGCGCTGCTCTTCCAGAGTGTCCGAGAGGTCTACATTGTCGGCCCCGCGTATCAGGTGGATCAATTGCTTGAGCCGTGCCATGTCCAGGCCGTAGCGTCCGGCCCGCCGCAAATCAAGCATATCTGGAGTGCCGACAAAATGGTGGCGGGAGTGCTGGCGCATAAGCAGGAGCATGTCCTCAAGGTAGGATTCGTACTCTGGAAAAAAACAATTGAGCCGAAGATCACTGATCTTTGGCTCAACACGTTCGCGGACGGCCAGGTTGCGATAGCTGGCAATGTCGCCATCAGTCTCCATCTTGTTGATGTCGTGCAGGGTGTAGGCGGTAAAGAGTACCTGGGTTTCGGTGTCGGTGAGGGAGAGCAGGCGGCGTACCTGGTCAAGAATACCGATGCCGTTGAGAATGTGGGTATACAGCGATTCGCCGGGTTTGCCTGTGCCATAGTGAATGGTAGCTTTGTAGGGCAATAGTCCATCATTGGCCGCGTAGTCGAGGTAATTGGCAAAGATAATATCCTCGTCGGGAGGAATACCAAGTAGCAGGTTGATGGCGGCAGCGTCGGGGGTGGTATGGGTGGTAGCGATGTCGTTTTCGGTCATAGCCATAGCTCCTTTGTTTGTACTATCTCATGGTTCGCTGATCTCAGTGTAGCATTATGAACGGACATAGTACGTCCGATTTATAGGTTTCACCGCTTATTTTTCTCCATCCCCATACAACCGGCCCATCTTTTCCACCGTCTGGCGCATCTGCTCCAACAGCGTGGGCGGGCCATCCAGCAGCAACGCATGTTCGCCGTAGCCAAGCAGCACCCGGATAATACGAAACTCGCTAGTATCGCTGGCCTGCACCACCACCCACTCACCCTCGTAGACAACCGAATGGATCGTAAACCGTTCGCTCACGCCGCCATCAGCAAACGAGGCCGGCAAGCGATAGGTAAAGTGGATAGCGCGGCGCTCGCGCCGTGGCTGTTGCATATTGGGGAGGAGTTGGGGCGACTGCTGCGCCGGGTCTTGCACAATCCGATTCAATCGGAAGGAGAGAACTTTGTGATACTCATAGCTATAGGCTATCAGGGTAAACTGCCGGTCTGTGTATTCAATTTCGTAGGGATCGAGCCGCGGGTGCCATCGGGGGTTCTGGCGGCCTTTGGCATGGTACAAGAACCCAATTTGACGACGATTGCCAATCGCATCATTCAGCCAGAACAGCAACCCTGCACAGGATTCGTAGTTGAGCGCGGGGGTAAGATCCATACGCAAGGCGATGCGACGTTGCCAGATACGTTGTTGTTCGTCGGACAGGTTGCGGGTGAGGGTAGCTATCAGGCGGTGAACGCGGGCCGCCAGGGGATGCTGGTCAGTGAATGTATCGCGGAGGGCCGCCAGGGTCTGCACATCCTCGTCGGAGAGAATGGGAGTATTGGAGAGGAGCACAAAATGGGCCGGGCGTCCCTGTCGCTCAAACCGATACCCCAACCGTTCGAGGCTGTGTATATCGCGGCGAACTTTGCGGCGGCCCGTGTCGCTATGCGGGTAATGGTCTGGCATCCTGGCGAGCATGTCAGCAATGCTCAACCGCTCATATCGCAACAGGTTGACGAGGCGCATGAGGCGGTCAATAAGTGCATAGGAATCCTGGTTGTCGCTGGTAGGTGTGGGCATATCGGGTATCTTCTGGTACAATACCTTCAGCATTCAATGTTGCGGAAAGGCTCACCCCTGTGTTTGTCAGGCAGGGTGAGTTCTTTTCTTTTGGGAACCATTATAGCACGGTACTGGGCAACCATCGTGGTTCCCCCGCACAATCCCCCCCCCTACCCTTGGTACAATATCCCGAAACAGTGGCACAAAAAAACCACCCCGACCGGACATAGTGGGGTGGCTTCGCACTGGTCTTGTCTGTTTCACGCTCAATGGAAGTACAAGCCGAACACCAAGCCCTGGGTTTGTCGTAGTATCCTTGACAACAGGAGTATAATTTATTTAGCCGTCTAACAAATATATATGCGCGAAAGCCTATCAACACCATGCTCTCGGAAGAAACAATAAGCGCCCTCCTGGCCTACACCTGCAAATCCTATCGCGGCATGGCCGAGCGGCTACTGGGCCAGGCAGGCTTGCATGTTGGGCAAGATTATATCCTGTTGCACCTGTGGGAAACCGACGGACTCACCCAATCGGAATTGGGCGAGCGTCTCTGTGTCCAGGCCGCCACCATCACCAAAATGCTCGACCGCATGGAAGGGGCAGGACTACTCGAACGACGCAGCGATACCCATGATCAGCGCGTATCGCGGGTCTATCTCACCGCACAGGGGCAGAACGTGCGCCAGACCGTGACCCATATTCGCGCCACGATGGAGCAGGTGCTCACGGCGGAACTGAGCCAGGAAGAGCAAAGCATCTTGCATCGGCTGCTGACGCAGGTACGCGAAAATATCCTGAACCATGAAAACCCCGATTCGTCGTGCCCATCGGGTCGTTAGCAGTCGCATAACATATGGGCAACCACGCCCAACGTATTGGGAAGGAATCTCTATTGTCTTGGAACAAGGGAAAACAGGCCCGGATGACGACGGATCCGGTTGGACAAACACTGCTGCGGCTGACCGTGCCCATGCTGTTTGGCACCATGGGCATGGTCGCCTTCAATCTCGCCGACACCTTCTTTGTGGGGCAACTTGGCACCCGCGAACTGGCCGCCATGAGCTTCACCTTCCCCGTGGTGCTGGTGATAGGAAGCCTGGCGATGGGGCTAGGCATTGGCACATCGGCGGTCATCTCGCACGCCATTGGGGAAGGAAACCAGTCTCGCGTGCAGCGTTTAACCACAGATAGCCTGCTGCTCTCGGCCCTGCTCGCCGTGTTCCTGGCCGTGGTTGGTCTGCTCACCATCAACCCGGTATTCACCCTACTGGGGGCTCCCCCAGACCTGCTACCGCTGATACGGCAATATATCGCGGTCTGGTATGTGGGGGTCATCTTTGTCCTTATTCCGATGGTAGGGAACAACGCCATCCGCGCCACAGGCGACACCACCACCCCAAGTGCCATTATGCTGGTCGTCGTCGTGGTGAACATCATCCTTGACCCACTGCTCATCTTTGGACTCGGCCCATTTCCGCGCATGGAATTGGCCGGCGCCGCCATCGCCACGGTGATTGCGCGGGCCCTGACGCTGGTGGTCGCCCTGTGGGTGCTGGCCTACCGCGAAAAGATGCTGTGTCTGACCAGACCTTCCCTCCGCGACGTGCTCCAATCGTGCCGCGAG
Source organism: Chloroflexaceae bacterium (assembly GCA_034437375.1). Taxonomy (GTDB): domain Bacteria; phylum Chloroflexota; class Chloroflexia; order Chloroflexales; family Chloroflexaceae; genus JAAUSY01. Next base: position 44,255 of record DAOTUK010000149.1, on the reverse strand, counting down.
ATACTCTCTATCGGGTTGCCCGCCGCCGCCACCAACATGATCACGCCGCTGACTATCGGCATCATCACCAGTCTAGTTGCCACCTATGGCGAGGCCAACGTGGCCGCCTTCGGGGCCGCCTCGCGCATTGATATGCTGGCGCTGGTGGGTATTATGTCCCGCAGCATGGTGCTGGCGCCCTTTGTGGGGCAAAACTGGGGAGCCGGCAACATGGCCCGGGTCAGGACGGCGGTTCGCTACAGCCATAGAACGGCCCTGGCCTGGGGCGCGTTCCTCTTTGTACTGCTGACGATGATGGGTACCTCCCTCGCCTCGCTCTTCAACGATAACCCGGAGGTTATCACGACCATGGCCCTCTATCTATCCATCGTTCCGCTAGGCTATGGTTTCCAGGGCATGCTGCTGCTGTCCAATGCCGTGCTCAACACGTTACGCAAACCGATGCACGCCACCGCCTTGATTGGTATCCAGATGATCGGATTCTATATTCCGCTGGCCTATTTGGGATCGTTGCTCTTCGGACTCACCGGTATCTTCGTGGCCGCCGCAACCGCCTATATCCTCAGCGGTACCATAGCGTGGTGGTGGCTGCGGCGGGTGCTGCGCGTTGTCCAGGAAGACACACCGCCTATGGCGCTTGAACATGCCCCTGTGCCCCAGGCCTAAGCCCATAGGCACCTCTCTGTTCCTGGAATGTCTATGGGACTCTATAAGGTGGCATTTCGGTAGTCCGCACCAGCACCGCCGCCAGTTGTTCCAGGCGTACCGGCTTGCTCAGATAGTCATTCATCCCGGCGTCCAGACAATGCTGTCGGTCATCATTGGTAGAGTGGGCGGTTAAAGCGATAATATACGGGTATCGGTCGGTGTCCCAACGGGTGCGGATGTGTCGGGTGGCCGTAATACCATCCATTCCAGGCATCTGCACATCCATCAGGATAACATCATACGGCTGGCCGTCCACAGCATCCAATGCTTCCTGCCCATTCGTGGCCACATCCGCATGGTAGCCAAGTTTTTCCAGTAGCCGCACCATCACCCAGATATTGGTGCGGTTGTCTTCAACCAGCAGGACACGCAACGGGTACTGCTCTCCCAGGCTGCCATCTAGCGCCATCGGAGAGTCCTGCGTAAAGTGACTATGGGACAATGTTGCCGCGTCTGAGACAGCCAGAAACTGAAGGACGACATGGAATGTCGAGCCTTGCCCTTCCACACTTTCCACCTGGATACTCCCCCCCATCGCCTCGGCCAACCGTTGGCTAATCGTCAACCCCAACCCCGTGCCGCCATATTGACGGGTAATGCTGGTATCTACCTGGGTAAAAGCCTGGAAGAGCCGCGTTTGCTGTTCGGCGCTCATCCCCCGCCCCGTGTCTTGCACACTGAATTGCAACACAACGGATGGAGGCGGTGTCTGGGCATCAGACACGGTTGTGACGGACACCACAATACCCCCACGCTCGGTAAACTTGACCGCGTTACTCAACAGATTGATCAGGATTTGCTGTACCCGCAGCGCATCCCCCTGTACCATCAAGGGCACCGACTCGGCAACCTCTACCTGTACAGATAGCCCCTTGTCAACCGCGTTGTGGTTCAGCAAGTTGCAGGCCGTATGCACACAGGAACGCACATCAAACGGGTGCTGTTCGAGATCCAGCCGCCCGGCTTCAATCTTGGAAAAGTCCAGCACATCGCTGATAAGGGTAAGCAGCAATTCGCTGCTGGTATGAATAGTAGTCACATACTCTTGTTGTTCGGCTGTCAGCGGGGTTCCTTCTAGCAACGCCGCCATCCCAATCACGGCGTTCAATGGGGTACGCAGTTCGTGGCTCATCGTCGCCAGAAAAGTGCTTTTGGTCTGGTTCGCAGCGTTGGCTACGTCGCGGGCGTGGCGCAAGTCGGTTTCCAACTGCTTGCGGTCGGTGATGTCAATGGAGATACCGCCTACATCACAAGTCCCGTCTGGTTGTTCCATGGGAAATTTGATGCTCAGGTACACGCGCATCTGCTCGTCAAGATTCAACTGATCTTCAAAGATGCAAACTCGATGCTCGGTCAATACCTGGCGATTCTGGTTCAGAAAGTAGTCTGCATGGGGTGGCGGGAGCAAGGAGGTTATCCCGTGCCCAATAACCTCTGCGGATGGTCGGCCCAGGTTCTGACAGCAAGCCGCATTGGCAAAGAGGACCCGCCCATCCTGGTCACAGATGAAGGCCGGCCCCGGCAAATGCTGCATGAACGTGGCAAAGCGAGCTTTGCTTGTGCGTAACGATTCCGCCGCCTGCTGGCGTTCGTCTATTTCCGCTCGCAGGCGAGCATTCGCCTCGACCAGATCGGCGGTACGGTCGGACACGCGCTGCTCCAATTCAATATTCGTTTCGTGGAGTATCTGCTCGGCCTGTCGGCGCGCGGTAATATCCAGCAGGGCGGTCTGGCAGCAGGGGGTATCCTGGTCATCCTTGCTATACGTACTCTCCAGTCGGACGAAAAGAAATGACCCATCGCGCTGCCGTACGCGCAATTCGCTCGTCTGCGCGTGTTTTGTTTCAAACAGGTTTTGCAGATGGAAGTAGTATATATCCTGGTCATCGGGCAGGATGTATTCCTGGAGCGCGTGGCCCGTCGGTTCGGCCTGGTCTATATCGAGCAACCGTATAGCCGTGGTGTTCATCTCAATGATATGGCCGCGACGGTCGGTGGTCAGATAGCCCACCGGGGCGTTGTGGTAGAGCTCCATATAGCGGTCGCGCTCCTGCTGCAAGCGCTCCTGGGCCTGTTGCAATTCGGCGTGCTGCATCTCTAGCTCGGTCTGATGCACCCATAACTCGTGAACCAGATGCACCGTATGCGACCGGTCGGCCAGCAAATCCTCAATCACTTGTAAACGATCCTCTGGTGACAGTCCAGCAACATCGCCCACGATACCGAGCGATTGCAGCGAGACTTCCTCCTGGGCCAACTGGCGCAGGCGGGCAAACTTATCGGGGCGCTCCTGCTGTGTCATGCGTTCCTCCTTGGTATGCTGTTCTTCTATTTCTACATCAAATCACGACGCACAGCAAGGCCATGAGCCAGCGTATCAATGAAATGGTGCAAAATGCTTGTTGTCGCGTTATCAAAGATGTCGTCGGATGTGGCCCCGATAATGACCACACCAAACTGCTGTTCCTGCCACCCCAACGGTAGCGCCATCACCGCCGAAAACCCGCACGCCTGACTGGCCGCGTGCCAGGACGCATAGGCCGGATCAGACCCAAGGTCATCAATGACAAGGGGGGTTCCCGTTTGCAACACCGACTCGGCCAGATGGTGCAAAACATCCGCATCCAGCGCTACCTCTGCTGCGGCCGGCGCTTGCGCGGCCCGCTGCTCAACCCAATGCGCGATGGGCGGGACAGACTGGTCTGGCATCCCCAACCCCACGCACGCCAGTTGATAGCCATTGATTTGTACCAGCATATGACTGAACGCCCGGGCCATCGCGGTTTCGTCTTGCTGGTGGCGGATGGTCTGGTGCCAGAGGGGAAGTTGGGCGACCAGATGGTCAAACCGTTGCAAGGTAGCTTGCATCTGTTTCCGGGGGGTGATGGGCTGCGCCGAGCCAATAAGCTGATAAACCTGGCCCTGGGCATCCTTAAGCGGGGTCAACTGCACAGCCCACCAGCTTTCCTTCTTCCCCACATCCAATCGCTGCTCATACATGAGTGTTTCGCCGCGTTCGACACACTGGCGGTAATAGCCGCGGGCCTCCTCGACGTGGGCCGCGGCGAGCGGCGGGTCAAGGTCATGGTTGCGCTTGCCGATGAGCATATCCGGGCTATACCCGGTCAGACGCTCGTTGGCCGGGTTGGCATCATGGTAGTAGAAATCGCCATCCTCCCCCACATCGAGCAGAAAGATGGGAACGTTAATATTGCGATAGATGCCCTGGAGCAACTGGGTTTGCTGGTACAATTCCTCCTGTACCCGCTTCTGTTGGGTAATATTGGAAAAGGTCATCACCACCCCTTCCACCACATTATCCGTGGTGCGGTAGGGATGCGCCCGCAGCACAAACCAGTCCCCCGCTTGATTCTGTACCTCCTGCTCACGAATTTGCAAATCTTGCAGCACCCCCTCCGTAACCTCCACCAGATCAACGGTAACAATGGTCGAAGTCAGATGATGCAATGGGCGCCCAATATCGCTTTCCAACACATTGAGCACCTGTTCGGCCGCCGGGGTAAAGCGCAGAATGTGCAACTCCTGGTCGAGAAAGATAGTCCCCACCTCCATGCTAACCAGCAAGTTTTTCTGGTCATTATTGGCGCGGCTGAACTGCTCGATCTTGGTACGCAGTTCAGCATTCACCGTTACCAGTTCCTCATTGACTGACTGCAATTCCTCTTTCGATGTCACCAGTTCCTCATTGGTTGATTGCAATTCTTCGTTGGTTGATTGCAGTTCTTCGTTCGAGGATTTTACTTCTTCGTTCGAGGATTGCAGCTCTTCGATAGTCGTTTGCAGATATTCGCGGGTTGACTTGAGTTCTTGCTGGAGCGCCAGAATACGCTGATCTTTCTCACTGGCGCTGTCCAATTCTATCTCGTCCAATGGGGTCGGTTCGAGGATAGCCACCTGCTCAAAGTTTATCAGCAGCAACCCTTCGGGCAGTGGGGTAATCCGCACACTCACCACCTGAATGTTTCCGTTGGTCTTGACCTGGATACCGGTACGGATGGTGACATGCTGTTGTTTCATCGTCTCGCGTACGGCCGTGGGCAACACCACATGCAATCCCTCACGCGCCATCTGAAACACGTTCAACGAAGCATCGCCGCTGGCCGGTTCCAGGTAGCGCCCGGTTTTTCCGTGGAAGTAGAGAATGTCTCCCTGGTCATTGACGATAACCCCCGGCGGGGCATACTGTTCAAGCAATGTTTGCTCGGCTATCTCGCGCATGCTGCGTTTGGGGGAGGGGACAGGCGGGTCGCCCCAGAGGGTGCGGCTCTGTTCATACATGGCAAAACCGGGCGGTGTTCTGGGGTTGTCATCCTCTATCATCCGTTGGAAGAACGACCATTTCCGGTCAATCGTCCCAAAGAGCCGGCTTGATTCGCCCGGCGTTTCCGATGGGCCCAGAAAGAGAAATCCGCCCGGTTTGAGGGCATAGTGAAATAGTGGCAACACGCGCTTTTGCAAGTCGCTGTTCATGTAAATTAACAAGTTACGGCAACTGATCAGGTCAATATTGGAGAAGGGCGGGTCTTTGATGACATTCTGGACGGCAAAGATGACCATCTCGCGCACAGATTGGGACACATGGAAACTATTACCTTCGCGCGAGAAAAACTGGCGCAACCGCTCTGGGGAGACATCCGCGGCAATGCTATCGGGATAGATGCCCGCCCGCGCCTTTTCAATGGCCAGGTTATCAATGTCGGTAGCAAAAATCTGAATGGTACGGTCGTACCCCATCCGGCTGGTCTGTTCGCGGAACAGGATAGCGAGGGAATAGGCTTCCTCACCGGTAGAGCATCCCGTTACCCAGACCCGCACCGGGAGCTGTTGTGCGCGATCTTCAAGTAGCCGCGGGAATACTTTGTAGGTGAGTATACCGAAGGCATCCGGGTCACGAAAGAAGCTCGTGACACCAATGAGCATTTCCCGAAAGAGGGTATCCACTTCCACGGGGCTTTGCCGCAGGTAGTGAACGTAGTCGTCAATCTGGCGGATCTGGTTGACGGTCATACGGCGCTCAATGCGGCGCATAATGGTACTGGGCTTGTATTGGGAAAAGTCGTGGCCGGTCTGGCTCCGCAGGGCCAGAAATACTTTTTGCAGGGCGTCGGAGGAGGGCGCCAGCGCGGGTTCGACGCGGCGCTTGCCAGGCACAAATTCCTGCCGCACATAGGTGATAAGCTGGTGCGGCATATCTTCGGGGGGCAGCGTATAATCAACCATGCCAGTGGCTATGGCATTCTGGGGCATACCGTCATACTTTGCCGAGGAGGGGGACGACTGTACCATGGCCATACCACCTTCGCCTTTGATGGCCCGCATCCCCAGTGTGCCGTCGGTACCGGTGCCCGAAAGGATGATGCAAATAGCATGCTCGTGCAGTTCGTCGGCCAGGGAGCGAAAGAAGAAATCAATGGGCAGGCGCAACCCGCGGGCGGCCTCTGGTTTGGTCAGGTAGAGCGTGCGGTGCATCAAGGACATGTCGCGGTTGGGGGGAATGATATAGATGGTGTCGGGTTGCACGGACATGCCATCTTCTGCTTGAAGCACGTCCATACGGGTATAGCGTCGGATAATGTCTACCAGCATGCTGTCGTGGTTGGGGTCAAGGTGTTGCACGATGACAAAGGCGATGCCGGTATCGGGGGCTATGTGGGTGAAGAATTTTTCAAATGCTTCAAGCCCCCCCGCCGATGCGCCGATGCCGACAATCGGAAAGGGAATCGTTCCGGTATCCGATGCCGTCTGCGCTGCGGGAGAAGATGACGTCCCAACCGGCTCAGGGTGTTGGGACGGGGTAGGCATCGGGGGCGTCTCTTCGGAGCAATCATCCGACGGATGCTGCATGACCATACATCCTTTCTGGTATCACTGATCACCGGTGGGTCTATCGCCAGTCATCAGTCATCATATGGGGAAGCCTTCTATGGCAAGATACGGCATGCGGCTATTATACGTGGCCGGTACGTCGGTCGTCAAAATAGCTGCGCTGTGAGATCCAGGTTACATCTCACGGGGGACACACGTTCCCGCCACCTCGCCTCCCCGTGGCAACCTCCTCTCTTCCTCCACCATTCCTCTACTGCAAGGCGTACCTGACAACGGTATAATACTCATAACCAAATGATATTATTGATTATTTGAAAGTGCTTGCTCGTTACAGAAAAAATACAAACGTTACAAATCTTTAGCTTATTACAACAATAAAATAATTCCTTCTGGTACATTCGTAGGAAAAGGGCTTCAGGGGCGTATACTGCGGTACGTCCCTTTTGATTCGCCCTTATTTTGTTGCCGTCACGGCTCGGCCCGCTCCTCTATATCCTTCACAATCGGTATGAGGGCCCACTTGCCGGGGTTGCCGCCAAGCCGCAATATCTCGCTGCGCAAGCGCTCCATACGGCGGTCGTGGTCGGCTATCGCCCGCTGGTGGCGCATCACCAACCCCTGCACCTGCTCCAACAAATCTACCATATGCGACCGCTCCGAGGCCAGTTCGGCTAATTCCGCACGCAGATTCGCAATGCGCTTGCGTACCCGCGCAATCTCCTGCAAGTGTTCGTTGACGGCCTGCTTGTCCACCCGCTGCCGCGCCTGCCGCAACGCATGGTTCAGTCGCGCAAGCTCGGTCTGCTCATATTCCAGACGCGCTTCTTGCTCGTCCTGCGTTTCATATTGCTCGTCGCTCATGGTTCGTCCCTTTCCATTCCCATTCGATCAATTAACCTGGTCGCCAGCGCCACCCGCCCGGAACGAGCCCGCACCCATAGCACAATCAGCGCAGACCCAACCACAAGGGCCACCAGGCCAAGCAACCCCGCCTCTGGCCCGAAGCGTCCCCCCGTCCAGAGGGGCGGCCCGCCTTGCTCTATGACAAAGACAGTGGTGCTTGATACACTGCTACCGCTCACGGGGAAGCCAAACACATTCCCTTGAAATAGATTCCAGGTGATGTGTATGCCGATAGGGATGGCCAGTTCGCCCGTCAGCACATAGCCCAACCCCAGAAAGATACCCGCCAGGATAAGGTAGATGGTGCTGATCAGGGTGGCGTTGGGATTGAGGGCGTGCCCCAGGCCAAAGAGCGCCGACGAGATGACCCACCCCAACACAAGCGCCCCGGCGGGCCCGATTGCGCCTAGCTGCAACCCTTCAGCCATGGTACGGAGCCAGTAGCCGCGTGTCAACATCTCCTCCCAGATTCCCACACAGAGAAAGATAGCCAGCGGCAACAAAAACGCCACGATAAAAGGTATGTCGGGGTCGTTGCGGTAGAAGGTGTCGGTAATCGTAATCCACCCGGCCAGTAACTCTATCACAAAGATAGCACCCATCAGCAGGGCCCCAAGCGCCATCCCAAAGCCCAGATCGAGCCACCACGCTTTGTTGAAGTGAAAGCCGAAATCGGCAAAGGGGCGCCGGTCGAGGAAGTGGGCCGCCAGCAGCATACTGCCCACGATGGCCAGCAGCGACGCGAGCGACGAGGCCAGGATAAACGATGGCGTCGCCATAAAGACCACCGTCAAGACCAACAGAAAGGTGGCCATCAGCAGCAGCGAGAAGATGGCGAGATGGGCCACCAACCGCCAGAAGGCCCGTATGCGCCGCTCCTCCCCATTCCAGAATACCCATACCACCACCTCTTTGAAAGAGGCCGGCTTGCTATCGCTCATGCTATCCCCCCTCCCACTTCGGCCAGATGCAGCGCCACCAGACGCAGCACTGTCTCGTCCTCCTCCGTCACGCCTATCTCTACCAATTGTTGCGCTATCTCCCCAAGCACGGCGTTCTCTGTCGCCGCCGCCTCGCCCTCTCGCGTCCTCGCCTCCTCACCACCCCGCGTCCCCGCCGCTTCGCTTCCCCGCCGCTCCGCCGCTCCCTCTCCCCGCCGCTCCCTCTCCTCGCCTTCCCGCGTCCCCACCTCCCACAGCGGCGCTTCTCGAAAGCGCATCACCACCGGCCAGGCATACCAGCGGGCCAGCAGGCGGGCATAGCGTTGCGCCGAAAGGTCAAGCGTGTGGTGGTGCGCGACAAAGGCGCGGGCATTGGCCCCAAGCGCCGCCGCCACCTCCGGACGCTCCACCAGCAGCCGGACATAGCGCACAAGCAACTCATTCTCGCTGGCGTCCAGGTCTACCTGGGCCGCCACGTGCGGCGGCAGTTCGGCATAGGAGCCGGTCGCGCTTACCAGCGTTGGCTTGCCCGCGCCAAGCAGACGCAGCAGACTGGCGCTCGTTTCGCCCGATGTGGGGTGGCGCAGATTGATGCATATATCGGCGGCCGCGACGTAATCTTCAAACATAGCCCGATCTACGTAGCCGGTAATCTGCACGGCGTCGCTCAAGCCCATGCGCTGCACCAGTCCGGCCACGTCGTAGTTGGGCGACACGCTGCCCACCAGTACATACCGCGCCGTGGGATAGTCGCGCCGCAGTTCGAGCAGGGCCCGCAAGGCCGGCTCCATGCGCTTGTAGGCGTTGATGTGGCCGAAACTGGCCAGCACTAGCGCGTCGGGGGGGATGCCAAGCCGCGCTCGCGCCGCCTCCCGTGGGATAAGCGGCGGCAACGGCACGCCCATGGGCACAATCTCGTTGGGGAGCGCGGGGGCCCGTGCGGCGACTTGCTGCTGTACGTAGCGATTGTGCGAGAGGACGGCGCGGGCCGCGGATAGCACCGCTTCGCAGCAGGGGAAGTCGAACGCGGCGGGGGTAAAGTGGCCGCGTATCATCAACTGGGCCACGTGGTCGCCCGCTTCGCCATAGTACCGGCGCATATCGCCCACGTAGCGCTGGACGTCGTGGTAGACATTGGCCGCGTACCAGAGCATAAAATGGTGCAGCACAAAGTCGTGTAGCACGACGACACCCGGTACGCGCTGCGCCACGCGCCATATGTCGGCGTGGGCCGGGCTATTACCCATATGGTAGACAATCGCGTCGTAGGGGGCGCGGCGGTGGGCCCGTTCCAGCCGGCGCATGGGGCGCACATCAAGATGCTGCGACAGAGCCGGGTTGGTCGGTTTCAGCCCGTCGGCAAGGTAGAGCGTTATATCGCAATACTGCGCCAGATAGGGCAGCAACTCTTCGCTATAGTCGGAAATACCGGTGGGGGCCGGGTTGACCGGCGTACAAAACGCAATGCGTGGAATCTTCATAGGCTCCTATAAAAAGGTTATTCTTCAACCGAGAGGGTGGTATCCGGGGCACCGGTAAAGAGGTTCGTCACGGAGAGCGGCACGGCGGGCAAGCAATCAAACGTGACGTGCTCCCCTTCGGCGTAGGTGCGCAGGGAACCATACACACCCCCCGCTTCCAGGCGGTAGTGATGCAGCGTGCGCGTGGCCGGCTCTATCACCACATACTCCGGTACGCCGTTCTGGGCATAGCGTTGCTGCTTCTGCTGCATTTCGGCCGCGCTATTGCCGGGCGAACGCACCTCGATAACCAGGTCGGGTGCGCCGCGAATGCGCCCCCCTCGCACGATATGCATGTGTTGCGTAAGCACCAGCAGAAAATCGGGTTGTACGGCGTCAACGGGGGAGAGCAGCACGCCGATGGGGGCAAAGAAACTGACCCCCACCCCGGCATCTTCGGCCGGCATCCCAAGCAAGCGCACCAACCGCTGGACAATCCACTGGTGAAAGTTCGTGGGGGCCGTGGTCATATGCAGCACACCTCCAACCACTTCATACCGTCGCCCATCCTCCGGCCGCGGCAGGCGCTCCCAGTCGGCAACCGTCCATGCCCCCTGTGGGGAACTTGTCGCTATCTCTGGTTGTGGAGATACCAGCACCATCATAGCCCCATTCTATCACTCGCTCACGCGCTCTGCAAAGTGGCACGCCGACCAGTGCCCCGGCTCCTTCGCCTCAAAGGGCGGCTCCTGCTCGCGGCACACCTCCTCGGCCATCCAGCAGCGCGGGTGAAAGCGACAGCCGGAGGGCGGGTTGATCGGGCTTGGCACATCGCCCTCTAGCAGGATACGATCCCCGCGCACGGTCGGGTCGGGGATGGGGATAGCCGAAATCAGCGCCTTTGTATAGGGGTGCATCGGGCGGCGGTACAGCGCGTCGCGCCCCGCCAGTTCGACAATCTTTCCCAGGTACATCACGGCCACGCGGTCGCTAATATGCTCCACCACGCTGAGGTTGTGGGCAATGAAGAGATAGGTCAGGCCCATCTCCTGCTGAAGGGAGCGCAGCAGATTCAACACCTGCGACTGTACACTTACGTCAAGTGCGCTCACCGGCTCATCGCACACCACAAAATCCGGACGCATCACCAGCGCCCGCGCTATGCCAATGCGCTGGCGTTGCCCGCCGGAAAACTCGTGCGGAAAGCGCCCCATATGCCCCGCGTTCAACCCCACCCGCACCAGCGCCTCGCGCACGGCCTCGTTGCGTTCCTGGCGACTATTGCCAATGCCGTGAATAACCAGACCTTCGGCTATGCTCTCGCCTACCGTCAGGCGTGGGTCAAGCGAGGCGTAGGGGTCTTGGAAGATAATCTGCATATTGCGGCGCAGCGTTTTCAGCGCCCCACGCGAGGCCCCAAACATATCGGTGCCCTGGAAGAAGACGCGCCCACTGGTGGCCTTTTCCAGGCGCAGGATTGTGCGGGAGATAGTCGTTTTGCCACAGCCGCTTTCGCCCACCAGTCCGAGCGTTTCGCCGCGCTGCAAGGTAAAGCTCACACCGTCTACGGCGCGGGCATACTGGCGGGTGCGGCGCAGAATACCCCCGCGGATGGGGTAGTGCTTGACCAGATTGTCTACCTCTAGCAAGGGAGTTTGCCCCTGCGCGTTATGCTCCGGCATCGTCTCCCCCCTGTTCACCATCGTAGAGCCAGCAACGCACCGTGCGCCCCTCTCCCATCGCAAACAGCGGCGGGTCATTGTCGCAGCGCTCGAAGCGGTGGGGGCAACGGTTGGCAAAGCGACAACCGGGCGGCGGGTTGACCAGCGACGGCACCATGCCGGGGATGGTGGCCAATTCGTCGCGCACGCGCCCAAGCACCGGCACCGACGCCAGCAACCCCTGCGTGTAGGGGTGCTTTGGTTCGGCAAAGAGCGTATACACATCGGCATATTCGATAATCTGCCCGGCGTACATCACAGCCACGTTGTCCACCATATCGGCAATGATGCCCATATCGTGCGTAATGAGCATAATGGCCGTGTTGACCTTCTCGCGCAGCGAGCGCATCAGGTCAAGGATTTGCGCTTGTATCGTTACGTCAAGGGCCGTGGTTGGCTCGTCGGCAATGAGTAGCTCCGGCTCGCAGGCGAGGGCCATGGCGATCATCACGCGCTGGCACTGCCCGCCCGACAGCTCGTGGGGATACTGGCGCATGCGCTTTTGCGGGTCGGGCAACCCCACCAGCGAAAGCAATTCGGCGGTGTGGGTGCGGGCCTGTTCGGCGTTCATAGCGCGGTGAACGCGGAGCACTTCGGTTATCTGGTCGCCCACGCGAAAGACCGGGTTCAGACTGGTGGTGGGCTGTTGAAAAATCATGGAGATGCGGTTGCCGCGGATATGGCGCATCGCTTCGGCGCTGAACGATAGCAGGTCTTCCCCATCAAACAGCACCTTGCCGCCCACAATGTCGCCCGGCGACTCAATCAGGCGCATAATTGAAAGGGAGGTGACGCTTTTACCACAGCCGCTTTCGCCCACCAGACCAAGCGTTTCGCCGCGCCGCACCACAAACGACACATCGTCTACGGCATGCACGCGCCCGCCTTCGGTGAAAAAGTGGGTTGTCAACCCGTCTACTTGAAGCAATACCGAGTCCATTGGTTCATCCTACCTCACTACATCTTGAGCCGTGGGTCAAGCGCGTCGCGCAGGCCGTCGCCAATATAGTTTATCGCCAGCGAGGTGAGCAGGATAGGCAACCCCGGCACCAGCGGCATCCACCAGTTGGTAAACATATAGGTCTGGGCAAAGGCTAACATATTGCCCCAGGTTGGCGTGGGGTCTTGCACCCCAAACCCTAGATAGCTCAGCGCGGCCTCAAGCACAAGAATGGTGTTCAGATTGAGCGTAAAATCTACAATGAGCGGGGGGTAGGCGTTGGGGAAGACGTGCCGCCAGATAAGGCGCAGGTGTGAGGCCCCAAGCGCCCGCGACGCCTCGATGTAGGGTTGTTCGCGCACCGATAGCACCATACCGCGCATCAGACGGGCCGTGGGTGTCCACAGCAACAGCGATAGCCCGATAATCACCAGCGCCACCTTCTGCGCCTCTTTCTCAGCAATAGCCGTGAGCCAGGCCACCGCGTCTACCAGCAGGGCCGGAATGGGCAGGCGATCCCCCGTTTCCAGCAAGATGGCCATTAAGATCAGCAGAATAATGAGCAGCGGAAAGGTGGAGACAAATTCGAGCGTGCGTGTGATGATGACGTCAACCCACCCACGGAAGTAGCCAGCCAGCAAGCCAAGCACCAGGCCGATGAGTGCCGACACCGCCGACACCGATACCGCGATGGTGAGCGACACCCGCGCCGCATACAGCAGGCGGGTGAGGTAGTCGCGCCCCAGGTGGTCGGTGCCCAAGATGTGCAGTTCGCCATCGGGGTTGGTGCCCATTGGCGTGACAAAGCGGCGTTCCAGGTTGTAGTCGCTCACGTCGTCGGGGAAGGGCGTCACGTAGGGCGCGAGGATAGAGGCGAGAAAGATAAGTATCAGGATTGCCAGACTGATCATGGCCATACGATGCCGTCGAAAGCGTCGCCAGACGATCGCCCACTGGCTTTCGGCGCTGGTTCGCTCTGGCTCAAAGGTGGTTGGTTCAATCATTGTCATGGGTATACCGCTCTCACGCCAACCGAATGCGCGGATCAGCCACAGTATACAAGATGTCGGAGATGATGTATCCGATAAGCTGAAGCACAATCGTGATATAGAGGAGGGCCAGCACGACGCTATAATCGTAGCGCCCAAGCGCGTCTATCAAGAGCCACCCCAACCCCGGCCAGGTAAAGACCTGCTCGGTGATAGCGGCCCCCGCGAAGAGGTTGGGCAGGATATTGGCCAGCAGCGTGATAAAGGGGATCAGCGCGTTGCGAAAGCCATGCCGGAGAATAACCAGATGCTCGCGCACACCCTTGGCCCGCGCCGTCCGTACATACTCTTGCCGCAGCACTTCCAGCATGCTGGAACGAATAAAGCGGCTCCACTGCGCAATGCTCACAAAGGTAAGCACGGCGCAGGGCATAATGAAATGCATCAGGTAGTCAAGCCAGGATTGCTTCTCTACGGTGATCTCGCCAAAGATGAGCGGCACCACGTAGTCGCGGTTGGCGGTTGCGCCGGCGGAGGGCAGGTAGGGCAGGCCGGCCTCTTTGGCCAGCACCGATAGTACCAGTATCATAATAATGCCAAAGAAGAAAGTGGGCAATGAGGAGCCAACAAAGGCGGTGGTGGTCATCACATAGTCGAAGCGCGAATATTGCCGCACCGCCGAATAGATGCCGATGGGTATGGCGATGACCAGCGTGATGAGCGTAGAAATGCCCATCAGGGCCAGCGTGTACCAGATGCGGCTACCGATGACCTCGCTCACCGGCTGGTCGCGCATGATAACCTGCGACAGGCCAAAGTCGCCAAACAGCACCCCCCGGCTGCTGCGTCGCCCCTCTAGTTCGGCGAGTGTCAACGGGTTATTACACCCCTTTTGCATCACGCCCTCGGTACCGTCGGGGTAGCGCACGCGCACCAGGCGTGGCTCCGAACACCCCACCGCAACATCAGCAAAGAGTTCTTGCCCGCCAATGGTGATGGGGCCACGCGGTTGGCCAATAAACCAGCGTGTAAAGCGCACGGGCAGGGCCAGGTCAAGCTCGAACCGTTCGCGCTGGCGCTGTATGTCGGAGCGGGTCATCTTCTGGCAGCGGGGGTCGGGGCCGGGGCATTTCACCGGCCCGCCGGGTGAGAGGTAGAGCAGGCCATAGGAAACCACCGACGAAAGAAAGATGACGACGAGCATTTGTACAAAGCGCCGTACCAGGAATGCGGTCATATGCGCTACCGTTTCCAGAGGGGCGGAGCAGTACCCGCAAGCGCGGCCCCGCCCCCCTACCGTGCTACTTCACAAACAGGTTCATATCCACATGTTCCCAGGTGGCGCTGGCCAGCGGGTAGGTTGCTATCTTGCCCTCTTCGCCGGCTATAATCACCGTTTCCAGTTCGGCCCCCGCGCCCAGGGTTTCGGTGCCGATAACGTCTACCTCCCCATTGAGCAGGGCCGCAACGGCGGCGTTGGTGTCGCCAAAGAATTGGAAGATGATCGTTTTAATTGGCGGTTCGCCCAGATAGAAATGGGGGTTGGCTTCAAAGATCATGCGCTGGCCCTTCTGCCATTCGACCAGGCGGTAGGGCCCGTAGCTGAGCGGGTTCTGGGCAATTTCGGGTAGTTCTTTCCACTCTTCCGGCGGTACTTCGGCTAAGGTGCGCCCGTCCGAAAGTTCGCGGTGGGCCGGGTAGGCCCCAATGCCAAAGGTGGTACCGGCTTGCAAGCCGGGCATGTATACCATGTACTCTGGTGGCCGCGCGCCGGGCAGGTAGGTAATCGTCATGGAGGTGTCGCTGGTGACTTCGACGCTCTCCTGCGCGTTGCACACCAGCAAACTGACGACGCCGGTATCTTCGCTACAGTTAATCTTCTGCGCCAGTTCGAGATCCTCTTTCGTAACGGGTACGCCATCCTCCCAGGTAAGGCCCTCGGCAATTTCAAAGTTGACGGTAATCTGGTGCAGTTCCAGCGTGCCCTCTTCGTACACGACCGTTTCATTATCAGCGTTGACCACTTCGACACCCGGCGCAAGCTCCACCGGTTCGCCAGTGGTGTCCCACACCATATCGCCTTCGCCTACCTCGACCACCTCCATGGACGCGCCGTCATGCTCAATCGTGGGTAGCTCAGTGATGCCCACGGCCTGGTAGTCGTAGTTGCGGCCGGTGGCGGCGCGCACCGAAATCATATCGTAGGCCCGCCCCGTCACAGTGGACTCTTCCACGATGGCAAACATGGTCGAAGGCTCTTGCGAAAAGCCCACGATAGCGGTATCGCCGCCATCCTCAAATTCCCATTCGTAGACGTTAGCGACAATAGATGATTCGCTCACGTCGGGCTTGAAGTTTTGCAGGCCCAGGGTGGTTGCGGCGGCCTCGAAGCGGTTGAAGAGCGGCAGGCTCACCATATCCTTGCTAAACTCCTGCTGTGCGATGGCGTAGTATTGCTTGCGCTCCTCGCGCTCCAGGGTGTTGTTGGCGGCGACAATCGCTTCGCTGGCCGTCTCGTTACACCACCCCATAAAGTTTTGCCCTTCCCAGTTATTTTCGGGCAAGCCAATCTGGTTGCAGGCATAGAGCGTCTGGCCGGCCGGGTCGGTCTGCCCCACCCAGGCATACGCGCCTAGCTCAAAGTCGCGCACGGTCAGGCCGGTATCGTCGCCAAACCACCACGAGGCGGGGGCATGGTTGCGCACAATCTGGATATTGCAATTATCCATAAGTTGCTGTTCAAACACGGTGGAGTAGGTGACGCGGAACTGCGCATCGGTGGTGTTATAACCGAGCGATAGCGCATCGCCGTCGGCGTTGACGCGCGGCCCATCTATGTCTTCCACCATCCAGCCGGCCTCTTCCAGCAATTGCTGGCCCTGCTCCGGGTCAAAGGGGTATTGCTGCACGCCTTCGGAGGTGTGCGCCCAGTGTCCTTGCGGAATGAAGGTATCCATCAGCATTTGCTGGCGCTGTTCCTCATCCAGGAAGGGGTAGACCGACATAATCAACTCTTCGCGGTTGGTGCAGTAGGCGATGGCCTGCCGCACCCGCACATCGCTCAGGATGGGGTGGGGCACCGTGAGCGACTCGCCGGACGGCTCGTCTGCCGGTTCCACATCGCTGGTAGCTCCGCCTTCTTCGCTTTCTTCTGTGCCCTCGCCCTCCGGAGATTCTGCCTCGCCCTCACCTTCGCCCTCGCCCCCGTCGGGAGCCTCGGCCACCGGCGTAGACTCGGTCACTTCCTCAATAACCTGTGGCTGTTGACCGCAAGCGGCCAGCAGCGACGCCAGCACTAGCATACTGAGCAGCGCCGCAACAGCGCGATACTGCATCCTCATACACGTTTCCTTTCCTTCCTTACAAACAACAACGGCCCGTATCCTGTACTTTCCTTTACTTCACAAACAGGTTCATGTCCATCACTTCCCAGGTGGCACTGGCAAAGGGATACACCTGTACGTCCCCAGATTCACCGGCGTTGATGACCGTCTCTAGCTCTGCGCCGGCCCCAAGCGTCTCCGACCCGATCACGTCTACGTCGCCATTCAGCAGCGCGGCTACTGCGGCGTTGGTATCGCCAAAGAATTGAATAATCAGGTTCTTGATGTTCGGTTCGCCCAGGTAGTAGTGGGGGTTGGCTTCAAAGACCATGCGCTGCCCTTTGTCCCATTCGAGCAGGCGATAGGGCCCATAGCTGAGCGGTTGTTGGGCTACTTCGGGCAACTCCGACCATTCCGCGGCCGGCACGTCGGCCAGCATTCGCCCATCGTCTAGCACCCGATGCGCGGGGTAGGCCCCGACGGTAAAGGACGTACCCCCCAGAGCCCCCGGCGTGTACACCATATACTCCGGTGGCTTGGCACCGGGGCGGTAGGTTATGGTCATGGTGGTATCGCTGGTCACTTCGACGCGCTCCTGTCTATCGCACTGCAACAAACTCAACGCGCCGGATTCGGGGTCACAGTTAATCTTCTGCGCCAGTTCGAGATCGGCCTGGGTAACGGGGACGCCATCTTCCCAGGTAAGCCCCTCGACTATTTCAAAGTTGACCGTAAGCTGATGCATGGTGATGGGGTCGCCCTCAAACGTGGCCGCCTCGTTGGTGGCGTCGCGTACCGCCACGCCGGGCGCCAGCTCGGCGACCTCGCCGCTGGTTGTCCACACCATATCGCCCTCGCCTACCTCCACCTCGGCCAGGGTGGCGCCACCGTTTTCAACGGTGGGCAATTCGGGCACCGCCACGGGTTGGTAGTCATAGCCGCGCCCGGTGGCCACGCGCTCCGTCACCAGGTCATGCACAAGCTGCGTTACCGATGCATCATCCACCAGCATAAACATGGTCGAAGGCTCCTGCGACAGGCCAATGATAACGGTATCGCCGCCATCGTCCAGTTCCCATTCATGCACGTTGACGACGTAGGATGCTTCGCTCACGTCCGGCTGGAAGTTTTGCAACCCGTTGCTGGACGCATACGCCTCGAAACGGCTAAACAGCGGCAGGCTCACCATGTCCTTGCTAAACTCCTGCTGCACAATGGCGTAATACTTCTTGCGCTCTTCGCGGTCAAGCACACTGTTGGCGGCAATAATCGCGTCGCTGGCCGTCTCGTTGCACCACCCCATATAGTTTTGCCCTTCCCAGTTGTTGTCGGGCATGGGTATCTGGTTGCAGGCATAGAGCGTGTCGCCGGCCGGGTCGGCCTGGCCCACCCAGGCATACACGCCAAGCTCGAAGTCGCGTACGGTGGAACCAGTGGTATTGCCAAACCACCACGAGGCCGGGGCGTGGGTACGCACAATCTGAATATTGCAATTTTCCATAAGCTGCCGCTCTAGCACGGTGGAGAAGGTCACGCGAAACTGCGCGTCGGTCGTGGTATACTTCAGCGCCAGCGACTCGCCCGCCTCGTTCACCCGCGCCTCGTCATCCCATTCGCCCACAAACCAGCCGGCCTCTTCCAGCAATGCGCGGCCCTGTTCCGGGTCGAAGGGGTATTGCTGCACCCCTTCGGAGGTGTGCGCCCAGTGCCCCTGGGGAATAAAGGTGTCCATCAACATTTGCTGGCGCTGTTCCTCTTCCAGGAAGGGGTAGACCGATTCGATAAGCTCTTCACGGTCGGCGCAGTAGGCAATGGCCTGCCGCACGCGCTGATCGCTCAAGATGGGGTGTGGCTCTTCCAGCAACCCCCTCCCCTGCGTGGTATTCTCCCCCGCCGGATTATCTTCTGAAGCCGTACTATCGCCCGAATCGTCGCCCGCGCCGGGGGTCGCCGTCACAATCACTTCTACAATTTCTACCTGGGGTTGCCCACAGGCCGCCAGCAGCGTGGCCAGCACCACCATCAGCGCCAGACCGACCAGAGAACGTCTCCACATAGTTTCATCCTCCATACCTGAACCAGGGTATTCCTCTTCACATTGATACGGTTGCCTTCATGAACGAATATACGATGCTGAAATAGGGCCAGCCGGCGGATAGACCTTTGTGTCCCCTCAATAAAACGTGGTACTGTTATCGTTTGCACCACTAGAAAGCGATCTGCGGGTTGGTCTAGCCAGTGTAGCAGCACATGCCGCAAAGGTCAAGTTGATTACCCGCTATCGGGTGTACCAGACATTGTTCCATTCCCAGAAAACGTCCCCCCAAGTGTGAACACTTACCGAAACCGGTATACTTGCCAGCACCGTGCTTTCATCGTAGAATGAGGGGCAATGATCCGAACGAAACGGTCGTTATTCACCAGATAAACAGAACAACCACACCGGCTTGCGTTGTGGTTCAAAGCAGGTATCCAAAACCGGTATGAGTGAACATCAAAGGTGGACTGACAAACACCGGATCAACCACCGTCTGAAACCAGACCGCCCCGCCCATCAACCCCACCGGCCATGGCCCCTCGTGCTACTCGTCCTGCTGCTGGTTGTCTGGACGCATCCCCCCCCGACAGCAACCGCCCAGGGCCATACGTCCACCCGCTTTCAACACCTCACCGTAAGCGATGGACTATCGAATGGAGCCGTTTTCGCCATGTTGCAAGACCGCCAGGGCTTCTTGTGGTTTGGCACCCGCGATGGGCTCAACCGCTACGATGGCTATGAGTTCCAAGGATATACCCACGACCCCGACGACCCCACCACGCTAAGCAACAACTACATTAACCATCTCTACGAAGACCGCGAGGGAATCATCTGGATCAGCACCCACAAAGGCTTGAACCGCTTTGACCCCCGCACCGAAACCATCACCCGCTACACCCACGACCCCGCCAACCCCGACAGCCTCAACGACAACAATATCCGCACCGTCTACCAGGATTCCGACGGGGTGTTCTGGGTAGGCACCAACAGCGGCTTGAACCGCTTTGACCCGGCCACCGCCACCGCCACCCGCTATACCCACGACCCCGACAACCCCTACAGTATCGGGCCCGGGTGGGTCTGGAGCATCACCGAAGACGCAGGCGGACAACTCTGGCTCGGCCTCTTTGGCGGGGGACTCTGCACCTTTGACCCACAGCAGGAACCCTTCATCTGCTATACGCATGACCCCGACGACCCCGATAGCTTGAGCCACGACGATGTGACCAGTATCCACCGCGATAGCAACGGGGCCCTCTGGGTGGCCACCTACGGCGGCGGACTCAACCGCTTCAACCCGGACACCGGCGGCTTTACCCACTATACCCACAACCCCGCCGACCCCACCAGCATGAGCAGCAATGCCGTGATGGCGCTCTACGAAGATTCCGCTGGCCAGGTATGGGTTGGTACCGATAGCGGCGGGCTCAACCGCTTCGACCCACAGACACACGAGGTTACCCGGTACCGGCACGACCCCGCCGACCCGGATAGCCTTAGCAACAATGGCGTCCTATCCATCCTTGAAGATCGGTCGGGCATCCTCTGGCTTGGCACCGACGGCGGCGGCGTGAGCTACTATAGCCCCCTGCTCAACCAATTTCATCACTATCGGAGCATCCCCACCAACCCGCACAGTCTCAGCGATAACCTGGTCAAAGCGTTGTACCAGGACAACGCGGGTACTATCTGGATAGGGACAGACAATGGTGTGCTCAACCGGTTTGACCGCGAAACCAATACCTTTACCCACTACCAGCATAATCCCGCCGACCCTACCAGTCTGGGGTTGCGTCGCTCTAGCATCCGCGCCTTGACCGAAGATAGCGCCGGCTCCCTCTGGGTAGGGCAATGGGCCGGCGGCGGTCTGAGCCGCCTTGACCGCGAACGTGGCACCTTTGACCACTACGTCCATGACCCCGCCAATCCGCAGAGCCTTTCGAGCAACGACATACTCACGCTACACGGTGACGAGAGCGGCGCGTTATGGGTGGGCACCTTTCGCACCGGCTTGAATCGGCTTGACCCGGACACCGGCCTGGCTGAACACTACCTGCCCGTACCCGATAGTACCGACCCCCTGAACCAGAACAGCATCAACCTCCTGTACCGCGATAGCCGCAAGCGTCTATGGGTTGGAACGTGGCAAGGGCTCTACCGCTTCGACCCGGCTACGGATACGCTGGAAAACTTCTTGCACACGCCGGGCGACCTGGACGAACTGGCGCAGGCAACCATCACCTCGCTGTGCGAAGCGCCAGAGGATACGCTCTGGGTTGGAACAACTGAGCACGGGGGCTATCGGCTGGATATAGAATCGGCCACTATCACCAGCATACACGATCCACTGAACCAATTTGCATCTATAGGAATTCTGACGCTCGATGCCCAGGGCTACCTGTGGGTGTTGACAAGTAAGGGATTGGCGCGGCTAAATCCCGACACCGGACAATTTTATTTTTATGATGCCGCCGACGGCTTACCCAACCTGGAATTTTCCGCAATTACCCAGTGTAAAGTCAACCCGAACGAGCTATTATTTGGTACCACAAATGGCTTGTATGCCTTCTCCCCCGACCGTATCAAGAAAAGTGACTATCAACCCCCCGTGCTGCTCACCAACCTGCGCCTGTTTAACGAGCCGGTGGGGGTGGGCGGCAAATCCCCCTTGCAACAGGCCATCTGGAGTACCGAACATCTAACCCTCTCGCACAAACAATCTATCATCTCGTTTGAATTTGCCGCGCTTGACTATGCCATGCCATCACACAATAGGTACCGCTACAAGCTAGAAGGCTACGACGAGAAATGGAACGACGTAGATAGCACGCGCCGCTTTGCGACCTATACCAACCTGCCCGCCGGACACTATACCTTCCGCGTACAGGGCAGCAATAAGGACGGCCTCTGGAGCGAGCACGAGGTAGCCCTGGCGCTCACCGTGTTGCCGCCCTGGTGGGAGACGCTCTGGTTTCGGGGGGCGGTCGTGGCAGCGCTGGTGGTGCTGGTTGCGGGGGCATTTCGCTGGCGTGTACAGACTATGACGCGCCAGCAGCACCAGTTGGAACAGGAGGTAGCTTCGCGCACCAGAGAGCTACGCGAGGCCCGCGACGCCGCCGACATGGCCAACCGCGCCAAAAGCGCCTTCCTGGCCAATATGAGCCACGAGTTACGCACCCCCCTGAACGCCATCCTCGGCTTTACGCAACTATTGCAACGGGAAGCGCATACCACACCCCAACAGACCAACTATCTCACCATTATTCAGCGCAGCGGGTACCACCTGCTCACCCTGATTAACGATGTGCTGGATATGGCCAAAATCGAGTCGGGGCGCACGAGCCTGCACGAAGCCGATTTCGACCTGTACGGCCTGCTCGATGAACTGGAAGATGTCTTTCAGATGCAAGCGCAGCAAAAGAATCTGCGTCTGACGGTAGACTGTTCGCCCGATGTGCCGCGCTATATTCATACCGACGAAACCAGGCTGCGCCAGATACTGATCAACCTGCTCTCCAACGCCATCAAGTTTACCCACGATGGAAGCGTCACGCTGCGCGTGCGTCAACAGGATGGCAACGCCGAGCGACCACCGGATGCAGAGGGCGGTAACGACGCCCCCCCAACAGTATCGCTACGCTTCAGCTTCGAAGATACCGGCCCGGGCATTGCGTCAAAGGAAATCGCGCATATCTTTGAACCCTTTACCCAGGCCCGCCCCGGCACAGACCAGGGCACCGGCCTGGGGCTATCCATTAGCCGCGCCTTTGTGCAGCGCATGGGCGGTACCATTACCGTGCAAAGCAAGCCGGGCCAGGGCTCCACCTTCACCGTTGCGCTTACAGTTGGCCGCGGCACTGCGCCAGAAACCACAAGACAACCAGCACCGCGCCACGCGGTTGGTCTACTCCCCGGTCGGCCCGCCTATCGGGTGCTGATAGTAGATGACCAGTGGAGCAACCGGCAACTGCTGGTAAGTATACTCGCGCCGCTTGGCTTCACCTTGCAGGAGGCCAGCAACGGCATAGAAGCCATTGACGTAGCGGAAGCGTGGCACCCCCACCTGGTTATTATGGACGTTCGTATGCCAGAGATGGATGGATGCGAGGCGGCCAACCACATCAAGGCCAGGGGGCATACCGAGGAACCCATTATTATTGGAATGACCGCCGCTATACTGGACGAACACCAGCACGAGCGCTGTATGAACAGCTATACCGATATGCTGTATAAGCCCTTTGAAACGCAAGATGTGATAGCCGCAATAGACAAGCACTTGAACGGGTGCTTTGTGTATGAAGAGATAGCCCCCGCGCAGCAGCCCCCCTGGCCAACGTCCCATACGACCGCCCCGGAGCACGCGGGAGATATGGCGGCGGACGTTGCGCGGTTGCCTGCCGAACTGCTGCTCAAGCTCGAACACGCCACCATACTGGGCGACCTGCGCCATTTTCACCAGTTTGTCTTGAACGAGATACACCCCCTCAACGCAGCGGTGGCCGATGCCTTGATAGCGCTGGCCAACGAGTACGCCTACTCCCAGATACTCGACCTTATTCACCAGGCAAAGTAAAGCGCCCACCCTCCCCCAGGAACCCCAGGAACCCAGGGCACCGTCGGGCACAGTATGGAGAAATTGTGGCGATAGTGTACTCTGGGCGCTCGTGTGCGGTACAATAGCATGCACGGACGGGCCCCGCGGGGCCGTACCGCCAGGGTGTGGTCGCCACGGAAAGGGTGGGGAGGGGCTATGAATCGGCTATGGATACAACTCACACTGGCCTTTAGCATTGTGGTCGTTATCGCGGTCGCGGTAATTGCCATTGTGCTCAATAGCCAGATAAGCAAACATTTCCAACGCTTTGTTGCGCAATTTCCCCAGGAGTATGTGGTATCGCGCCTCGCTCGATACTATGATGCCTACCAGACGTGGGACGGGGTAGATCGGCTTTTTCCTGGCGAAGATACCCCCCCACCTGGCCCACCTGGCCCACCTGCCCCGCCCGGTCGCCCGGCCCCACAAGACCCGGAGCGCAGGCGCATGCAAACGATTCCGCCCTTTACACTGGCCGACACCGATGGCTATATCGTTTATGAAACCAACGGTCGGCGGGTGGGCGAATACTTGACTCCGGGCGAGATAGACGACTCCATTCCGGTTGTCTGGAATGCACAACCGGTGGGCTATGTCTTTGTGGTACCGGCCGAGCAAATCGAGTTGCCGCCGGGGGCGCGGTCGTTTCTTGCGGCCATCAATCGGGTTCTGTTGCAGGTTGGCATCGGGGCTACCATCTTCGGGGTGGTCATGGCGCTGGTCATAGCGCGGGGGCTTTCGTTGCCGCTGGCCCGTCTAGAGATAGCGGCCCGCCGCCTGTCACACGGGCGAATGGATGAGCGCGTCGCTACGACGGGGACAGCGGAGGTAGCCAGCGTCGCGGGGGCCTTTAACGAGATGGCCGATAGTTTGCAGCAGGCCCGCCAGGTGCAACAAAATATGGTCGCGGATGTAGCGCACGAGTTGCGTACCCCGCTCAGCGTTATTCAAGGCAACTTGCAAGCCATTCTGGAAGATGTGTACCCCCTGGACAAGGGCGAGGTAGCAACCATTTACGATGAGACGCTCGTGCTTGGCCGGCTGGTGAACGATTTGCACGAACTGGCCCAGGCAGAAGCGGGACAATTACACCTGGCGATGGAGCCTATGTATGTCACGCCGCTGGTCAATCGTACCACCGCCCTCTTTGGCGAACTGGCCACCGAAAAGGGTATCACGCTAAACGTGACGCTACCAGAGAAGGAGGTAGCGCCTGTGCGAGCCGACATGGGGCGCGTACAGCAAGTATTGAATAACTTGCTTTCGAACGCGCTCCGCTATACCCCGGCCTGTGGCACTATTACGGTCACTGTCCAGCCGGCCGCTGGTGAGGGGGCGCGCTATACCCGTATTTCGGTGATAGATAGTGGCCCCGGCATACCCTCCCAGAATCTGGCGCATGTGTTTGAACGCTTCTGGCGGGCTGATTCCGGGCGCTCCCGCGATATGGGCGGCTCGGGCCTGGGCCTGGCCATAGCACGACAACTGGTTGAGGCGCAGGGCGGGCAGATAGGCGTGCGCAGCGACATGGGGGTCGGGAGCCATTTCTGGTTTACCCTGCCACACGATAGCGACGAGGAGCCGGCCCCACCCCCTTGTGTGAATGATACCAAGTAAGGATGGTGTCTGCTGTCAACGCATGCGCATTCCATAGTCACCCTGCCGCCCCATGCCTACACCGGCTCGTTGTTCTGGTAGCGTTCGAGGGCTTCGGGACGCAGGTACAAGAAGATGAACATAGCCCCCCCAAATCCGCCCAGATGGGCCCAGTAGCCCACCTGGTAATCTGTTCCCTGGAAGAGGATGGAAAAGGCGGGCACAAGTTGCAACAACAGGAAGTAGAGAATAACCCAGAAGGCGCGGATTTTGGGGAAGAGCGGAATAAACCAGATAATGAGTACGCGGATACGTCCCTGGTAAAAGAGCAGCAGATAGGCCCCCATTACCCCAAAGACGGCCCCACTGGCCCCAATAGCGGGTATCCTTAATTCCACCCCGGCCAACAGGTGAAAGATCGCAGTCATACTAGTTGCCATGAAGCCACAGGTAAGGTAGAACGCGAGAAAGCGCCACCCCCCGCACGCATTTTCCAGCCGCCGGCCAAAAACCCATAGCGCCAGCATATTTCCCAGAATGTGCAAGACATCGCCGTGCAAGAACAAACCGGTGATAGCAGACAACGCGCCGCCGCCCTGGCGCGTAAATGTGAGATAGGGCATCGTGCCAAAGAGCACATAGACGCCCATCCTGGTCATCTCGTCCAATCGCATCGTCACGAGAAAGACCACCAGATTGAGAAAGATGATGCAACTCACCATTGCGGGAACGCCGGGATAGCGGTTCGGTTCTGTATCGTTGAGCGGTATCATCGGGCGTTCTCCTCAGAATGTTGGGTTATTAACAAATTCGATAATCCGTACAACCCCATTGATCAGAAGCACGCTGTAGGGTATGATCATAAGGCACCATCCGACGATGGCCCCTAGCAGGCGCAGCGGAGGCTCTATGCTAGTACCCTGTCGCCGCACCAGCACATACCAGAAGGAAGGCTTTGGTCTGGCACGGATGGTCGCGGTAAGCACGCTCCCAATGCTCACGCTGAGCATACCGAGCAAGGGCAGCAGCGTGAGGTAGCGCGGGTTGATGCCGCTATGAGTCAGGATCATCAAGAAGTAGAGCACGATGGTGCCCATGCTCAGCCGCAAGACGGTGAGGGTGGGGCGGGTAATCTTTTTTTCGTAATAGGGCCGTCGGTGCTGCATAGTGGTCAACCGACGGGTTATCTCGTCGCGTTTGTCCTGGGGCAATGTGGCATAGGCCCGCGAGTAGACTTCAACCGCTTTGTTTACGTCATTTTGTTCTTCATACAAGCGCCCCAGGTGCAGCGGTTGTGCTTGCAGGGCGTGCAATTGCTTCAGGCGGGCCTGTGCCTGCTTGTGCCACGGGTTAAGCGCCACCAGCTTTTCCAGCGCAAAAATCTGGTCTTCCACATCCTCCGCCAGAGCGCTGGCCAGGTACCATCCCTGCTCGTTCTGCGCATACTGTTGGGCAAAATCGAGCAGCAGCGGCAGCGCCTTCTTGCGCGGGGCTTTGCGTATCTGCTCCAGTTTGAGCGTTTCGATCCGTTCAGATATAGTACGATGCTGTGGGTTGAGCTGAAGCACCTGCTCGGCAGCATAAATCTGGTCGGCTGTGTTGCGGCCAACATAGCTAAGCCAGAGCCACGCTTGTTCGTGGTGGGGGTCGGCGGCAATAATCCGGCGCAGGAGTTTCCGCGACTTGCTGCGCTTCCCCTGTCTGGCAAAGGTAATCGCTTGATGCATTGATTGGGTTGTGTCCATTTCGGTGCTCTTCCGCCGTTCAATTGTTGCCCATACGGCACACTCTATGGTGTATCATACCATGGTGGGGTACGTATCGGTACAGTACTATCGGGGCATCTCTTGGGCCAGAGGTCGTGGCGGTGCGAACACCTGGTACTTGTTCACAAGAGGGGGAAACCCTGGGAACGCAGGCGGCCCGCCGGCTCCGGGGCGGGCAAGATGCCCGCGCTCCCAGGAAACGTCCACCTCCTTGTGAACAGGTACAACACCTGGCCATCTCATATACAGGTGGGGAGTGTGGTATGCTTGGGTTGCTACTCTATATCCTGACGCTCCTGCTAGAGACTCTTAGCGTGGCGTGTCGGTTTTTGCTGGTTGCGGCCCCGGCCACCATGGCCTGGGGCAACGATGTGGGTATGCTGGTTGGGAGTATCTTTGCAGGGGGGCCGATACTCTACTCGTTGCTGGTGATGAGTGGGATGCCCAGTGGGCACGGGTTGGTGCGCCATGCCTTTCGCGCTCGCCACCCCACGCCGGCCGAGTTGCAGCGTATTGAGGCGACGTATGATCGTATTCTGTCGCCGCACGCCAGCCGCCCCCACCATACCTTTGTCATTGACACACCGGGTATCAACGCCTGGGTGAGCGGCACCAGTCTCTTTATCAAGTCGGATTTGCTGCGAACCCACTATCTTGCGCCGGTGCTGGCGCACGAGTTTGGCCACCTCCATTCGTTGGATGGCCGGCTTGTTCTGGCCCTGCGCGTGCTGGTTATTCCGGGCGCGTTTACGCTCTCGCGGCTACTGCTGGCCCTGTTATACCTGCTTCAGCGGTTCATCCTGTTCGTTACCAATGCCCTGGTGCGGGCCGTGGGGGGCGGGCACCGCCTGGTGGCGGTGTTGCAGGTGTTGTTTAATGTGTTTCTCGATATGCTGCCCTACTTGCTGATTATCTTTGCCATGGGCGGGGTTGGCCCCAAGATATTGGGGCGGTTGTGGTGTCGCTACTTCATACGCCGCGAATATCGCGCCGATGCCTATGCCGCCAAACTGGGGCAGGGCCCCTTGCTGGTTGAACTCTTTCGGCAATTGATGTTGATAGACGTTGAAGTACCCTGGTCGAAGTGTCCCACCCACCCTACCACAGCGCAGCGTATTCAACGATTGGTTGAAACTGGGCGGCATTATTGATACTATACAAAGGGACGATATGCACAGCGAAGGATCTCCGGGTCTGGATAGGTGATACCAAATTCGGGTGATTACTGCTCCGTATTGCTCAGCATCAAGCGCATACGTAGCACGTAGCATCGTCGCACGTATCACCCATCTGGTGGTACGAGGTACTTCGCTTTCGTATCTCTATGGCGTTGTGGTGCTGTCTCCCGGTCTGGGGGAAGGGGCAGATTTCGGTTGATGGCGGGGTGAGGAAGGAACCTATGGGAAATGTTCTTGAAACACTGACAGCAAGCGCGTCGCTGGATTGCGCAGAAAGGGTGCAAGCGCTTGAGCACGAGAATGCAACGCTGCGTGAACAACTGGACACATTGCAGCAGGAATACACGACGTTGCAACAGGCCTTTGCGGCGTTAGAAGATACAGAGGCGGTCTGTTCAGAGAATCTCAATCAACTGACGCTTATTGCCGAACATTCTACCGATATGATTTCGTGCCACGCGCCAGACGGTTCCTATCGCTACGTCTCCCCCGCCTGCGAGACGTTGCTTGGCTATGCGCCGCACGAGCTTATAGGGCGCTCGTGCTACGACTTTTTCCACCCGGATGATTTTGCAGTTATCCAGGCGTCGCACGACAATATTCTAGAAACACCCATTATTTCGACAACCATCTACCGTATCCGCCATAAGGACGGGCACTATATCTGGTTTGAAACCACCAGTAAGACGTTGCGCAACGGCGAAAACGGCGCGGTGACAGAGATTATTGCCGTTTCGCACGATGTTTCCGAACGTAAGCAGATAGAGCACGATCTGGAGCAGTCGTTGTCGCTGCTTCAGTCCACGATTGACTCGACCTCAGACGGTATTATCGTGGGCACGCATGATGGGGATATTGTGACGTTTAACCATACCTTTGAGCGCTTGTGGAATTTGCCGCCAGCGTGGCACCAGTTGCCCTCGCGTTCGGAACGTATCGGGCTTGTCTTTGAACAGCTTGAGAACCGCGAGCAATTTTCGCGCTTCTTTATGGACTTAAGCAGCGTACCAGAGGCCGAAGGCTACGATGTGTTTACGCTCAAGGATGGGCGCATCTTCGAATGTTATACCACGCCCTATCGCTTTGGCGAGCGCATTACCGGGCGCGTGTGGAGCTACCGCGACGTGAGCGAGCGGGTACGCGCCGAGCGCGAGCTGCGCGAAAACCGGGCCCGTCTGAAGGCTATCTTTGACAACGCGGCCGTGGGCATTGCCCTGCTCGACGCGAATGGGCGGTTTGTGCAAACCAACGATGCCTGGGCCCGGTTGCTTGGCTATACGCCAGCGGAGGCGTTGCAGGTGAGTACTATGGATATAACCCACCCGGATGACCGCCAGCGGAGCCGGCGCGTATTCCGCGATATGGTGCGCGGCACCCGCGACAGCGCGCGTCTTGAGCAGCGCCTGGTTTGCCAGGATGGCGCGGTCTTCTGGGGCAATATGTCGCTAACCGCGATGCGCGACGATGGCGGCGCGTTAGAGGGTGTGGTATGTATTCTGGTAGATATTTCCGACCAGAAGCAGGCGCAGGATTTGTTGCAGGTACAGCGCGATATTGCCATACGGCTTGGTTCTACCAACACGCTGCACGATTCGCTAAACTATTTGCTTGCGATGAGTTTGTTGGTAGAGGGGCTGGATTGCGGGGGTATCTACCTGTTTTCGGAGCAGACCGGCGCCATTGATCTGGCCGTACATGCCGGACTGTCGCCCTCGTTTGTAGCCGGCGTATCCCACTTTGGCCCCGATACAGCGCATGTGCGTATGGTACGCCAGGGGGTGCCCTTGTACCATGCTGAGCCGGATATAGCCCAGAGCCCCTTGCACGAACAGGGGCGCAAGGATGGTCTGCGCTCGGTGGCCATAGTGCCTATTCTCGACAAGGGTTCGCTGGTTGCCGTGCTGAACCTGGCCTCCAGCACTCGTTCGGAGATACCAGAGCGGGCGCGGGCAATGATTGAGGCGATAGCAGCGCAGATTGGGGCTGTGATAGCGCAGTCGAAGTCGAAAGATGCGCTGCGCGAGAGTGAAAATAAGCTCCAGACGCTCTTCCATGCGCTAGATGATTTTTTGCTGGTATTTGGTGTAGATGGCTATATCATCCACTGGAATCAGGTCGTAGAGCAGCAACTGGGCTATGCGACGGATGACATCCGGGGCATGCATATTTTAAATGTGATGGCCCTGGAGCCGTTGGAAGAGGCGGCCGACGTTGTGGTCAAGATGATAGCCGGCGAGCTTTCGGTGTGTACCCTGCCGCTCAGAATGGTGGATGGCCGCCTGATACCCGTGCAAACGCGGGTGACGCGGGGTATCTGGGACAACCGGGAGGTGCTGTTTGCCATAGCGCACGATATTACCGAGCTTCAACGCACCCAGGAGGCGCTAGAGCAAGCCAACCAGCAGTTGACCCGTTCGGTAGACGAGTTGGCCCAGCGCAACCATGATCTGGAAGTGTTGAATGCGATGGGCGACCAGATTCGTGCATGCCATTCGTTGGATGATGCATCATCAGTCATAGCAAAATACCTGCCGCGCCTCTTTTCGGAGCAGTCGGGGGGCTTGTATTTGAAAGATACGGCGGGACAGATGCGGCGGGTTGCGGTGTGGGGCACAGAAGCGCCGGATGATGAAGAACTGGTCGTATCGTTTTGCGAGGTGTTGCAACGGGGCGGGAGCATTATAGCCGAAGATATGTGCAGCATTACGGCGGTCAGACCACAGCAGAGGTTTTGCCCGCGGTGTCGTATTTTGCCCTACCTCTGCATTCCGCTGGTTGCACAGGGGGAGACGATGGGCGTATTACATTTGCGGCGCGGGCCCGAGGCGACCAGTTCTATGCGGGGATTCTGGGAGCGCTTGACCGAAACAACCGCCGAAAAACTGGCCCTGGAACTGGTCAATTTGCAGATACGCGAGCGTCTGCGCCACCAGGCCACCCGCGACCCATTGACCGGGCTGTTTAACCGGCGCTATCTCGATGAGACGCTCAAGCGCGAGCTACAACGCGCAACCCGCCAGAAGCATTCTGTAGGGGTGGTGATGCTCGATATAGACCATTTTAAGGATTTTAACGATACCTATGGGCACGATGGCGGCGATACCTTGTTGCGGGCCGTGGGAGCCCTGTTACAATCGCAAGTACGCCTGGAAGATATTGCCTGTCGCTATGGGGGCGAAGAGTTTACGCTGGTGATGCCGGGCGCCTCGGTTGAAGATACGCGCAACCGCGCCGAGCAGTTGCGCCTGGCTATTTTGGAGTTGCAAGTACTCCACAATGAGCAACCGTTGCGGGCGGTGACGGCTTCGTTGGGGGTGGCGGTGTTTCCCGATCATGGCACAGACGACGATGGCGTGGTCAAAGCGGCGGATAATGCCTTGTATCGTGCCAAGACGGGGGGACGAAATTGTGTTATGGTCGCCGACGAGTAGACGCCGGGGGCGCATACCAGGGCGTTCGCCTCACCTGTCCTCGCCTCGCGTATCACCCGTCACTGCATATCATAGGGTAGTGGTGTAGCGGTAGATGGCCACCGGCAACCGCTTGCCCTTGACCGCGACGTTGCTATCATAGACAAAGTGTTGCTGGTTCTCGCTGTTCAAGCGCAGGTGGGTTGATTCGGAGATGATGATAGAGTCGGGGGCGGCCAGCGATTGGATGCGCGAGGCCGTATTCACCGTATCACCAATCACGGTACGGTCTTTGCGTTCGATGGTACCAATGTCACCCTGGATAACGTTGCCGCTGTTGATACCAATGCGCACATGCACGGGTTCTTCCTGATTGTTCTGGCGCATCTGGTTGAGCTTTGCGAGCGCCTCAAGAATGTGAACTGCGGCCAGGATTGCGTCGTTTGCGTCTACAAAGGTCGCCATCATCGCATCGCCAATAAACTTGTCTATATCGCCGTGGCTTTCTCTGGTAATCACTTCACAGATACCAAAAATATTATTCAACATATCGGCAATTTTTTCAGGCGGGTTTTCTTCAGAATAGGCGCTAAACCCGACCACATCCAGGTAGAGGATGGTAAGATCGCGGATGCGGGCCTGGCCCTCGCTGCCAGAGTGGACTTGTTCCATCACCTCTTCAAAGGTCTGGGTTGATACATACCGTTTAATAGTAGCGCGGAACTTTTCCTGAAGGATGCGAAATTCTTCATGCTCTGAGATGTCTCGAAATACCTCAATCGCGGCCACGACGGCGCCGGTGTGGTCGTGGATAGGGGCAATATGGGTCATCACAGGAAAGCGCTTGCCCGATTTATGCATGGGGTAAATCTTCGCGCGGACATGCTGGCCGCTATTGAGGGCCCGCAGGATGGGGCACTTGCCCTGGCACAGGATGTTCCCATGCTCGTCAATATGGTTGAGCAGGCCATCAAAGCATTTGCGGCCTTCAATTTCCTGGGCGGTATAGCCGGTAATCTGTTCGGCTCCGCGGTTCCAAAACAGGACTGTGCGTGCGTGGTCTACAATATAGACGCCGTCGAAAATACAATCGAGGACGGTTTCAAGGGCGGTGCCGGTGTTGCTGGTGCGGTCAAGCGCAAAGACCCCATCAATCTCTAAGCTATGCATGCGTTTCTCTCCGATTTGCTGGCAGATAGGCCAGCTCTATCCTAAAAAAGCAAGGTTTTTTACAATCTTTCTAA
Organism: Chloroflexaceae bacterium; assembly: GCA_034437375.1. Lineage (GTDB taxonomy): Bacteria > Chloroflexota > Chloroflexia > Chloroflexales > Chloroflexaceae > JAAUSY01. The sequence goes on along the minus strand of DAOTUK010000149.1, from coordinate 11,597 downwards.
AAAAAACCTCATGATATAGTATACACTACTCGGTGACAGGCGGTATGTTGGTTTCATTACAAAGGGTGTACCAGAACGTTTTCCGATCTCAGGCGGGCAAGATGGCCAGACAAGCGCTCTATAGCCGGGAAACGTTGGCAAATTGGGAAGGCATTGTCGTTTTATGGGTAGAGTGTGCAAATACGCTTTGATAGTCCGGGCCCTAGCTGGCAATCGGGTGTATTGATCTCCGGGCCAGTTTCCGGTATACTTGCCAGTATCTACGCAGCATGAGCACTGGTCAAAGAGTCTGCGGTGCTGTGATGTGCGGTACCAGGGAGAGAAAGCCTTGTCCCCAAAGAAAGAACATTCACCCTCCGCGTTGGAGCGGATAGAGCCACGGTTGCGGTGGTTGTTGCCGGCCGACCTGTATGCATCTGCCTGGGTAGATACCTCGCCAGATACGCTCACCGGGGTGTTTGGTCATTTACGGACGTTGCGCCATATTCTGTACGACTACTTGCCCCGCGACATATCGGAGCATTTACCCCGTCCGGGCGAGTTGCGCTCGTCATGGCGCGAGGGTACGCTCATGTTCACCGACCTGGCCGGCTTTACGCGCCTGCTTGAAGCCAACGCGGCCCACGGACGGGCTGGTGCCGAAACGCTGTTGGGGGTGCTCAACCGGTATTTTACCCAGATGATCGAGATTGTGAGTATGTCGGGGGGAACCTTGCTAGAGTTTACCGGCGACGCCATGCTTGGGCAGTTCTCGTCGGGCAACCTGGCCAATGATACCGGGCGGGCAGTGCGGGCCAGTCTGCGGATGCAGCGGGCAATGCAAGCCTTTGCCCACATTGAAACGGAGCAAGAGGTGCTCTCGCTTGGTATGCGTATCGGGTTGCATTGTGGGCACTATCTTACCGCAGATATTGGCACCCCCCGGCGTATGGAGCAGGTGTTGCTTGGGCAACCGGTGTTGCATACCAAACTGGCCGAAGGCCAGGGCCAGGTGGGGCGGGTCAACCTGACCGAGACAGCCTATGCCTACGTCAAAGAAGCCTTTCGCTTTGAAGCGGGCCAGCCGGGCTATATGCTGGTGGTAGATGATCTGACCGACGAGCAACTGGGCGAATATGACATTACCCCCTCGCGGCGGCGTCTGGCCAGTGCGTTGTTGCTGGATCGCACGGTTGAAGGGTTGGTATCGGAGATTGACGCGGCGATGAAGCTAGTCGAGCCGTTGGCCAGCTACGTGCCGCGTTCCATTCTGGCGCTATTGGTGGAAAGTGCGGCGCGGCGGCGTATTCTGCCAGAGTTTCCAGAGCTGAATGTGTTGTTTGTCAATATGATAGGCTTGCCAGAGGCGCTGGAATATGCCGAGCCGGGCGAAGATTCCGTCATTGTGGGCAGTTTCTCACATGTGTTTGCGCTTATCAACGCCGCGGTTGAGTCGCAGGGCGGGGTGTTAAAGAATGTCACCTATCACCATACCGGGTCGGACATGTTGATTTACTTTGGGGTGCCAAACTCACACACTGACGACCCGGTACGCGCAGCGCGTACGGCCTTGAATATCCGCGATATTATTACCAACTTTCCGCCGCCGCGCGTGGGCGGGCAAGAGGTACGGCTCTCGTGCCAGATTGGGATGGCCAGTGGGCCCGTGTTCGCGGCTGAAATTGGCGAGCCACGCGGCCGCCGCGAGTTTAACGTGCTTGGCGATACCGTCAACATCGCCGCTCGGTTGATGAGTCGCGCCGAACCAAACCAGATTTTGATGACCGACGCTGTGCATACGCAAACCGCGCACCGCTATACCAGCGATTCGCTTGGGGCCTTCTCGCTCAAGGGGAAGGCGCAGCCGGTGCCGCTCTTTGCCTTGTTGGGAGAACAAGAGGGATTGTAGCGAGTTGTCCGAAGGATACTGAGCGAGAAAAGGCGCGATGGGCCGGGCCATATGCTGGTGTGTCGCGTCTTTGCTATCTCTTCTTCAGAGGAGTGCATGCAAGACGGGCCGCAACAAGATGAACAGATGAGACAGTTGCTTGAAGCAACGCAACACGAGAACCGCCGTCTCCAGGAGCAGGTACACCGGCTGATGGGCGTTGAGCGGGAACTGGAGACGTTCCGGCAGCGCATGGATACCCAGACGCATATTTATCATCGGCTGTATGCGCTTGGGCAAACCTTTCATACGACCTTTGAAGTAGCCGGCATTCTACGTATTGTGATAGATTTTGTGCTGCACGAATTGCATTTTGATCGGTGCCTCCTGTTTTTGCGCCCCCCCGATTCGGATACCTTCAGGCTCGAAGCGATGGGCGGGTATGCAGGTACCAATGAGCAATTTCAGCCGCAATCACGCACTCTCTCGTTGACCGATTCGTTGATGGGCCCCTTGCTGGCCGATGATGATGTGGAGCATATTGTGTGCCACGCGGCCTGCGATCAGCCGGAGTTGGTAGATTTGCGCCGTTGCTTTGGGATGCACGAGTTTGTGCTCTACCCGCTTCAGGGGGACTCGCTCTATCCACGGGGGTTGCTGGTGGCCGGTAATGTGGGAGCGGGTGGCCACGAGCGGGCGCGGTTGGATAGCGAGAGCGTGGCTGTGCCGGGTCTGGCCAATCTGGCGAACCAGGCGTCTATGGCGATAAACAATGCGCTGTTTTACCAGGCGCTGGAACGCGAACGCCAGCAACTTGAGGAGAAAGTATTGGAGCGGACGCAAGAATTGCGGCGGGCCAAGGAGGCGGCCGAAGAGGCCAACCGCTCCAAAAGCGTCTTCCTGTCGAATATGAGCCACGAGTTACGCACGCCATTGAATGCGATTATTGGCTATAGTGAGATGTTGGAGGAGGACGCCGACGATCTGGGCGTGTCGGGCGAGTTGGTGCCCGATATTCACCGGATCCAGTCAGCGGGGCAGCATTTGCTCACGGTGATCAACGACATTCTGGACATTTCTAAAATTGAGGCCGGCAAGATGGATCTGCACCCGGAAGTGTTCGACGTGGCGATGCTGGTAGATAATGTGGTTTCGACGATATATCCCCTGGTCGAGCAGAATGCCAACCGTCTGGATGTCCACTGCGATGATGATGTCGGTACGATGCAAACCGATTTGACCCGTGTGCGGCAGGTGTTGTTGAATTTGCTGAGCAATGCGAGTAAGTTTACCAGGGAGGGGACTATTACGTTCAGGGCCAGTCGCAGGTCGGGCGCGGCGCTCCGCGCGGCCGGCTTGCTGCCCGCCAGTACCGAGTCGCCCCCTCCGGACGAGGCGCTGTTTATTGTGTTTACGGTGAGCGATACGGGTATCGGGATGACTGATGAGCAGTTGCAGCGGCTGTTTCAGCCCTTTATGCAGGCCGATTCGTCTACGACGCGCAAGTATGGTGGGACGGGCCTGGGTCTGGCGATTAGCCACCGATTTTGCCAGATGATGGGGGGCGATATTGTGGTATCGAGTTGCGAGGGGGCGGGGTCTACGTTTACGGTGTATCTGCCGGTGGTGGGCGGCAAGCCGGGCGCGGGGTGAGGGGGCTATCATACTCGTGACGGGTGATGCGTGTAGCGTTATGTACCTTACGTCTGGACTTTGCCCGTTGCACAGCGTACCACCACCAGGGTCATATCGTCGGCCAGGTCTGTTTCCCCGCCAAAGGCTTCCAGGGTGCGGCGCAGGTGGGCCAGCATCGCCGCGCTGCTGTGGGTTGGCCCCTGCTGCACCGCCGCTGCAAGCCGCTCGAAGCCAAAGAGTTCGCCCTGGGCATTCTTTGCCTCTACCACCCCATCACTACTTAAAATCAACGTATCGCTTTCGGCTAATTCCAGGCATATTTCCTGATAGGGGGGCATCCCTTCGGGGCCCATACCCAGGGGAAACCCGCCCGCCTCCACCCAGGCCGTTTCGCCGTTGCCATACCGGATAAGCGGCGCGACGCAGCCGGCGTTGGCCACACACATGCCGGCGCTGGTGGTCTGGTGGGTCGGGCGCATGGTAATGTCCATGGTGACCATCGCGCAGTTCTGGCCGGTGGTACGCGCATAGCGGCGCAGGGAGTGGTGCATCTGGCCAAGCAGGGCGGCAGGGGAGAGGTTCTGGGGCACGAGGGCCCAGAAGGTGGTCATACTTACCGACATCAGCAGGGCCGCGGCCATCCCCTTGCCCGATACGTCGCCCACCGCGAGGGCGTAGCGTTGGGCGTCGGGGGTGGGGGCGGGCGCGTCGGTTTGGAAAGCGTGGTAGGCGTAGAGGTCGCCCCCTACCTCGCGGGCGGAGCGCGTATAGCACACCACGTCGAGATCGCGCCATTCGGGGAGCGAGGGCGGCAGCAGGCTATTCTGAATGTTGCGGGCCATAGCCAACTCGCCTTGCAGTTGGGCGTTGAGCAGCTGTGTTTCTTCCAGTTGGCACTCCAATTCCTGCTGGAGCCGCCGAATGGTAAGTTGATGCTGGACACGGGCAACCACCTCTTCCAGTTGAAAAGGCTTGGTGATATAGTCGGCCCCGCCTACCTCAAAGGCCCGTACCTTGTCGAGCGCTTCGTTTAACGCGCTGATAAAGATAATGGGGATGGAGTTTGTATCTGGTTCCGCCTTCAGCCGGCGGCACACCTCGTAGCCATCAAGCTCTGGCATCGTCACATCAAGCAGGATCAGGTCGGGCGGCGTCGCCTGGACGGCCCGCAAGGCCATCACCCCATTGATAGCGGCGCGTACTTCGTAGCCCTGGCTGTACAACAGGTTGGACAGCACATCCAGGTTTGCGGGCACATCGTCAACGATCAATATGTCGGCGGTGGGTGCTGGTGTTTCGTCTGTCATTGCTGCTGCTCCTTTGCCGCTTCTACCAGCGCAAGTATCGTATCAAAGCGATAGCGCCGCACCGCTTCGGCCAGGGCGTCGGCCAGCGCTGCGTCGTCGGGGCGGATACGTTCTATGGTGTCGGTGGACTGGCGGGCATTCAGCGAGGTGGCCGCTTTGTCCAGGGCGTTGAGCAGGTCGGGCGCGATCTGCGCCAGCCGGCTGGCGCAGAGCACTTCGGCGGCGGGCGTTGCTGGCCGTTGTTGGGGGTGGGGCTCCTCGTAGCGATAGCGCACCCCCAGAAAGCGGGCCATCGTTTCAAAAATGCGGGCCTCTTCGAAGGGCTTGGCCACAATATCGTTGCAGCCGGCCTCGCGCATGGCTGTGCGATCCTCTTCAAAGGCGCTGGCCGTCAGGGCGATTACCGGGGTATCCTTGCCCCGCGGCGTCGCTTTAATGCGGCGCGTTGCTTCGTAGCCATCCATCACTGGCATACGCATATCCATCCAGATAAAGTGTGGCTCCCACGTTTCCCAGTGTTGCAATACTTCCTCACCATTGCTGGCCTCGCAGACCGCAAACCCCACCGAGCAGAGCAGTTGCTTCAACACCTGGCGGTTTTCTGCAATGTCGTCGGCTATCAGCACGCGGTACGCTGGTTGGTCGGAATCGAGCGCTACCACCGTTCGGGCCGGTTGGCGGGTGGCAACCGTGTGCGGGTCGGCGGCCCCCACCTGTATGGTAAACGAAAAACAGGAGCCTTCGCCCGGCGTGCTCGTTACCGTAATATCGCCACCAAGCATCTGTACAAAGGCGCGGCTAATGCTCATACCCAGGCCGGTGCCCTCGTGCGATTGGCGCCCGCTTTGCGTTTGCCCGAACTCTTCAAACACAGCCGACAATTCATCGGCCGCAATGCCGACGCCGGTATCTTCCACCGCAAAGTGCAGCGTCTGGGGCAACACATCCGCGGCGCTCTCGTTCCAGACCCGCAGCGTGACCCGCCCCTGGTGCGTAAACTTGATGGCGTTGGAGAGCAGGTTGATGAGCACCTGGCGTAGTTTGCCTTCGTCGCTGGCAATATATTGGGGTACCCCCTCCGCACGCGCAACAACTAGTTGCAGCCCCTTCTGCTCTGCTCGAATACAGAACATATCTTCCAGACCATCCAGCAGATAGTGCAGGTCGAACCCGGTTTCGTCAAGCGTTTCGCGCCCGGCCTCAATCTTGGAGAGGGCCAGCACATCGTTGATGAGCGAGAGCAGATGGGCACCGCTGCGTTTGATAGTAGCCAGGTTTTCCTGCTGCTCCTGCGAGAGCGTGTCATCGCGGGCCATCACCTGGACAAAGCCCAGAATGGCATTGAGCGGCGTGCGGAGTTCGTGGCTCATGCGCGAGAGAAAGACGGTTTTGGCCTGGCTTGCCGCTTCGGCGGACTGTTGGGCGGCCCGCAATTCGGTTTCGGCGCGGGTGCGTTCGTCTACCTCCTGCTGCACCATGGCCAGGAGCCGCACATTATCAATGGCAATGGACGCCAGCGAGGCAAAGCGTTGCAATACCTCTATTTCATCATCGCCAAAAGTGTGCCCCGCTTCGGTATGGGTGAGTCCGATAACCCCCACCACTCCGTTGCCAGAGGTGAGCGGCACCCCCACTGTGGCCTGTACCAGCGTCTCGGTAAAGGCTGAGGGCCGCCCTTCCCAGGTGGCGTAGTTGTTGATAACCAGCATGTTGCCCGTTTGCCACACGCGCCCGGCTACCCCGGTACCATATTCAACCAGATAGTCGGGGGTGCCGGCGTGGATACCAACCCCAATACGCAACCGCATCGAGCGGTTATCCGGTTCCAACAGGTAAATATAGCCATTGGTTGTACCAACCAGTACGCTGGCCTGGGTCACGATGCCCCGCAGCAGGTCGTCCAGGTCGAGCCGCCGCAGCAAGCCGAGGGTAATATCGTTGAGCGCGGAAAGGTAGGCGTTTTTGCGGCGTACGGCGTCTTCGGCTTGTTTGCGGGCGGTAATGTCGGTTACAAAGGTGGCCTTTTTGGGTTGCCCGTCGGCTCCGGTAATGCGGGCCGCATCGGCAAGGATAGTGAGTTCGGTACCGTCACGGGTGACGACGTTCCATTCGCCGCGCACCTCGGCCTCGCCCTGGAGAAAGCGATCGTGCAACTGGGCCATCGTTTCGCGGTAGGCGTCGGGGACGACCACCATGAACGATTGCCCAAGCAATTCCTGCGGCTCGTACTGGTAGAGGCGGCAGTAGGCGGGGTTGACGTATTCATAGAGATAGTTTTCATTTGTAATACAGACGCCAGCGGGGGTTTTTTCAATAATGCTCTGGTAGCGTTCCTGGCTTGTGCGGAGGGTTTCTTCTGCCTGGACAAGCTGGCGGCGCAGGGCATGGTTTTCTTCCTGGAGCAGCGCAATCTGCTGGTGCAGAAGCACCGTTTCGTCGGTCGCTTCGCTCATAGGGTGTTATCCTTGGGTTGGTGGTAAATCTTGCTGTCTGCATTATACACCGTTTGGCAAGAGCGTGCTGGGCCGGGTGTGCGTGCCAGAACGCAACTTGACATTGCCCCCACTTCATGCTATACCCAGACCTATACACAAAAGAAAAGCTAGAACTCTATGGCCACCACCCACCCCCCGGAGGGGATAACCGCATATCACGAGAGCCGCGCGACCATGATCCTGGTCATACTCTTCTGCGGTATGTCCATGGCGCTGCTCTTCTTGCCCACCATCCGCTTTGTCGCGCTGCTCTTGCTGCTCTTCTTTGCGCCCGGCTTCCTCCTGGAGCGTGCCTGGCCGGCGGCATTGCCCTCGTTTCCCTTCCTGCGCCCGGCGCTCTGGCTTGGTCTGAGCCTGAGCAGTATCACCATTCTGTACGAGTGGGCCAGTCTGGTCAACCTCTCGTTGAACACACCGGTACTGTTGTTGCTGGCCATGCTCTGTCTGGTCGGGGTCGTCTGGCACCTGCGCCAGCCCCTTTCGGTGCTGCTCACGCTTCCGTGGGACGAGCGCCTCCAACGCCTGGCCCCCGCGCCCTGGTTGGCGATGCTGGCCATTCTGCTGCTGACGCTGTGGAATCGCTTTGCCCAGATAGAACCGCTCCTATTGCCGGCCTGGGTAGACCCGGTGCATCACGCGCTGATGATACGCATAGCCGCCGAGACGGGGCAGGTACCGTCGTCGTTGCAGCCGTACCTGCCGGTAGACGCGCTACCCTACCACTGGGGCTACCACGTTATCACCGCGACGCTGCTCAAGCTCTCCGCCTTGCCGCTGCCCCAGGTGATGCTCTGGGAAGGGCAAATACTCAACGCGCTACACATTCTCCCCTGCGCGGCGCTGGCAACCTATTTCTGGCGCAGCCCCCTGGCCGGACTTGGTGCGGCGCTCGTGGTGGGCACAATCGCCATTATGCCCTCGTATTACGTGAGTTGGGGGCGCTATACGCATCTCACGGGCCTCTTGCTGTTGCCGCCGGTGGCCATCGCCTGGCATAGCCTGCTCTGCGCCCCCTTGCGCAACCATATCATCCATACCGCGCTGCTGCTGGCCGGCCTGAGCATGATCCATATTCTCGTGCTGCTGCTCACCCTGTCCTTGCTGGCCACCATAACGGCGCTCTGGGCCCTTACCCAGGCCTGGCCCGCAAGCCTGGTGCGGCTGAAGGCGCCCCTGGCCAGTAGCGCCCTTGCGCTGGTGCTGGCGCTGCCCTGGCTCTGGTTTCTCTTCCAACATATGATTCTGGCGGTTGTCGAGAAGCCGGAAACGATTGTCAGTGGCGGGGGCTATGTCGCGTTTAATACGAGCCTGCTCTGGACTCGCAAGAACGATGTATTGATAGCGCTGGCCCTTATCGTGGCGCTGTGGGGGTTTGGGCGGCGCGCGGGGGCCGCGCTCCTTCCCATTGTGTGGGTCGGTCTGCTGCTGCTGCTGGCCAACCCCTGGACGCTTGGCTACTTCCTTACCTGTGTCGGAGCCCTCGTGCTGCTCTGGGCCCTCCGCAATCAGCACTATCTCGTGGCCACCAGTACGGTTATCCTGCTGCTGCTGCTGCACCCCTGGAGCCGCCCCATACACCATACCTGGCTCCTTACCAACGATATTATTATTATCAGCCTCTTTGTGCCTATCAGCCTGCTTCTGGGCGGCGGTCTGACGCTGCTGGTGCAACGCATTGTCGCCCTGCGCCCCCGTCGCTGGCTCTTCTACCCCGCTCTGGCACTCTGCGCCCTGCTGCTCAGCGGCGCAGCGCTGCGGGGCACCTACGACTTGCGCAACGTTGTCAATCAGCAAACCATTCTGATCAAGCCGGCCGACCTGCCGGCCCTGGATTGGATAGCAACCCACACGCCCCCCGACGCCCGCTTTCTCATCCGTTCGGCCGGCTGGTACCCCGACGCCCACCGCGGCACCGACGGCGGCTACTGGATTATGCCCCTCACCGGGCGTTGGACAAGCACCCCCCCCGCGCTCTTTACCCACGCCGACCCGGCGTATGTAGCGAAGATTGCAAGTATCACCGCGATAACCACTAACTACGAGCCGGGGCAGGAGGAGGTGCTGTATGATCTCATCCGCCAACACAATATAACGCATGTCTACCTGAGCGACCGTTCGGCCCCGATGACGGTACAAACGTTCCGGGGCATCCCCCACGATATTGTGTATCAGCAGGACGGTATTACGATATTGGAAATACGCTCAGTACCAGAAGAAAGGCAAATGCCATGACTGTGCAGACCCTTCAACAAGCGATAGCTCCTATTGAGGGGTGGTTGACCGAACGCGAAGCCGCGCTGCTCTACCGCCTGGCCCAACGCTGTACCGGAAGGGGGGTCATCGTTGAAATAGGCTCCTGGCAGGGCAAATCTACCATCTGCCTGGGGCTTGGCTCTCGCAGCGGCCACCACACCCCCATCTACGCGATAGACCCCCACCCCGCCCCATACAACTGCTTCGAGCAATTTCAACACAACATTGCCCAGTCCGGACTGGATAGCCTGGTCACCCCCATAGTGCAAACCTCGCAAGAGGCGGCCACCCAGTTTGACCTGCCGGTCGAATTGCTGTTCATAGATGGTTCGCACGAATATGAAGCAGTCCAACTCGATTACGAACTCTGGTTTCCTCGACTGGTTGAAGGGGGCATTGTAGCGCTGCACGATACGATCATCTGGTCCGGCTGGCCGGGCCCCCGTGCGTTTGCGGCCCACTACCTCTACCCCTCGCCCCACCTGCACCATGTAACCTGTGTTGACTCGATAACCTATGGGCAAAAAGTGGCCCGCGCATCGTGGACCCACCGCGGCAAGAACTATACCCACCTGTGGCGCAAACAGGGCTACGAATGGCTGATTGCGCAACGTCTCCCCTGGGCCATCCGCAAAATGGGCAATACGCTCCGCGAGCGCTGGCGCGTCTAATGTCGAATGTCGCCCCCCCGCCGCGTCGTTGCCGCGCTACCCCGCTGTCGCGCCTTGCCGGGCCTCACTTCGAAATGGCCGGCAACTGGGTGTGGTAAATGGCCTGGTATTCGCGGTGGAAACATGACCAGGCATTCCCGACGGTACAGCCGAAGACGTGGATATTGGTATTCAAAAACACCGCCGCCAGACGGTCGCTGCCGGTGGGTAGTTGGGTGGCAAACACCTGCCACGACTCGCCGCGACTATCGTACACCAGCAACTCCCCCGTTACGGCGTCAAACGCATACACACTATCAACTACCGCGACCGCGGACAAGCCTTCGACGGGCTGTGGCAGACGCGGCAACACGCGCCACGGATTACGCCCCCCCCGGTCCTGGTCGGGGCTATATGCCAGGTGCAACGTGACCAACCCCGTGCTATTACGTCCACCAAGCAGGTGGACGCTGTTGCCCACCCGCGAGGCATTCATATCGCCGCGTGGCTCTGGCATAGCGGTCAACGTCTCGCTGTTCCATGCTCCCGCGTCGGGATCAAATACCCATACGGTGTCGCGGTAGGCGCTGCCATCCCACCCCCCGAAGAGGTAATACTTGCCTTCTAGCGCCACGGCTGCGTACTGGCTCCGCGGCTCTGGCAAATCGGGCAAGGACTGCCACACATCGCGGACCGGCTCGTAGGCCAGAAAGCCGCTACTCACCGCTCCGGAGGCTTGCCGCCCACCGGCCACATAGAGTGTGCCGCCAATCTCCACTACCTCAATATCGGCCAGCGGCTCTGGCAAGGGCGCCAACTGTACCCAACTGTTGCTGAAGGGGTTATAGCGTTCCACCACGTCGCTTACTCCGTCTGCACGTTCCCCCCCGACCACATAAATTTTGTCGTTGTAGGCACAGACTCCCAGGCGCGTGCGCGGCACAGACATCAGGGCCTGGGTGTTCCACGTGATCATCTTTGGGGAAGTTGAAAGTGGTTCTGCCCCGTCGGGGGTGGGGGGGGAGGTTGCGGCGGGGGTGTCGCCAAAGCGCAAGGAGGGCCCCACCACCTGTCCTACGGCAAAGCCGCCCCCGGCCAGGAGGAGTAAGGCCAACACGACCCACAAAACCGGGATGCGTACACGACCTCCCCACGGGCCGGTTGACGATGTTTCCTGTTTTGGAGCAGGGGGGGGGTGCTCGACCACGGTATCTGGTGCCCCCACCGTTGCCGGCGGGGGGGCGATGGGCGCTGGCGGTTATTGCTCCAGGGCAATTTCCTATCTGCGTCGTGTATTTACTCCTTTGGCAGCAGCACGGCGTCGATGACGTGTACCACGCCATTGTCGGCTTCCAAATCTGCTACCGTCACCTTGGCCTCATTGATGAAG
>DAOTUK010000148.1:0-14086 GCA_034437375.1 Chloroflexaceae bacterium | reverse complement strand
CCCCCCCCCCCCGCCACCAGAACCAGAGCCAGAGCCAGAGCCGCCTGCTCAGCCAGCGGCCCGCGACACCAGGCCACCCCCGCCCCCGCCGCCAGAGCCGCTCCCCGATGCTGAAGCCTTGCTGGCCCGGCTGCAACGCCAGCGCCAACAGTATGAGCAGACCGCGCGGTCGGCCCCGCCGCCGCCCCCCGCCAACCGCCAGCCGGAGCAGCAGCGCGGGCTACCACCACGGCCCCGCTTTCAGTCCGGCGACAAGGTTTTCTGCCTGCCCTATGGCGAAGGCATCGTCCAGGCGAGCCGCTTTGACGATGGCCACGAGCTTGTGCGTATTGAATTTACCGACTATGGCGCGATAGAGGTAGACCCGTCGGTGAGCATGGTACGCCGCATTGCCGAAGCACAGCGCGACGAGGATGAGTTTTTGCGTTAGCCCTGGTCGTCCGGGGCGTCCAGCGCTTGCAGTTCTAGCTGCCAACCGGTGGTAAGCGCAACCTCCTGCTGGGCCGCCACCTGGGCGCTATGCTCCAATGCCCCACGGTAGCGCACAATAATCAAACGCTCTTGCGGATAGAGGGCCGGGCGGCCCACCGTGGTCAGGTCGTCGGGCAGCAGGCGTTGCACCAGCGCCACCAGTTCGGCCTGGTTGACCTGCGGATAGACCGATACCTGCCAGCCGGTGCGCTCCTGGAGCGTGGCAATCGCTTCCGCATAGCGGTCGCGGGCCACGTCGGGGAAGGGGAAGCGCAGCACCAGGCGCTGCTCCTCCTGTATCACACTTACTTTCGATAGCCCGCTCTCTTCGCCAAACATGTGCCGGGCCAACGAGACGGCCTGTTGCTGTGGCAGAACATCATGCGGGCCGTCCGGGTCTGGCGGGAGGATAAGCGGCGGTTGCCCTATCTGGTGTATTTCCAGATTCCAGCCGGTGCGCTCCTGAAATTCGCGGGCCGCGGCCTGCATCGCTTCCATCGGAGCCTCCCCCCGACAACGAACCCGCACAATACCAGGTTCCTGGTACACGCTGGCTTTGGCCAGGGTCAACCCCTCTGGTATGACCTGGCGTATGGTTTCATTCAAGGCGTCCTGGTGGGGGTGGGGCGCAATGGTAATAGGGGTATTTGCTTCGGTGGCGGCGGTGGCGATAGCGTCAGCATAGCGTTGCTGTGCAATGGCGGGGAAATGGAACGAGAGGCGCACCTCACCCGTTTTCTGGTTGACGCTGCGTCGGTAGAGATCGGGCGGGTTGCCCAGGTAGCGCTCTAGCAAGGTAAGCACGTGGGCCTGGTTGGACGAGCGCGGGCGGCGCAACGCTTCTTCTGGTTCGTCGGAGTCCGCCCCCAGGGGGCGGCGGCGGGGGCGCATGCGCGGCACGGGGAGGGGCGGTGGGGTGTCCGACTCCTGCGGCGGGGATGATGTGCGGGGTTGGCGCGGAAAAAGCTCTTCGAGATCGGCCATGCGCTTCTCCCGTTTCAGCCGCTGGCGGATAACGTAGAAAAAGACCCCGCCGGGGGTGCGGCGCCGGCTTTTGTCCAGGACCATCAAGCCGCCCTGCTCTTCTATCTGTCGCGTTTCTTGCAGCGCTTCCTGCGTCAATGTGGTTCCCAGGAGCTCAATAATCCGCATAATTTTATGGATAACGGCCTGGTCTGTTTCGCCTAGTTCGTGGGCAATTGTGTGGGCTTGTTGAACTGTATCATCTGTCGTTCTGGGTATGTCACTCATTATTGTCTGGTCTGGCTTATGACAGGTTCCTTCAATAGGTAACCAGCGGAGAGACGGTACAACAATCGCTCCGGGCTACGGTCATCGCTTGCGTCGTGGGCAATAGGCGATGGGTGCAACCTGTCCTGGCTTCTCCGTAATTCCCCTGATCATACCGTATTTTCGGCTCTGATGCAACACGCGGGTGCATTGGAACAGTTCACATTTGGGGAAGGTTTCTGGGAAGGGCGTCTAAAATGGAGCTCTTCCCGGAGCGGAGGCCAGGGGCCTCCGCTCCGATAGGTTCTTGCCGCTGGCATTGTCGGCCTGGGGTTAGAAGAGGGGCTCTGGCAGGCCAAGCAAGATGAACTCGTTATCATCGGGGGCGATTTCGGGCCGCCGCCCCGAACTGAAGGGGTAGTTATTGTCGTTCATCACCAGCAAGGTCTGGTTGTCTACGGGGTATACGCTTTCAATAGTAACAAAGGGGAAGGTGAAATTGGTTCCCAGACCAATTGCGCCATCCTCTGGCTGTGTCAAGCCCTTGCTATCGGTTATCGCCATCAGGTCAACCACCAGCGTTTTAGCCAGCGTCCCATCCTCGCTGCTCTGGCGCAGGTCTACCTTGTAGATGCGCTTGAACATCGCTTCGTGGCCCTGCTTGCTGTCGCGCTCAATCACCAGAAACTCGTTGTCGCTGAAGGCGGTCATATCACCAATGGCGTGCTTTTCGCTGCTCATGGGGTAAAACCAGTAGTTACCAGTATACGCACCACGGGCCAGGTCAAACTCTTGAATGAGCAAGCGGTTCGGTACGGGGTCATCAAACAGGGCCCCTTCCATGAGGGGATAGAGCATGGTACCGCTGGTGTTCATAGCCATACCCTCAAAGCCGCGGCTACCGCGCAGGTTGGCGGCGGCGGTGCGGGCATCGTCGTCGGACAGGTCAAAGAAGGCGGGGTTTTGCGGCGACTGGATGAAGGGCAACCCACGCACATAATCGGCGAGTGCGGCGGGGTAGGGCGTGGGGATAGGCGGTTCGAGCAGGTTGCCGCTGGCGTCGGTGTGCAGCAGGAAGGGGCCAAACTCGTCGCCAAACCAGAAGGTACCGTCGGGGGCCTGGCGGAAGGATTCCAGGTCGAAGTCGGCGCCGGTGAGCAGGCGGCTTTCCTCGTTCACAATCGGCCACGCGATGTGGTTCTGCGGGTCTTTCAGATTGGTATAGCCTACGACTGCTACTGTGCCATTGTCAAAGTTGACAGCCAGTTCATACCAGCGCAGGAGGTAGTCCGGGCTATTGCCTTTGGCGCCAAAGCCGTTGTCGGACATGCCCAGGTAGTGGCCGTTGGGGCCGGGCAACACGGCGCTAAACCCTTGCACCGGCTGCGATTCGAAGGGGGCAACCCGCCCAAAATTGTCGCCCTCTATCGCTGAGCCGGCCGGCGGGCCCGCGGCAAATGTATCGGCTGGTAAGACGGCAAACCCTTCTAGCGAGACGGGGGGGATTGCTTCGCCCGGCTCTTCTGGTGGGGGGACATCTGCCGGCGGTTGTTCCGGCGGCATGGGTTGGGGGGCGGGGGCCGGTTCATCCGTAGGAAGTGCTTTTACAACCACCGTTTGCGTCATCTTGATGGCCATATCTTTGAAAGGGTCAGGATCGTCTGCATAGACGTTTTGGGAGGAAGCCGGCAGCAGAAGCGCCAGCGCCACCATTCCAACAAACACGTTCCACAAGCGAACGCCATATCCCTTGCGTGAGATACCCATATGCATACTCCTCTCTTCACTTGTAGGGCTTACTCCATTCTTGAGGGAGCATACATGGAATCTGTTAAGCACACGTTAATGCACTATAGCACTCGTGTTAAGCCAGAGGGGATGTGCGCCGCATCCAGAACCAGGCCGACCGCCAACTGGACTCACTGGTATGCGTTTCGCCATAGATGCACTGTTCTATCTCGCAGCACGCCCCCATCACCGCACGGATGGTAGGCTCGGTAATGCCGCGTGGCGATTCGTCGGTCATGGCCTCTTTCAAGCGGGCGAATAGTACGTACAAACCGCCCTCGCGCAGCAGGCGGGCCACCTGGGCCGCGTAGCGGGGCAAGTCGTCGCCGCGCAGGGCGTGCATACACCCCACATCTACCACCAGGTCGTAGGGCGGGGAAAGCACGTCTAGCGCCGTGACCGAGGCGGTGTAGAATTGGATCGCGTGGGCAACCCCCGCCGCGGCGGCCCGCTCCTGGGCCAACGCTATCGCTTCGGGCACAAAATCTACCCCCGTACAGCGCCACCCGCGTTGCGCCAGATAGATGCAAGCCCGCCCACCGCCACACCCCATATCAAGCATACGGCCGGGGGGCATCGTCTCGGCAATGGCCTGGATCTCTGGCGGGGGCAGGTCGTCGTCCCACGGCAAGTCTTGCGCAATATAGCGCTGTTGCATCCGGTGAAAACAATCATCCATAGAATCCCCTTTATCGTGTATACTATGGGGCAATCGGCCCACTGTTGATTGTAGCAGAGATATAGCAACCTTGATTGGATTGTAACCCCTGGGAGCGTGGGCGTCTCGCACGCATGCCAAAATGCCCGCGTCCCCAGGTATGGTCGTTTACGAGCTACGTAAGATTGCTATATAGGCTGGTGCTGTGGGAGGGCGTAACCCTGGAAATAGAGAGGGTTGTGCATGCGTTTAGCGCGTTGAAGAAGTAAATTGTATTGGAAAGAGAGGCGACCTCATGACCGTTTCCCTCATATGTACCGTCCGCGACGAAGCCGACAATATCACCCTGCTGCTCGATTCTATGCTGGCCCAGACCCGCCCCCCCGACGAGATTATCATCAACGACTGTGGCAGCCACGACGCCACCCCCGCCCTGGTGCGCGACTATGCCCAACGCTACCCGCACATCAACCTCGTCTCCGGCGGCTTGAACATCTCCTCGGGGCGCAACAACGCAATTGCCGCCGCATCCTCCCCGCTCATTGCCTGTACCGACGCCGGACTAACGCTTGACCGCAACTGGCTCGAACGCATTATCGCGCCGCTTGAAGCGGGAAGCGCCGATCTCGTGGGCGGATTCTTTCGCCCCAACCCCCATAGCCTGTTTGAGCTGGCCCTGGGAGCCACCAACTACCGCAACCCCGACGAGATAGACGCGGCCCGCTTCCTGCCCTTTGGCAAATCTATGGCCTTTCGCAAGGCGGTATGGGAGGCGGTGGGCGGTTTCCCCGAATGGGCCAACCATTGCGAGGATATTCTCTTTGACCGGGCGATAGAGCGAGCCGGCTACCAACGGGCCTTCGTTCCCAACGCGCTGGTACACTTCCGCCCGCGCTCCTCGTTGCAGGACTTTGCGCGACAGTATTTCCTGTATGCCCGCGGTGATGGGGTGGCCGGGCTGTGGCCCCTGCGCCACGCGCTCCGCTACACCACCTACCTTGCGCTATTGGCCCTGCTGGCCAGTGCGGGGCGTTGGCCGGCTACCCGCTGGCCGGTGGCGGCGTTGTTGCTGGTCGGGGCGGTTGTCTATACCCGCCGCCCGGCCCTGCGCGTGTGGCAGCAGAGCCGCGCCCTCCCCCTGCGCGAGCGGCTCCGGGCCCTGGCGCTGGTGCCGGTTATCCGGCTGGTGGGGGATGTCGCCAAGATGAGCGGCTACCCGGCGGAGGTGGTGCGACGGGTGGCCGGTATGGTACAATAGAGCGTATTATGTCGGTTGATGAGCAGCACGTAACCCATAGGATAGCGCAACCGGAGGCCCTCTCTCTGGCCCGGGCGTGCGCTGGTATGCTCCAACAGCGCTTTGGGGCCCGCCGGGTGATCCTCTTCGGCTCGGTGGTTGGCGATAGCCCGTGGCATGCCGGCTCCGATATAGACCTGGCCGTTGAAGGTCTGCCACGCTCCACCTACGCCAGCGCCATCCAGGCCGCCCGTGCGATGCTCCCGCCCGACTTGCCGATAGACCTGGTACCCCTGGAACAAGCCTTCCCGCATGTACGGGATAGTATTCTGCGAGAAAACCCGATGGACGAACACCCCTACCGTAAGCTGAAGCACCGCCTGGAAGGTGAACTTGCCGAAGTGGAGCGGGTTGTGATTGGTCTGGATGCTGCGTTGCTCCGGGTAGCCAACGAGCCGGTTCTTGATGACTTTGCCCAACGCGCACTGGCCAGCTACCTGGGCGATTTTTACAATGGCTGTGAACGTATCTTTGAGCGTGTGGCTGTGGCCTACTTCGGCGGTGTGCTCGGCGGACAATCCTGGCACAAGCAATTGCTGGATCAGATGGAACAGGCGGGGCCGCAGGGCCAACCCCCACTCCTGCCCGACCCGTCGCTTCGAGAAACCTGCAACGACCATCTTGGGTTTCGCCACCTGATACGCAATATGTACTGGCACGCGCTGCAACCCGACCGCGTGCTTGAACTGGCCCGTGGCGTGCGTCCGCTCTTTGCCCGCCTGAGCGACGCGGTAACCGCGTGCAACCAGTGGCTTGAGGCGAATGCTCCCCCCCCGGCCGGTATGGTACAATAGCACCAGATAAAATCGAAACCAGACCCATGCAGTGGATATGCAATGGATAGGAACCTATGGAATATATTACAACCATTGGATTGGAAGTTCACGCCCAGGTACTCACCCAATCAAAAATGTTCGACGCTTGCCCCGCGGCCTACGCCAACACCCCCCCCAATACGCACGTCTCTGTGGTAAGCCTGGGGCTACCGGGCGCCCTCCCCATCACCAACCAGCAAGCCATCGAGATGGCCGCGCTCAGTGGATTGGCCATTAACTGTACCATCAACCCCCACTCCGTCTTTGCCCGCAAGTCGTACATCTACCCCGACCTGCCCAAGGGCTACCAGATAACGCAGTATGACCAGCCCATTTGTAGCCATGGGTGGCTTGATATTGAAACATCGGAAGGGCGCTGTGTGCGCATCGGCATTGAACGCTTGCATATTGAAGAGGACACCGGGCGCAACTACCATCTGGAGGATGGCTCCTCGCTGATAGACTATAACCGCTCTGGTGTTCCGCTGATGGAGATTGTGAGCGAGCCGGACATGACCACCCCCGAAGAGGCGCGGCTCTACTTTGAAAAGCTGCACAAAACGCTGGTATGGATTGGTGTCAATACCGGCAGTATGGCCGACGGCGCGATGCGCTGCGATGCCAACATCAGTATACGCCCGGTTGACCAGAGAGAGTATGGCGCTAAGGTCGAAATTAAGAACCTGAACTCCTTTCGGGCCATTGAACGGGCCCTCACCTACGAGGTACAACGCCAGATAGAGGTACTCCAATCCGGCGGTACGATTCACCAGGAGACGCGCGGATGGAACGAGGAAAAGGAAATCACCGTTGCGCAACGTAGCAAAGAATTTGCCCACGACTACCGCTACTTCCCCGACCCGGACATACCCCCGCTCATCTTCAACGAGGCCTGGATAGACGCCCGCAAACAGGAGTTGCCCGAATTGCCCGACCAGCGCCGCGACCGCTTCATCACGGAATATGGCTTGAGCCAGCAAGACGCCGAGTTGCTCACCATTGACCGCGCCGTCGCCGACTATTACGAAACGGCCGTAACCGTGGCCCGCGAAAGCGGCAGCAGCGCCAAGGATGTGGCCAACTGGGTGGCCGGCGAACTCTTCCGCTTGATCAAGGATACCAGCGAACCCTTTCGCGCCATGGAAAGCCGCATGCCCCCACAGTATATTGCCGCCATCCTGGATATGCTGGCTAAAAATACGATTACCCGCACGGTGGCCAAGCAGGTATTTGAAGAGAGTTTCCAGAGCGGCACCGACCCCGCCACCATCGTAGCCGAGAAGGGCCTGACCCAGATAAGTGACGAGGACACCATAGTACAATTGGCCCGCGAGGTTATCGCCAACAATCCCAAGCCGGTGGAACAGTACCGCAGCGGCAAAACCACCGCCATTCAATTTCTGGTTGGACAGGTGATGAAGGCCACCAGAGGGCAAGCCAACCCCCAGACAGCCCGCACAGTCCTGGAAAACGAACTGGCAAAGGGTGAATAGGAACCAGCAGCATGACCGAACCGGCAGACCGCGAATCGAACACGCCTTCGGCACGACGCGCCAGTAGCAAACGCAAGCATACGCTTTCCCTGGCCCGTATGCGCCGCAACCAGAGCGAGCTCACCTTGCTCAGCCTCTACGGCAGTCTTGACGATGCGCTGCGGGCCCATCTGCTGCTCTACCAGAACCCCGCCGCTACCCAGGATGTCAACAGCGTGCTGCTGGCGCTGCGGCAAGATAGCAAGCTGCCCCTCTCGCGTGAAGAGGCCGAACGCATCCGCCGTCTGCACACGCTCCAGACCCGCGTAGCCAGCGGCGAAACCGTCACTATTACCCAGGAAAGCCTGATGTCCTACCACCATTTCGTTGCCGAACTGCTCTCGCGTTACGGTATTACGGTGGTAGACCCGGAGACGGTGTTGCCCCTCACCACGCCCCCAATGGGGGATACCCCCGATGGGTTGAAGGAAGCGGCCATCGGGGGGGGGACGCCTCTGGCGATGCTCAAACACTACCACCCCCACCTGATGCCCCTGTTACTGGTGGTGCTGCTGCTGGTTATTGCCGCGACCACCACCATACTGGTACAACAATCGCGTGGCGTTACTGGCGCGCTGGCTCCGCCGACCGCCACGAGCCACACCCAGACGGAAACACCATCCAGCGCATCCCCTACCCAGGCCCTCTCGCAAAGCCCTACCCCCACGCCCCCGCCGCCCAATGTGTTGACACCGGGCCGTACCGCCTATGTCCGCCCCGGCATTGTCGGCGGGTTGGCCTTGCGCAGCGAGCCTGGCACGGCCGCCGACATCCCCATTCAGATCTATCTTACCCCCGGTACCGCCGTACAGGTAGTGGAAGGGCCCACCGAAGCAGATGGCTACCGCTGGTGGTTGGTACGGGCGGCCAACCACGAGGGGTGGTGTGCAGGAGAATACCTTGAGGTGCGCTAACGACAGCCAACCACAGACGGTAGGCACCAGCGGCCGTTTGACGCCCTACCCCCTTTGCTGGTATGATTTACGCATCTCCGGTCGGCGCCCCCACCAGCACAACCAGACCCGCATCCGCTATCCTGAAAGGGAAGGATAACCCCCCGGAGAGACTATGCAAGGATTACCCCCTATGCCCGACTCACATACCATTGAAGAGCGAAAACTTGACCATATACGCATTGTGTTGCGCGAAGATGTCTCTTCCAAGGGCATCACCACGGGCTTTGCGGCCTATCGCCTGCCCCATACTGCCTTGCCGGAACTCGACCTGAATGAGATAGATACCAGCACAACGTTTTTGAACAAACCCGTGAGCGCCCCCTTGCTGATTAGCTCTATGACCGGCGGGGCCCAGGAAACCGAACGGATTAACCTTGCGCTGGCCGAGGCCGCCCAACATCTGGGCCTGGCTATGGGGGTTGGCTCACAACGCGCGGCCGTCGCAGATGACCGGCTGGCCTATACCTACCAGGTACGCCGCGTGGCTCCCACTATTCCCCTGCTGGCTAACCTGGGAGCGGTACAATTGAACTATGGCTTTGGCGTTGACCATTGCCGCCGCGCCGTCGAGATGATAGAGGCGGATGCCCTTATTTTGCATCTCAACCCGTTGCAAGAAGCGACCCAACCCGAAGGGGATGTCAATTTCAAGGGGGTGTTGGCGCACATAGAGCGCGTATGCCGCGCTCTGCCTGTGCCCGTGGTGGCCAAAGAAGTTGGCAACGGTATCAGCGCCGCAGACGCCCAACGCCTGGCAAACGCGGGTGTCCACATGATAGACGTGGCCGGGGCTGGCGGTACCAGTTGGAGCGAAGTAGAGCGCTTTCGCCAGCAAACCAACCACGGCTCCCGCGTGGCCGGGGCCTTTGCGGGGTGGGGGTTGCCCACTACCGAGGCTATCCGCCAGATACGTGCGGCCCTCCCCGACATTACGATTATTGGGAGCGGCGGCATTCAGAACGGGGTAGATATAGCCAAGGCGGTGGCCCTGGGAGCCAATATGACCGGCGTGGCGCGTGCGGTGCTTGAGGCCGCCGTAGATGAACGCGATACCGAAGCCGTGATCGAGCGGCTCCAAGCCTACCTGAACGAACTCAGTATTGCCATGTTCTGCGCCAGCACCGCCACCATAGCCGAACTCCAGGCCCTTACGATTACCACGGAACGATAACCGGTACCCGGAGCAGGGAATGGCTCCCCACGACCACCGCCCCCATTCCCCTCGCTACCACCTGGTATATATGTATATTATCACGCTGAACCTGCGCGAATTTCGCAACCTGCGCGCTGTTGATATGGCCCTATCGCCAGGCATAACGCTGCTGTATGGGCCCAATGCGGCCGGGAAAACCAGTGTGCTTGAATCGCTCTTCTATCTGGCCACAACCCGCTCGCCACGAACGCGCCTGGATCGGGAACTGGTGCGGTGGGAGGCGCAGCCTGAAGCCGGGGTAGATCCCTTTGCGCGTCTGCTGGCCGATGTCCAGCGGGCCCACGACCGCGTACGCCTGGAAGTGATTGTCCAGCGCCCCACCAGCGATACCCCCACACAACCCAACACCACATCGCGCAAGATTGTGCGTATCAACCGCAAGCAGGCCCGTGCCCTCGATCTCATCGGGCAACTGCGCGTGGTGCTCTTTACCCCCGCCGACCTGACGCTTATTGAAGGGCCGCCCGCCGAACGCCGCCGCTATATTGACATAACTCTATCGCAGATTGTCCCGCCCTATGTGCGGAGCCTCTCCCACTACAACAAACTGGTGCAACAGCGCAACAGTATGCTGCGGGCCTGGCGCGACCAGCGCCGCCCCCTGCGGGCCGTCGAAACGGAACTGGCCTACTGGGATGAACGGCTTTCCGCCAGTGGAGGGGTTATTCTTGCAGAGCGGCTCCGCGCGGTCGCAGAACTCAATACGCTGGTGGCGCCCATCTTTAACGATATTGTGGGGGAACCGCGCCCGTTTGAGATAATCTATCAGCCATCCTTCGAGATTCCTACCAGTGAGACGGCGGCGCTGCCAGACGCCACCACCCTGACCCATGCGATGCTTGGCTACCTGCGCGCGCTGCGGCGCGACGAGCTCAACCGCGGCCAGACCTTGATAGGCCCCCACCGCGATGATATGCTGTTTCGTGCGGCCGGTATCAACCTGGGGATCTATGGCTCACGCGGGCAGCAGCGGAGCGCGGCCCTGGCGCTCAAGTTAGCCGAGGCGGCCTGGATGGAGCAACGCAGCGGGGACACGCCGGTGCTCTTGCTTGACGATGTGCTGAGCGAGCTTGATATGCAGCGCCGCAACCACGTGTTACAGGTTATCAACCGTCCCCACCAGCAAACCCTGATTACGGCCACCGACCTGGGCCACTTCGACAGCGCCTTTCTGTCCAGCGCTGAATGTTTGCGCGTCGAGGCCGGGCAAGTCTACCAGTGAGACGGGGCGGCGGGGAAACGGGGATGCGGGGAGGCCGGCGGGGACACGGGGAGGTGGGGAGGCGGGGAGGCAAGGCGCTGTCCCTCCTCCCCACTGTTTCGTCTCCGCGTCTTATTCACACCGGCCGTAGATTTCGGTAAAGAGCCGCATTCCCTGGGCCAGGCCGGGCGTCAACATCATGGGACGCAAACGCCATTCCCAGTTGCCTTCGGCGGTACCGGGTACATTCATACAGCCTTCGCGCCCCAGGCGCAACACATCTTGCAACGGGGTAATGGCAATTTTGGCTACCGACATCAGCGCCAGACGCATCAAATCCCAGGCTATGTCGCTACCATCGCGTCCAAGGTAACATTGTACCCGCTCGCGCTCGGCGTCGCCCAGATTCTCAAACCACCCGACCGTGGTATTGTTATCGTGTGTGCCGGTATATACCACAAAGTTGTCCTCGTAGTTATGCGGCAAGTAGGGGTTGGTATGGTCGTCACCAAAGGCAAACTGCAAGACTTTCATACCCGGTAGTTTAGCCTTGTCGCGTAGCTTTTCAACCTCTGGCGTAATAATGCCCAGATCTTCAGCAATAATCGGCAAATCGCCAAATTCTTTGTTCAAGGCGGTAAAGAACTTTGAGCCCGGCCCCTTGACCCATTTACCATTGACGGCCGTTTCCTCTTCGGCCGGTACTTCCCAGTAGCTTTCCAGACCGCGGAAATGGTCAATACGGACAATATCTACCATGGTCAAGGCCTGTTTCATGCGGGCAATCCACCACGCAAAGTCATTCTTGGCCATCTGATCCCACCGGTAGATCGGGTTGCCCCAACGCTGGCCTGTGGCGCTAAAGAAGTCTGGCGGAACGCCGGCGACGACGGTCGGGTTACCCTGCTTGTCGAGCTTGAAAAGATGGGAGTTGGCCCAGACATCGGCGCAATCATACGCAACATAGATAGGTATATCGCCAACAATACGCACCCCGCGCTCGTTGGCATAGTTCTTGAGTTGTACCCATTGGCGGAAGAACTGGAACTGGAGATATTTGTGCCGTTGTACCTGTTCGTGTAAATCCTTTTCCCATCGCTGTATTGCGTCTGGTTGCCGCAGAGCAATATCTTCATCCCACGTATTCCATGATCGTTTCAGATGTTTGTGGATAGACATAAATAGCGCATAATCACCGAGCCAGCCGGCGTGTTCTTCGCAAAATTGATCAAACTCTCTGGTATAGGCAGATTTGCGCTTGCTTTTAAATCGCTCAAACGATAGATCCAGGAGCGGCATTTTATACTTGAACACCTCGTCATAATTAACGCGGTCTTCAATGAGAAAGTGCGAGGGGAGCTCTGGCATATCTTGCTCGGAAAGCAGGCCATCCTCAACCAGACGATCCAGGCTAATTAAGAGGGGATTACCAGCAAACGCTGAGGGTGATTGGTAGGGCGAATTGCCAAAGCCGGTGGGGCCAAGCGGCAACATTTGCCACAGCGATTGTCCCGCCTCGACCAGGAAGTCTACAAACTGGTAGGCGGCCTGTCCCAGATCGCCAATACCATAGCGTCCTGGCAACGAGGTAGGATGAAGTAAAATACCACTTGAACGGGTAAACTGCATACATTATTCTCCCGTAGTCTACAAATTTTCAGAAAAACGACAATTGATAATACCTGAAGAGTGCTCAAAAATCAAGAAGCCCGTTTTCCTGAAGAAAATGGGCTTCTGAACCCGTCAATACACCATCTACCAGGCTTGCGAAACGGTTATTCGGTCGTTTCGTCGCCCGGCAAGGGGGGCCACAAACCAACCAGATAGCCGAACACGGCGCCCATAAGCGCCCCAACGACCGTGGCTGTGTACATTTGAATGTAGTGCGCCAGCATGGTTCCGAAGAGGGTTACGAGAATAGCGCCAATGATTGCGCCTGCGACAAGCCTGACAATAAGCCCGTTGGTTGTTATCGGTTTTGCTTCGGGAGCGGCAGCCGGTTTTGCGGCGGGTTTGGGTTTGGCGGCGGCCGGTTTGGCGGCGGCCGGTTTGGCAGTTGTCGCGGCGGCGGCGGGGGATTCCCCTTCGCCCTTCTTCGCCGCTTTGGCGGCACGGATGGCGGCCAGGCGAGCGGCTTTATCGTCGGCGGGTTTGTCCTGGCTTGCGGTGCTGTCGCCTTCGCCTTTCTTCGCCGCGTTGGCCGCGCGGATGGCGGCCAGGCGGGCCGCTTTGTCGTCGGCGGGTTTGTCCTGGGTTTCGGTGCCGCCGCTCTCGCCTTTCTTCGCCGCGTTGTCCGCGCGGATAGCGGCCAGGCGGGACGCCTTCTCATCAGACATTTGTTTACCACCAGCAGCAGCGCCCGTGGATTGTCCGGCTTCTTCGGCCGGGGTATCCTCGCCGCCGCCCTTCTTTTTTGCTGCGTTGGCAGCACGGATAGCCGCCAGACGAGCAGCCTTTGCATCTGGATCTGACATAGCTTTCTCTTACTTCCTTACAATAGTAGTAGTTCCTAACAACCAGTTCATACCTAGTTCTGGCGGCATTGCTCCGAGTTTTTTTCCAGGGTATGTATCATTGTGTCGTAGCCGATAGTATACCATAAATCTGCGGGGTCTTCGTGACGGCACGGCTGCAAGGGTGCAATGGATAAGGCGCTATCCCCCCTGGCCCGGTAGCGCGTCGGGGTCGTAGCCCATCGCCCGCAACTGGGCCGCTAACTGTTCGGCGCGTGCTTCGGCTTGCCTGGCCTGTTCCTCGGCTTGCGTTGCGCGTTGTTCGGCCGCTCCCAGGTACTGATCAAGCTCATCAAAGGTCACAAAGCGTTGTCCATTCGGGCGGTACAGGTGCAATTCTTCTGGCCCCTGCTCGAAGCGCACTCCCAGGCGCGGACTCACCCACCCGTGCATGGCCGCTATCGTTACCAGC
>DAOTUK010000147.1:0-1840 GCA_034437375.1 Chloroflexaceae bacterium | reverse complement strand
TCCCGACATAAGCGGGAAGGAGATCATTCGGTGAAAAGCCTTACCCCGAACCCTGACGCCCACTAGCGCAGCACCAACGAGATACACCAAAGCGCCGTGCTCGGAGCCACCCGGCCCCCACGGCGCTTGCTCCCTATAACCAACCCGTAAGCGGAGCAGCAGAGCAGAACAGAGCAGAGAGAGGACACCCCCTATGCCACCCTATGTTGCGGCTATAGACCAGGGTACCACCAGTACCCGCTGTATGATCTTTAACCGCCAGGGCACCATCGTCTGTTACGACCAGAAAGAGCACGAACAACACTACCCCCACCCCGGCCAGGTCGAACACGACCCCGACGAACTATGGGAACGTACCCGCAGCGTCATCCGCAGCGCCCTGCGCGAGGGCTCCATCGCCCCCGCCGACATCGCCGCCATCGGCATCACCAACCAGCGCGAAACCACCGTCGTCTGGGATCGTACGACCGGCCGCCCCTACGCCAACGCCATCGTCTGGCAAGATACCCGCACCGACCAGATATGCAACGAACTAATACGCGACGGCGGACAAGACCGCTTCCGCTCCCGCGTCGGGCTCCCGCTGGCTACCTACTTCTCCGGCCCCAAAATACGCTGGCTCCTGGAACACGTGCCCGATCTGCGGCCCGCCGCCCAACAGGGCCAGGCCCTCTTCGGCACCATCGAAACCTTCCTGATATGGCACCTCACCGGCGGCCCCGATGGCGGTATCCATATCACCGACGTAACGAACGCAAGCCGCACCATGCTGATGAACCTGCACACCCTCGATTGGGACGACGACATGCTGCGCGTCTTCGACATCCCCCGCGCCATGCTCCCCACCATCCGCCCAAGCAGCGCCGTCTACGGCGAAGCCCGCGGCGACCTGGCCGGTATCCCCATTGCCGGCGCTCTGGGCGACCAGCAAGCCGCGTTGATGGGGCAAACCTGCTTTGCTACCGGCGACGCTAAGAACACCTATGGCACCGGCTGCTTTCTGCTGCTCAATACCGGCCCCGACATCATCCAATCGCAGCACGGGCTTGTCACCACCCTGGCCTACCAGTTGGGCGACGGCCCGGCCACCTACGCGCTCGAAGGCAGTATCGCCATTACCGGCGCGCTGGTGCAATGGCTGCGCGACAACCTGGGCATGATTACCAGTAGTGCCGAAGTCGAAGCCCTGGCCAACACCGTCGAAGACAATGGCGGCATCTATTTTGTCCCCGCCTTCTCCGGCCTCTTCGCCCCCTACTGGAAGTCCAATGCCCGCGGAGCCATTGTCGGAATGACCCGTTATGTGAATAAGGGGCATATTGCCCGCGCCGCGCTCGAAGCCACCGCCTTTCAAACCCGCGAAGTGGCCGACGCTATGGCGCAAGACTCCGGCATTACGCTCTCCTCGCTCAAGGTGGATGGCGGCATGGTGGGCAACCAGACCCTGATGCAATTTCAAGCCGACATCCTGGGGGTGCCCGTCGTGCGCCCCATGGTTTCCGAAACAACCGCGCTTGGGGCCGCCTATGCGGCCGGCCTGGCCACCGGCTTCTGGGAAAACCTGGACGACCTGCGCCACAACTGGAACATTGACCGCACCTGGCACCCATCCCTTGCGGCCGACAAGCGCGAAACCATCTACGCCGGCTGGAAAAAAGCTGTCACACGCACCTTCGATTGGGTAGACTGACGCCGCACCGTGGGAAGAGAGGGCCGAACCATGGGTGTCTGTCCATGTACCGCCCCAGGTGAACGTACCGGATCGGGTAGATGTTCATGAGGATCGGCGCGATCATGATGAGAACCAGGCAGAAAACGGCCCAGAAAGAGATCCAGTCCG
>DAOTUK010000146.1:0-2529 GCA_034437375.1 Chloroflexaceae bacterium | reverse complement strand
AGTCCAACCTGCTCTACAAGGTCATCGAGCGGTTCACCCAGATTGATTTGCACCCCGACCGCGTGCCCAACGAGGAGATGGGGAAGATCTTTGAAGAGCTGTTGCGCCGCTTCAACGAGGCGACGAACGAGAACCCCGGCGAGCACTTCACCCCCCGCGAGGTTATTCACCTGATGGTGCAACTCATTATGGCATATGACGACGCGATCCGACAGGGCGGGGCTATCATCCGCAAGGTGTACGACCCCTGCTGTGGCACAGGCGGGATGCTCACGATTGCCAAGCAACATATCCTTGAGGTCAACCCCGATGCCCAGGTCTTTCTCTACGGGCAGGAGGTCAACCCGGAAACCTACGCGGTCTGCAAAGCCGATCTCTTCCTGACCAGTCGGGATGGCTCCGATGCCGAGCGCATCCGCTACGGGAGCACACTGGCGAACGACCAGCACAGCGGCGAAACCTTCGACTACCTGTTGACCAATCCGCCCTACGGCAAGGACTGGAAGGGCGATGCTGACCGGGTGCGCCAGGAAGCCGAAACCTACGGGGGATTGGGGCGGTTCGGGGCAGGGCTTCCGCGTATCAGCGACGGGCAATTGCTCTTTTTGCAGCAGCTTCTTGCGCGGTTGCAGAAACCGTCAAAAGGCGGGAGCCGTCTGGCGATTATTATGAATGGCTCACCACTCTTCACTGGCGACGCGGGCAGCGGCGAGAGCGAGATCCGCCGATGGATACTGGAAAACGATTGGCTTGATGCGATTGTCGCTCTGCCAGAGCAGCTTTTCTACAACACGGGTATCAGCACCTATGTCTGGGTGCTGAGCAACACCAGGCGACCCGAACGGCGCGGCAGGGTGCAGCTTATTGATGCGTCAGCGTTCTGGGTGCCAATGCGGAAGAGCCTGGGCGACAAACGGCGCGAAATCTCCCCACAGCAAATTGAGCAGATTACCGACCTCTACCGCACATTCGCCGAAAACGAGCATTGCAAGATCTTCGAGCGCGAAACGTTTGGCTATCGCAAGATAACGGTTGAACGCCCATTGCGGCTCAATTTCCAGGTCAGCAGCGAACGACTGGCGCGGGTGCAGCAGGAGCGGGCGTTTGTCGCTCTGGCGCAGAGCAAGAAGCGCAACGCTGACGAACGCGAACAGGAGGAGAAGGCGGGCCGCGCTCAGCAACAAGCCATTCTCGATATGCTGGCAACGCTCCCCCCCACGCTGTTCACGGACAACCGCACGTTTGAGGATGCGCTGGACCAGGCCGCCCGCCGCGCCGGTCTGAAACTTGCTGCACCGCTGCGCAAGGCGATCCGGGCGGGACTCTCCGAACGCGACGAGACGGCGGAGATATGCCGCGACAGCAAGGGCAACCCGCAACCAGACCCCGACTTGCGCGATACCGAACAGGTGCCACTTTCTGAAAGCGTCGAGGCGTTCTTTGCACGCGAGGTTCAACCGCATATGCCCGATGCGTGGATCAACACCGATATACGTGATGAGAACGATGGCGAGGTGGGCAAGGTGGGCTATGAAATCAACTTTAACCGCTACTTCTACACCTATACGCCGCCGCGCCCGCTCGAAGCGATTGAAGCCGACATCAAGGTATTGGAGCGGGAGATTGTGGCGATGCTGCGCGAGGTCGTCGGATAAACAGGAGGACCCGATGGAAGAAACAACCGCCCCATCCGGGGCAGCGACAACCGTGATAGCCGAGCGGATTACCGTCAACCCATCGCAGTGTGGGGGCCGCCCCTGCATCCGCGGGATGCGGATTCGCGTCATAGACGTGCTGGAACTGCTGGCCGCAGGTCTCAGCGTCTCGCAGGTTGTGGAGGAACTGCCCGATCTGGAACCCGCGGACATCCAGGCGGCCTTACTCTATGCGGCCCGACGGATTGATCATCCGGTGCTGGTGATGGCATGACGATCTGGATTGACGCGCAACTCTCACCGGCTCTGGCACCCTGGATAACCGAGCAGTTCGGTGTTGCGGCGTTTGCGTTGCGCGATGTGGGCTTGCGCGATGCCATGGACCACGAGATATTCATGGTGGCCCGCCAGGAAAGCGCGGTGGTGATGACCAAAGACAGCGATTTTGTCACGCTGCTGGCGATGCACGGTGCGCGCCACCCCAGGTGCTCTGGGTGACGTGCGGGAACACGTCGAATGTCAACCTGCGGCGGATACTCTTGCAGACGCTTCCCACGGCTCTGACGCTCATTCAGAACGGAGAACCGCTGGTCGAGATTGGGGGGACGGGGAGCATGTCTGCATGACCACGCCCGAAGACCTCCCGCCCCCGGATGCGATAGACCCCGCACCGCGCCCCCGCTATCCCCCCTACCCCGCCTACAAACATTCGGGCGTGCCCTGGCTGGGGGAGATCCCCGCGGGATGGGAGGTGATCAATCTAAAATATCTGGCTCGCTTTATATATGGAGAATCGTTACCAGGGAATATGAGAGAAGGTGGTACTATTCCTGTTTACGGCTCAAATGGTATTGTGGATAGACATACAATAGCA
>DAOTUK010000145.1:0-11940 GCA_034437375.1 Chloroflexaceae bacterium | reverse complement strand
CCCCAAAGGGCATGGAGCGACCAGTCTGGTTGACCGTGCCCATAATACGTTTCGTCAATGGTGCGCCAATCTGGTGCGAAAAACGTTGTCGTTCAGTCGTGATGTCTCCCTGCATGCGGTGCGGCTCCGCCTTGTCGTGGCCATAGGGATGCTCCGCATCCGGCGGCCGGGACGCAATGGTGAGCATAGCGAGCGCAATGATTGCGGCCACCAGGTTGACCCCAGACTCCAACGCATCAGAGAGGAGTCCTACCGAGCCGGTGAGCAGATATGCGCCCGCTTTTAAACCGATGGTCAAGACCGCCGCGCCAATAGAGAGCCAGGCATAGCGTGCCAGTGATGGGCGGGAGCGGGCCTCAGTCGTCATCGTCATCGTCGTGTTCCCGCTCCTCGTGTTCCCGCTCCCCGCGTTCGCCCCTCTCGTGTTCATCATCCTCGCGGCCACTGGTATGGCACTCGACACAATTGGAAATATCGCCCGACACTTCCCCTCGATGTTCTGCCGCTACGTTGGCCGGCGTATGCTCATGGCAGTTGTAGCACGTATAGGTTGCATAGTTATCAGGGTTGGTATGGCAGGTCGTACAATCATCGCCGGGGTGGTTGCGGTCAAAGACAAAAAACTGATCGTGGTCAAAGGATGCGGGTTTCCACGCCTGGGTGCTGTGGCAGTCGGAACAGTCCGTGGTCGCACGACGGTGCAGCGTATCGCCCGGCCTTTCTGCGCTGTGGCAGGTGATACACGTATTGTGCAGCGATGAGGCGATTTGCTGATGATCAAAAGTGGCGTCCTCCCAGGTGCGCGTGGTATGGCAATCGGCGCACTGGTTGCTCACCTGCTGGTGCAGTTGGTCGGCCGGGCGTTGCGCCGTATGGCACGATGCACAATCGTTCAGCACCGCCGTTTCCAATTGTTGATGCTCGAACGTCGCCCCTTCCCAGGTTTGCGTGCTATGGCAGATGGCACAATTCCAGCGTATGTCCCTGTGGGTCGTATCGTCTGGCTTTCGGTGACACGTTGCACAATCGGCTTGCGCAGCCTCCGTCAAAGCGGTATGCACGAACCGGGCCGGCTCCCAACGCTGCGTGCTGTGGCAGTCGGCGCATGTCGTGTTGACAGCCCGATGCAACCGGTCATCCGGCTGGTTGTGGCACGTCGCACACGTAGACTCAGCACTGAGCGCCGCGTGCGTAAACTGGGCCGGCTCCCAACGCTGCGTGCTGTGGCAGGAAGAACAGTCTGCCGCCACCTGCTGGTGTAGCGTGTCGTTGGTGGGGGTGTCTTGCTCATGGCACGACTGGCAATCGTTCAACGCCGCTGTTTGCAAGGCCGCGTGGTCAAACGTGGCCTGCTCCCAATCATCGGTGCTGTGGCAGGAGGAACAATCTTGCGCCGCCACCTGCTGGTGCAGCGTATCGTTCACAGGGGTGTCTTGCTCATGGCACGACTGGCAGTCGTTCAGCGCCGCCGTTTGCAATACCGCGTGGTCAAACGTGGCCTGCTCCCAATCATCGGTGCTGTGGCAGGAGGAACAATCTTGCGCCGCCACCTGCTGGTGCAGCGCGTCGTTGGTGGGGGTATCCTGCGTGTGGCACGACTGGCAATCGCTCAGCGCCGCCGTTTGCAAGGCCGCGTGGTCAAACGACGCCTGTTCCCAACTGGCGCCCCCGTGGCAATCGGCGCAGGTCTGCGTGGCAAGTTGGGTATGCAACACATCGTCGTCGGGTATCTGCTTCCTATGGCACGTCTCACAGGCGTTCTGCACCTCGGCTACTAGAAAATCGTGGTGAAAGGGGATCGTGGATTCTTCAACGGTCGTTCCCCGATGGTCAGTGTGACAGTCCATACAGGTATTGGGGTTCAGGTGGTCATGAAAGACCATCTCTTCGTCACCCTCGCGCATTGCAACCGGCTCGCCGGCAACCGTGAGCGTGCCAATCGTGGCCGGGTCGTGACAGGCGATACACTTGTCTGTCACCGCGCCTTGCAACAGCGTATGGCACGCAAAACAATCACTGGCCGTCTCCTGATGTCCGGCCCGCACCGGCCCCGGCCCAATGGCCATGTCTGGCCGAGTGACGATAAATCCTACTATCAACAACAGGGCTATGGTGACGATTGCTGCTGTTCGCATAGTCTACCACCTCCAGAACAACACAAAAACGAGGATATGGATACTGGCCAGCACCGCAAAGATGCCGGTGAGGGGCATATGAATGGAGCGCCATTTTTGCATCACATCTACCGCATAGGAGTCGAGATAGAGCTGCGCCTGTATCTCCTCCTCGCTCACCTCTTGCTGGCGCAACTTTGTCTGCTGGGCCTTGAGTTCACTCCGCGCACTCTTGAGCAAAGAACTCCCCACAAACCCGCTGGCAATCACGATGAGCATCGCCACCAGCGCCGCCCATGGGAGCCATGCATTGAAGTGAAACCCGGCATGCACCAGCACCAGCAAAGCGCCAATCCACCCAAGCAGTTCATGCAGTTGGAGGTAGGTTTTTGGGGAACCGTGCTTGATATATTTCCGTTTGCGGGCTGAATGTAGAAACGAAAAAAGGATGAGCAGCGTGCCAGGAATACCCAGATAGCGCCCCATCCAGGCCGCGTTCATCCAATGGAGGATGGCATCAACCACCACCATAGCGCCAATGAGCAAGAGGTAAAATGCTATGTTTGCGATGATGTCTCGCATAACGAGCGATTGTCGCATAGATCTTTCCTTCTCCTGAACCAGGGTACGATGGGCTACAGCGTACTACGCTCTGGGATATGATGCAAGCCGCAGGTATTACCCAATAGAAGCATACGATAGCACATGCCCCATTGTACAGGGGTATAGACAGACGGTCGTGCGCTGGTAGCGCCATCGAGACGGTGTGGCATATGCTACAGTGCTGTGGCATATGCCACACGAGTACCCCAACCCCTACCCGGTATCAATCGCAAAACGCTATTGCTGCGAAGGCATTGCAATGGGAGATACCGGGCGAGGGGCAGCGGGGAGAAGACGGGGCCGGGTCGCTCCTCTATCTCCGTCACTGGTTCCGTGCTATACTCGTGGCAACCATAACCCTGGATGAAAAGGGGGAGCGTGATGTTCCACAAGAAGCACTCACCCGGCACCCAACCGTCGCTTGCCGTCGGGTGGCACGAGCGGGGAGCGCCGGCTATGATAGCCGCCAGTGTGGTGATTATCACCGCATTGCACTATCTCACGGGTATTTCGCAATTGCCCTACCATTCCATTTACCGGAGCCTCTACTACCTCCCTATTGTGGGGGCCGCCGTCTACTATGGTTGGCGCGGTGGTATCTTCATTGCGCTGGTGGGGTATATACTCTTTCTGCCCCGTAGCCTGGTGTTTGGCGAAGTTCACCCCGGAGAATTGTTTGACAATGTGCTGGAACTGCCGGTGTTTGTGCTGGTGGGGGGCATGGGGGGCTTACTGGCCCAACGAGAGCGCCAGCAACGCCAGCGGGCTGATATGCTCCGGGCCTATCTCGATAGTGTGATGCATAGCTTGCCGCTTGGGGTGGTGACAGTGGATGATGCCACCGGACAAACTATACCCCGCAACGCGACCGCCCAACGGTTGCTGGACGCGCCCCCCACCGCTGAACCATTCCTGGAAACGTTGCACGCACTGGAGCGCGGCTATCACACGGTTGACCATGGAGCAAGGCCACTTGGGGTGCATGTTTCCTCGTTGCAGGATGCGTGGGGGCAGATCAGTGGGAGGGTCTTTGTGCTGGAAGACCTGACCGAACGGCGGGTGCTGGAAACGCAGGTGCGGCGCATGGATCGTCTGGCGTCGGTGGGACAACTGGCCAGCGGGATAGCCCACGAGATACGCAACCCGCTGGCTATCTTGCGGGCTACCAGTCAGATGCTGGCCGAGCGGTTGCGGGCCGATGCGGCGCTGGCCTCCTATCTGGATATTCTGATCACAGAGTCTGACCGCATGGATCGCCTGATTAGCGAATTGCAGGATTATGCCCGCCCCCGCCCGCCGGCCCTGGACATGCTCGATCTGGCGAGCATATTGCACGCGGCCGGCGATGAGGTTCGCCCCTATGCAAACCAGCGAGGGGTGGAGGTGGTCGTAGATACGTCCGAGGGTGTTGCGGTTTCTGCCGACCCACAACAGTTACACCAGTTGCTCATCAATCTGCTGCTGAATGCGATACAGGCCAGTCCAGACGGAGGGGTCGTCCGGTTGATAGGCGAACACACAGCCCACGGCCCCCGTATTGCGGTAGAAGACGCAGGGTGTGGTATGTCGCCAGAGGTTCAGGAACGGGTGTGCGATCCTTTCTTTACCACCCGCGACGAGGGCACCGGACTGGGTCTGGCGATAGTGGCGGCGGTTGTCCAGCAACATCAGGGCACCTTACAATTTCATAGTGTGGTCGGTCAGGGCACAAGGGTTTCTGTGCTACTGCCGACGGAGAGGAGCGTTGCATGGCGTGCGTGTTGATTGTGGATGATGAACAAAATATGCGGTGGGTGTTGCACGAGGCTATGACGCGAGCCGGTCATACGCCCCACAGTGTCGCCACCGGGCCCGAAGCGCTGGCGCTGCTCTCCCATACGCCGATAGATCTGGTGGTGCTTGATCTAAAGCTCAAGGGGATGGATGGTCTGGCGGTGTTGCGTGAGATACATGCCCGCTGGCCCCAGGTGGTGGTGGTAATCCTCACGGCCTATGGCACGGTCGCTACGGCGGTTGAGGCGCTCCAGAATGGGGCCGCGGACTATTTGCGTAAACCATTTGATGTGGAGGAACTGGTGTTCAAGATTGCGCGTTCGTTGGAGCGGCAAGCCTTGCAACAGGAGGTGGCACAGTTGCGCCGGACGCCCGTTGCTCCGCTTCCAGGCAGCCACCCCGTGTGGCGACGGGCCATCGAGTCGGTCTGCAATGCGCTGGAGCATGGGTTGGATGTCCGTCTGGTGGGAGAGGCCGGGAGTGGCAAGGCAACGATAGCCCGCTATGCCCACGCAGCCGGGCCGCGCCATACGACGCGGTTGATTGAACTCGATGCCGCGACTATCCCCACCACTCGGCAATCGCCCCTGCTGGCCGGCACCCCGGAGCAGGGAGGGTTCTGGGCGGTGGCCGGACAGGGTGTCCTGTTGCTACGGCATGTTGAGTTCTTGACTGAGGAGGGTCTGGCGACGCTGGCGGCCTTACGTGAGCAACGCGACTCATCGGGGGTGGGGCCGCTGCTCATAACCACCGCGCAACCGGGTACCCCGCCCGACCCGCTTGCGGCCGAGGTGGTGGTGCCGCCCTTGCGCGATCATCGTGATGACATCCCACTATGTATGGTGCATTGGTGTGGCTCCTGTTCGTGTACCCCGGAGGCCGAGCGCATCATAACCCACTATGGGTGGCCGGGCAACCTGGCCGAGTTGCGCGGCGTGGTAGAACGGGCTATGGTGCTGGCCGATGGAGCGCCTATTGATGTGGCGCATCTACCAGCGGGGTTGCGGGTATCGGTATCGTCGTCCCCATCGTTTGTGTTGCCCCCGGAGGGGGTGCATTTAGAGCAGGTGGAAGTATCGTTGTTGCGGCAGGCGTTGGCGCAGGCTGAAGGGAACAAGACCCGTGCGGCCGAGTTGCTTGGGTTGAGCCGGCAAACGCTGTTGTATCGGTTGGAGAAATACCGCGTCGAGGATTGCTGAGGGGGTTTGTTGATGGTTCCCTCTCCACACAATCTAGACGGACTCTCCATCAAATCTCCATACTCCGGTGCTATACTGCTATCCATAAGAGCAAACGATGGTTTGCCGACAGAAGCAAAAGCCGTCGGATAGAACATAGTAAGGAGTAAGAAGTTATGAACGCACGATTGTTTGGTACCGCTCTGATGGTCGCATTCGCCCTGGTCGCCCTGGTGGTCGCCACCCCCGCAGCCTTTGCCCAAAAAGGGCAGGGGCCCGGCACGGGAGCGTGTAGCGCAGAAAACTTTGTGGATGCGGATGGCGATGGGGTCTGTGATAACGCCGGCCAGGGTCAAGGTCAGGGTCAGGGCCAGGCGAATGGCAACGGAACATGCGCGGGCGACAATTTTGTAGATGCGGATGGCGATGGCGTTTGTGATAATGCCGGACAGGGCATCGGCGCAGGTTTCGTGGATGCGGATGGCGATGGTGTTTGCGATAACGCCGGCCAGGGCATGGGTAACGGCAACGGCAACGGCAATGGGAAAGGCCGTGGCGGCCCGCGCCAACCGTAACGCAACCGGTCAACGGATGAAGCACCCCGCCGCCCCCCACGCCCCAGGAACTCCCTGGAGCGCGGGGGGCGCGGGAGATGGATGCCGGAGATAGGGTGACGGTTCCACGGCATCTGTGGTAGTCTGGAATGGGTATGGCCCATATCGGGCCAACTATTGCGGATAGCGGGCAAACACCGTCGTAGCCCCCGCCGCATCAAACGTCACCACCTCGAATGGCTCTGGCGCAGTCCCGGCTACCTCCATTCCTGGCGAACCAATCGGCATCCCCGGCACAGCAATACCCACCACCGCTGGTCGTTCGGCTAACAGCCGCTCGATAGAATCCACCGGCACATGCCCCTCAATGACATACCCATCAATCACGGCCGTGTGGCACGACTGGAGCGGAAGCGGAATGCCATGCTCGGCTTTGACCAGCGCCGGATTCTGCACATCCTGTACCTCGACATGATACCCATGCTGCTCCACATAATCCACCCAGTCGCTACAACAACCGCACGAGGGCGAACGATAGACCGTCATCACCGGCGCGGCTTGCGACGCGACCTCCGGCCCCTGTTGTTGGGCGGGTGATGGCCCAGATGGTGCCGCGCACGCGGTCAGAATCACACTACCCAGTAGCGCGAACAGAACAGAACGCATCAAACGCATGTGTTTATCCTTTCTCTTTCTTTTTCGTTTCTTTCTTGCCAGGCACCCACTGGTATGCTACGTACCCGTTGACGCCTGCACGCGATAATTCCGCATCATGCCGCTATCCTCATGTTCCAGATTGTGACAGTGGTAGAGATATAGCCCGGCATAATCGGCAAAACGGAGCAGTATCCGGACCCGTTCACCCGGCATCAGCAAAAACGTATCTTTCCACCCTTCATTGACCAATCCAGCTTGCACCGCTTCCCAATGCGCCTGGTGGGTGGCATTGCTCGGTGGTATACGCTCGATAATCTGGAATTGCAGGCCGTGAACGTGAATAGGGTGGGCCATGCCCATCATCCCCATCATGCCGTGCTGGTTCTCCTGGTTGATAAACTCCCAGATTTCTGTGGTGCCAAGCGCGACAATTTCATTCTGGGCCACCGCCTCCATCTCAAAGGTTCGTCCGTTCAGAAACCATTGCATACGCCCCATGCTGGCGGTGAAACTGCGCGGGTTTTGCTGATTCACAGCATCCGCAGGATTGAGAAACCCCGGTATCGAAAGTTCTGATGGGAGCGTTGTATCGTCCTGGGTTTCTTGCGCCACGCGCACCGTGAGAATGGGAACCTCGGCCCCGTTGGGTGGGGCCGTCGCTGTTCGTCCGCCCATCATCCCCCCGCGTCCGCCGCCCATCATCCCCCCGGCCATGTCGAGTCCCTCCATGGGCAAGCTCCGCAGGCGCAGCGTCTCACCCACCGTGCGTCCGCGAACGTCGGCCCACACTTCAACCCGTTCGCCCGGAGCCAGCACCACCGAGTCGCGTTGCACCGGACGGGCCAGCAATCCACCGTCACTGGCCAGCAGGGTGAGGGGCGTACCGTCTTCCCAGGCCAGCCGGTAGATACGCGCATTGGAGCCATTGAGCAGGCGCAGACGGTAGGGGCGGGTCGCCACGGAGAGCGTATAATCTGGTTGGCCATTCACCAGGATGCGCTCACCGAGCATGCTCCGCATCCGATCCATCATGCCGTTGGGAAGATAGACCATCTGGTTGGTGTTGTCGAAGGTGCGATCCTGGATGATGAGCGGAATATCGGCCGCGCCTGTGGGCAGGTTGAGCGCGGATTCTTCCTCGTCGGATACCAGGAACAACCCGGCCAACCCGGCGTAGACCTGTGGGCCCGTCTGCCCGTGCGGGTGGGGATGAAACCAGTACGTTCCGGCGCGGTTTTGTACCGTAAAGTCATAGACATACGTTTCCCCCGGCCCAATGGCAAAGCGAGGGTGTCCATCTGCCACGTCGGGCACATGCAGCCCATGCCAGTGAACAATCGTCGCGGCGTTGAGGGCGTTGGTACAATTGACCCGCACGCGCTGACCACGCCGCACGCG
This sequence comes from Chloroflexaceae bacterium, assembly GCA_034437375.1. GTDB lineage: Bacteria > Chloroflexota > Chloroflexia > Chloroflexales > Chloroflexaceae > JAAUSY01. The sequence continues at coordinate 3,663 of DAOTUK010000145.1, read as the reverse complement.
AATAATCGGCCCCAGATAGCTATTGGGCATTGCCTGGAGGGTGTTGGAATCTCCTTGCACCAGCTCGCCTTGAAAGGTGTGTACCTGGGTTGGAGAACCGGCCAGCACCGCAGTAGTACTGACAGTAGCCCGCAGGTTCAATTCCACATCGGGCGGTTGGGTATACGATGGTGGGTTTTGCGATTGGGCCGATCCGTCGTTGGTACACCCTGTTGCCCAGGTTGTCGCGCCAAGGGCCATGGTGGTGGCACTCAGATGCAAAAAATCTCGTCGGTTGAGTAATTGGTTCCAGAGATTTCGTTGATAAGGCATCGTATCCCCTTTCTTTCCTTGTCTTCAGTAGTTCTCAAACGCATCTATTCCAACACGCTCCGCGCTTCTTCATACTCAGTGCGATTTATTTCGCCCCGTGCATACCGCTGCTTGAGCAATTCTATTGCACTGGGGGCTTTCTCCGACGACGATTCAGACCGGCGTAGGGGGAAGAGTCGGCTCAATCCCCATATACTGAGCGCAACGAGTGCAAGCCAGAACAACCCGACCAGCACCATCCAGAGCCAGCCTCCGCCGGCCATCATGGCATGTCCTTGCATCATAGGTGTTGCCTCCTTTGTACTATCGGGGGCGTTTGTTACCCGCCTTATGCATATATATAAAGGATAGCAGCACAAGGTCAAGCCAGGATGATCCCCAGGCTCAAGATTGGCTCAAGATATACTGGGAAGGGAAAAGGAGAAGGTGGCCCCACGGTCGGGGCCATCGCTGGTGGCCCAGATATGCCCACCGTGCGCTTCGACCAGGGCCCGGGCAATGGCCAGACCGATGCCGCTGCCCCCGATAGCCCGCGACCGCGCTTTGTCCACGCGATAGAAGCGTTCAAACAGATGGGGCAGGTGTTCGGGGGCAATGCCGAGGCCCGTATCTACCACATGGAACACGATAGCACCGGGGCGGTGTTCTGCCCACACCTGCACGCTGCCGCCAACCGGGGTAGCCCGGAGCGCGTTGCCAAGCACATTGATAAACACCTGCACGATGCGGTCGGCGTCGGCTTGCACCGGCGGCAAATGGGCGGGGAGGTTGGATACCAGCGTGACCCTCTTGTCGGCATATTGGGGTTCCAGACGGGCGATGGCGCGGGCAACCAGGTCGTGCGGGACAATGGGAGCCAGGGCCAGCGGTATCTGGTGGGCTTCGGCCCGCGAGAGCATCTGCAAATCCTCGACCAGACGCCGCATACGTCCCACCTCATCATTGAGGACGCCCCAGGTTTCGTCGGTTGCGGCGATGACCCCATCGAGCAATCCCTCGGTATAGCTCTCCATCGTGGCCAGAGGGGTCCGGAGTTCGTGCGCGACATCGCCAATCAGCGCTACGCGCCGTTGTTCGGCTTCATCCAGGGCCGCCGCCATGGTGTTGAACTGGCGCGAGAGGGTGTCCAGTTCGGTAATGTCGCCGGGCGGCAGTCGTTCGGCATAGTGCCCGGAGGCTATCCGCTCGCTTGCGTCCAGTACCCGTTGGAGTACGCGCACGATACGAGCGGAGACGAAGAGACTGCTTGCTATCGCGGTTGCCACGGCCGCGCATGCGCCGATGATCAGCACATCAAGCAGGGCGGTCTGGAAGGCTTCGGAAACGCGCTGCTCCATCTCGTCCATGTTCTCAACGTCAAGGACGATTTTGGCATAGGGCCCCACCATGGCGTCCATCAGGGAGTCGTGCAAGTCGGGCCCGATGGCCAGACTGGCCAGGAGCAGGGTTAGCACCCCGATGAGAAGCACCAGCAGGTGGGCCAGGAAGAGGCGCGTGCGGAGTGAGCGCCAGATAACGGAGCGGGTGGGTCGGTGTATCGGCACGGGTTAGCGTCTTTCGCGGGCGAAGCGATAGCCGACACCGCGTACTGTCTCGATGTAGCGCGGGCGGGCGGGGTCGTCATCCAGTTTCTTGCGAAGGTTGGCAATATGGACATCGAGTACATGGTCATCGCCAAAATAGTCGCTTCCCCAGACGCGCTCTAGCAATTGGGCGCGGGTAAAGACGAGTCCGGGATGGGTGGACAAAGTGGTCAGCAAGGTAAATTCGAGGGGGGTCAGGGCCACGACGGTTCCATGCAGTGTCACTTCATACCGCCCGTGATCTATGCACAGTGCGCCTATCTGTTGCGGTGGGGGATGTTCGGGGTGTGCAGCGGGGGCCGATTCCAGACGCGGGCGACGCAGGAGCGCCCGCACGCGTGCCACCAGTTCGCGGGGTGAGAAGGGTTTGGTCAGGTAGTCGTCTGCACCTACTTCAAGCCCGACTACCCGGTCCAGTTCTTCGGCTTTCGCGGTGAGCATGAGAACATAGGCGTTGGAGAAGGTACGCAGACGGCGGCAGACTTCCAGTCCGTCCAATCCTGGCAAGAGCAGGTCGAGGACGATAACGTCGGGGTGGTGGTGTTGGGTTTGTTCCAGGGCGGCGGGGCCGGTTTCGGCCAGCAACACGGTGTAGCCGGCTTGTTCAAGATAGCTTCGCACGACATCGCGGAGGCGTTGTTCATCGTCAACGACGAGGATTGTTGTAGATTCTGTCATCATACCGGGTATTGTAGCATATGGCGGTTACTGTGTGGGGGCAATACCCCCACTTCCTACCTGACCAGGACCGGGGGGAGCGGATTGGCGAGGGATGGGACAAAGGGGACGCGGTAAACTGGGGACCGGGGTCTATCCTCTTGGGTATCCTGACGAAATGCATGTAAGAATGACGAAGTTCTTCTCGGTGCTGGTCGGCTATGCTGCTCATGCTGCTGGTGCCCGGCCTGGTAGGGAATGTTGCACCGCGCATGTCCGGTGCATGGAGGCATGCAAATCACTACACAGAAGGGGCCTTCTGTGTACCGGTTTTGCAAAAAATGGGGTATTATGGGGGGTGAAACCCGCCCATAACTCGGAAAAATCGCTTCACGAAAGGATTGATACCCGTCATTGGCTATCCACAGTCCACAGGAGGTTGTGTCCTATGAAGAAGACCTTTGATTGTGTCGAGATGAAACGGCGTGCGGCAGCCCAACTGCGTGCGATGCTGGCGCAGATGACGCGGGAAGAACAACTGGCGTTCTGGCAGCAGCGCACCGACGAGCTTCGTAAACTCCAACAGCAAGCGGCCGCGGCCCAGGCAGAGAGTGCCGCCGAAAAATTGTAAGTGTTCAGACGAAATGAGGCAGAATCGCGCCAAAATAGACCTTTTTTTCACACGAAATGTAAGTGTTCACACGGATTGAGCGGAAAACACCCAAAATACCGTCATTTCTCACACGGATTGAGCCGATATTCTCACACGGATTGAGCAAAACCATCCTGACACACCCACGGATTGAGCGGAACCATCTCCATACCATACACCCTGCGCTACAACTGGCCTACAGATACTCTTTGCTCAAGCCACTTGAGAAGAACCCGCTCAATCCGCGTGAGAGAATGCTCAAAGCGCCTGAGAACCTACAAAATCTCAATGATTCCGCCCCCCTAACGCCCCCGCAAGAGGAGGCGTGAAGAAGTATTCACGCCTGTTCGCGCCCCCACCCCCCCACATGGCGGCATGCGACCATCTCCCCACGTTTCGCCCATTCTGATAACCTCTTCCGCCCCTTCGCGGGTGCGCATTGACATAACCCATATCGGT
>DAOTUK010000144.1:0-2288 GCA_034437375.1 Chloroflexaceae bacterium | reverse complement strand
ATGAATTTCTCAATTAACCCGAACGAGTTACCGAATACCAGTGGTTTGCGGGCTTCTGCCTGTCTTGATACCCATATTACGGTAAAAAAGTGGCTGATATGCGAAATAATTCCAAACACCCTCTCAATGTGCCCCTGGGGATAGTGGCGCTCCCACTTGTACCAACCACCGGTATGGTGGTAACCTATAACCTGATTACGTTGTTTGTGATGGTTGCCACAGGATATGGTAGCTTTCTGCTGGCCCGGCATATTGTGCATAATGACGCTGCCGCACTCCTGGCGGGAACCCTGGTGCTGTGTTCACCACAACGGTTCTTTGAGCTGCGGAGCGCCCAACTCGCAACGCTGAGTGATTATAGCATCCCGCTCGCCTTGCTCTGTGTGTTGCTGGCGCTTGAACAGCGCCGGTGGCGTTGGGTGTTCCTGAGTGCTGTGTGTTTGCTTATCGCCGGATTGAGTAAATGGTACCACCTGTTTCATCTGTTGCTTGTGTTGCTGCCCCTCTTCGTATGGCGTCTGGGTCGTGCCGGGCGCAGAGGGGGAACGGCCGCGGTTTGGTATGAGCTGGAGCCATGGGCCCGCATAGCGCTGGTCAGCACCATATGCATCGCGCCGTTTTTGCTGCCCGGAGTTCAAGAAGCGCTCCATGCCCCCTATGATCCGCCCAGGATGATATTCTATGCGACGCCGGACGTTTTTTTGCCCGATACGTTTGGTGGTATCTGGCGGCCTATTCCCCCCACCTGGCGTGACCCCCACACCTTTTCGCTGGTCGCTTTACTCTTGACTCTGGCCGGTCTTATCCTGGCCTGGCGACAGACCATGCTGTGGGCAACCATAGCCAGTATCTGCCTGGTCATGTCCCTTGGCGCCTTGCTCCACATTGATAGCTTGAACCTGGATATACCCCTGCCCTACCGGATATTCCAATCGTTGCCCGTTGCCGGATTATTGCGTTCTCCCTACCGCATCAATTCGGTAACCACCCTGATGATGGGCATTATCGCCGCCTGGGGTCTGGCGCGATTGTTTCAGCGTTACCGGCCTCGTACCGGCTGGATCATATCGCTTGGCGTTATTGTCGTGCTGGCCGCCGAAACCATACGGCTTCCCTTTGCGCTGAGCACCGCCGCCATTTCGCCCTTCTACCAGCAGCTTGCGAATCAGCCAGGGTTATGGAGTGTGATGGACGTTCCCTTTAACCGTTTCGAACATCGTATGGAAATGTATGCCCAGATATACCATGAGCACTACATTTTGTCTGGCAAAACATCGCGCAATATGGTGCGTATGCCATACCATACTGCGGCGCCATTGGCCCAGGTTGGCACAGGCCGTTTGCAACCAGATATTGTGCATCTCTCTGATTCTGATTGCACGCAATTGCTTCGAGGGTTGCGGGTCTATTACATCGTCTTTCATAAAGACCAGCAGCACGCAGACCGCAGTGCGCAACAGATCACCGTTGCGCGGCGACTCCTGGGGCCGCTCACCCAGGTTTATAGCGACACGCATATACAGGCGTACCGGCTTGATGCGGTTGCGGCGTGGCTTGAGGGGCCCGGCAGCGACACGTTGCAGGATGTGCCGCTCTTTTTGGGGATGGATGATCGCTGGTGGGCCCCTGAAACATGCGCTGCTGGTTTGCACCGATGGCTACCGCCCGGAGGAGCTGGCTTCTGGGCCTATACGCCCCATCCGCATCGTGTTGTGCTTGATGTATCACTCTATAGTCTGCCACCAGGGACACGTCCGTTAGAGGTATGGCTCAATGGAGAATATCAACAAACGCTGTCCATTCCAGAGGGGCGTAGCCCCAGGCATTACCTTGGTCCCCCGTTATCTCTGGATGCTGGTACGAACTTGATAGAGCTGCGAGCACCAGCAGGAGGTATAAGTCCCCAGGCACTTGGTATCGGCAATGATACACGCGCTTTGTCCTTTAGTGTACATGGGGCCTGGTTGCACGAATTGACAACACGCGAGGATTGAATGTGCGTGCCATTGGAACTGGGCGAGCTGTCACGTTACCCATATTCTTGCCGTTTTGGGGTAACCTTACAGTAGGTGTTACCATCGGCAACATGCTAACGTTTAGTGTTGCATACCTGTCTGCCCCATGCCACCACCGCCCCCACCCGCCCGGCGGTTTTGATGTGTATTGTTCCCACACCTCGTGAACAAAGACACCACATCGTGAACACGCCCTCCCGTTGCCTATAGGTCAAATACACCCCGTACAGCCCCCCCGCACCACCAGATATACGACTCCCGCTGATGCCCCCG
>DAOTUK010000143.1:0-14318 GCA_034437375.1 Chloroflexaceae bacterium | reverse complement strand
GATGAACATATTGCCCGAGACATAGACATCGTTGCGGGGCTCGAAGTGGCGGCGCAGGGCGCTGATGATGTAGATCATCGGCTGCAACTGGAAATCGCTTTCAGCCATGGGTTTGCCATCTCCCTCTGGGTAATAGACCTCCGTGGGGGGTGCTATGGGTGATAGGGTCATACGGTCACCTCCAATCCAATCCAAATAGATCCAATCACACGTTAAACAAAAAGTGGCACACGTCGCCATCCTGCACAATATACTGCTTGCCCTCCATCCGTACTGTGCCAACCTTCTTGGCCTCGGTCATCCCCCCGGCCGCCACCAGGTCGGTATACGCAATCACCTCGGCCCGAATAAAGCCGCGCTGAATATCGGAATGGATTGTCCCCGCCGCCTCAACGGCCGGGGTCGCACGGCGAATAGTCCAGGCCCGCACCTCGTCCGGCCCGGCGGTCAGAAAGCTGATAAGCCCAAGCAAATCGTACGAACGCTGAATAACGCGGTTACGCGCCGACTCAGTGATGCCCAGGTCGTCCATAAACACCCTGGCGTCGTCCTCATCCAGTTGCGAAAGCTCCGCCTCTATCTTGCCGCACAGCGCCACAACCGCACTCTGGCGATGCGCATAGGCCAGCGTCGGCGGATTGGCCAGGTGCTCCTCGCCAATATTGACGACAACCAGCACCGGCTTGGCCGTAAGAAATTGGTAGCCCCGCACCATGCGTTCCTCTTCCTCGCTCACGTCAAGATCGCGTATGGGGGTATCGGCCTCCAGCGCCGCCTGAAAGCGCAGCAGCAAATCGCGCTCCACAATACGTACCTCGCGCTCTCGCGCGGACATTTTGTTTATCTCAGCATGCAGCCGCGACAGACGCTTTTCAATAATCGCCAGATCGGAAAAAGCCAATTCGAGATCCAGATTGACCACATCGCGGGCCATGTCCACCGTTTCTTCCGGGTGGGGCACCGACGCATCATCAAAGGCCCGCACCACATGCAGCAGCGCGTCGGCGGTACTGATATAGTTCAGCAGCGACGGTGGTAACCCGCCCCCCTTGCGCTGGTCACCCGTCATACCGGCCACGTCTACATACTGCACATCGGCGTGGGTTACTTTGCGTGGATGAAACATATCGGCCAGCACATGCAACCGCTCGTCGGGAACCTTCACCACCGCCTGATTGGGCTCTATCTGTCCCGACGCATACACCGTTGTTTCCGCCGTACCACAGGTGAGCGCATTAAACACCGTCGTCTTTCCACTATTGGGCAATCCGATAATTGCAATACGCATAAGCTCTCTACCATCTCCAGACGTTCGCTATCATAAAAGAACCAGCAAGGCCCATGACCCTGCTGGTAGTATTGTACCACGGCACCCGCTCCCAGATGCCCGGCGAGCCGCTCAGCGCGACTTTCGTAGCCGCTCGCGCACATCATCCTCTGGCAAGCCAAGCACCGACGCAATGGCCATTGGCAACTGATCGTCGCTACTCTCGCGCCACTGCCACGCCAGGTCGCCAAGCGTAATACTGGCGCTGTGGGTATCCGATTGGGTGACATAGAGCTTGAGCGCATGCAAAAAATGCTCCCGCGATTGATCCCATTGCCGCTGCGCTCGCGCCAGAATACCAAGCTGGCTATACATATTGGCCTGTCGGTGTATATCGTTCAAATCGCCATACATCTGCAACGCCTTCGAGGTGCAAAACTCGGCCTGGGGCCACAAGCGCTGCTTCTGGGCCACCCGCCCCAACTGTTCATACATAGCCGCCTGCTCATACATATCGTTCAAGTCGCCATAAATCTGCAATGCCTGTTGATAGTAGGACTCGACCGCTTCCCACTGCTTCTGTTGTTGGGCCACCTTGCCCAGATTCTGGTAGATGTCGGCCTGGGCATAGCGATCATCCAGCGCGAAGAAGATACGGAGCGCCTGCTGGTAATACGATTCGGCCTGCTCCCATTGGCGTTGGGTCTGGGCCACCATACCCAGTTGTTGACACATTCGCGCCTGGTTGCTCTGGTTGTCAAGCTCCTGGTAGCGTTGTAATGCTTGCTGGTAATAGTCTTTGGCTTTCTGCCATTGCCGCCCGGCGCGGGCCACAACCCCCAACTGGCTGTAAATATCGGCTTGCGATTGGGCATCGCTGGCTTTCACAAAGAGCTTGAGCGCCTGCTGGTAGGCCTCTTCGGCCGGTTCCCATTTGCGCTGCTCACGCAGGACCCACCCCAGGTGGTACAGGGCGCGGGCTTGCTCGGAGCGATTGCTCAACTCGGTAAACAGGCGTACGGCCTGCTGGTAGCGCTCCTCGGCTACCTCCCACCGTTGCCCCTCCTGGGCAAGCAATCCCAGGTGGTAGTGCATCCGCGCCTGTTCATGCAGGTCGCCCAGGTCGGCAAAAATCTGCAACGCCTGGTCGTAATATTCCTCCGCCTGGAGCCGCAACCCCTGCTCGTGGGCCACAAAGCCCAGTTGATAGTAGGCCGAGGCGGTCATCTTGCTTGGTTGCGAACGGTTTATATGCTCCAATCCATCAATCAACTCGAGCATACGGACATACGACGTTTCGGCTCTGGTATACTCTTTTGCCGCAAACTGCCGCTTGGCAATGTCATCGAGAATGCCAACAAACTCTGCGCCTATGGGCCCCTTGAGTGCTTCCGGGGGGTAGGTATCCAGTTGCCGCAATACCGACTCGCACAGCTCGCGTACCCCGTGCTGGTCGTCTGACGCATCCAGATAGCTAGAAATAGCAAAGTAGAGGTCTTGAATAGATACCTTGGATTGAAGCGCTAGATTGAGCGCGGTTACCATATTTTGATACTCTAGCTCTACCAGCATGTGCCCCCGCTCGCGTTCCACCTCGTCTGGGGCGTGGATACGGCCCGCAATCTTGCCCCCAAACTCCTGGTAGAGCGTGAGAAAGGCCCGATTGATGGCCTGGCAAGTCGCTGCGGTACTGTCGCGCTCGTCTGGGTGCTCTTCTGTTCCCACCGGGGCGGACTGCTGGCACACCTGCTGCCAGCGCAACCCAAGCAGATAGGTCAAGGTGGGACAGACGCACAGATAGTCTTCTTCCTCCGCGTGGAGCGCCAGAAGCTCGACATAAATCAATTCGCGCAGCACCAATCGCCAGCGCTCAAAGGGGATGTTGTGCAGGGCCGGCTCCTGGCGCAGCACATTGATGTAAGATTCAAGCACATCTTGTTTGATAACCGACGTAAAGGGGGCAAAGCAGAGCAGCAACCCCCGCAACTCTGGCGAGGTCACACTGGCGGCATATTCAACGGCATGGAGCACATGCTTGCTCACTGTGTCTATGTCTTCGGAGGCACAGTGGTAGGGGTATGAACGGCCATGCGACGAGCGCTGCTGCGCGCCCCACAACTGCCCTACCAGCGCTTCGGGCGAACAATGCGCCAACTGCGCTACCAGCACCTCGAGCGCTAACGGGGAACCATTCAGCAGCGACAACACATTCCGCAACTCATCCCGAAAAGATTTGTCCTGGTAGTGCGCGGCCTGGTGTTGTTCCAGAATATTATCCACCAGTACCGACGTAGCCTCGGTATCGAGCCCCCCCAGGGCATAGACGGCATACTGTGAGAGCCCCGCATCAATGGGGAGCGCGTGTTCGTCTTCACCCATGGGCCGTGCTGGTTCGCCGTTGTGCTGTGTGCTACTGCTGGTCAACCACTCGCCGTCCCCCCGCGACCCAAGCAGAACAAACGTCTGGCCCCCTTCCAAACTTTGCAAGAAATAGCGCAGCATTCCCTGTTGCGATGCGGGTATCATGGGTTGCATAGCCAGGTGGCTACCGGTGACCATTTCCAGCGAGTCAATAATCAGCAGGTGGCGTTGGGAGCGCAGCCGGCGCGTTAGCATAGCGTGGCGTGCGGCCAGGCTCATCGGCTGAAATACGCGCTCGTAATAATTATCGTGGGACGGCGTGGCGGAGGTTTGGAAGAGTTGCTGCGCCATGACATCCATCATCTGCTCATACGTCCAGGCCCTATCGGCAAAGCTAAAGTAAAAGACCTGCTCGACAAGGCCGGTCATCTGCCACCATGCCCCCGCAGAGTGCAACAACGTCGTTTTGCCTACCCCTCCCATGCCCTGCACCAGCACCACATTATGCCGCCATAGCAAGCGTTTCTCTAATTCCAGCGTGTCAAACTCGCGCCCCACAAAGCCATAGCGTGGTTGGGGAAAGGGGAAGGTGTGCTGGTAGCGTTCGTCCAGGATGGCCTGTTCATCTGGCGTCAACGCCAGTTTGTCCAGTCGCTGCTCCTGGTTCTGGTAGACCACGGGCAACAGCCAGTCGTCCAGCGCAACCGTTTGTTGAAAATAGCCCCGCCGTTGCTTGTGCTGCCACAATGCGTGCCGCGCACGTTGTACCGCAACCGAAAAGGCCTCGCCCTGGCACATCTGCTCGTAGAGCACGCGGAACAGGTGTTGGGCCGCGCTGACACTGAGCGAATAGCCCATGGCTAGCACCAGCGGCACCCCCGCCTCCATCAAGCGGCTACCCAGGTCGGCCTCGCTGGCGCTACTTTGCTTGCTGCTCTGACATGCATTCAATACCACAATGGGGAGATGGTGTTTGGCAAAGAGCTCGGCTAATTCGGCGGCCTCCACCGGGTCGGACTGGCCATCGCAGTTGCCTTCGAGAAAGAAGAAGGCTTTTGTCCCTTCGTACCCTTCGCGGTAATAGCGCGAGCCGGCTACATATTGCGAGGTTTGAAGCCCGATTTGAAGCTGATCAAACGATACAATCGCCCCGTGAATATCCAGGTGTACCGCGTGGTAGTAGCCGTCGCCAGACCAGGCCGCTGTCTCTTGTAGATGTTCGACCAGCGCACGGTAGGAACCAGGCCGCACCATATCAATCTGCACCGGTACCCCGGATTGCTGCACTTCCTGCAACAGGGGCCGCGCAATCGTCCGAAACCCGGTTTCGCGGCCCCCAAAGGGCCGCGCCGTTACCACCAGCACATTGAACGTTGGCGACGGACGCAGCCCGGCCCGCATCACCGGCGGCGCCCCTTGCCGCCGCACCAGGGGGTGATCCAGCGCGAAAGCGCGTGCTTGCTGCGGGTCTTTCAGGGCCTCCCAATGCAGCATATGAAAGTGGGCCGACCCTTCAACCGCTATTTCCAGCCCCGCCGGGCCGTCCGACACGAGCGATTGGTAGGTTGCAAGCGCCTCTGGATGGGCAAACACCTGTTGAAACAGCTCTTCGCCATACACCTGCACATTATGCACAGCCGACTGCGCCTCTGCCTGCTTGACAAAGGGAAAGCGCATGTGCTGCTCAAAATACCACTCCAACTGCGCTTCTTTGCCCTTGGAGAAGGGATCGTGTATCTTGATCGGGTATGGTGTCCCCTGGTCAAAACACACTGTTGCATTTGAATCGTCGGTACTACCGCTGTGTTCACGAATAGTGATGAGGGTCACAAGCGAAAGCTCCTCATAGCAAATCTTACTGGCTTTCCTATCATAAATTATAATTGATTTTTAATCTTCGCGGCTTGCAATTTTGCAATTTTGCTTAAAGGTTATGACTCATCGTATAATATGGCGTACGGCTCAGGGGAGTAAACCGTGCTCCCGGATATGCCAATGGATGGATGGTAAGGAGTAACAGTGTTATGACAGACCAGATACCGCTGACACCAGCGGAGACGACACCGACGGAATCTTCAGGTAGTTTTGAGACGGCCACATGCAAAATCTACCCCCAGACCACATGCCCCGCCTTTGTTGGCCTGCGGCTCCTCTCGCGCATCGAAGGGGCCCAACCCATTTTGATGAGCGACACCGGCTGCGCCTATGGGCTCACCTTTATCAACCACTTCTATGGGGCCCGCAAGAGCATTCTTATTCCCGCTATCGGCACAGCCGAACTTTCGAGCGGCAAGCTCCAGGAGTTGGCTCTGGCCGCGATTGAGGAGGCCGCCAGAGAACAAAATGTGAGCTTTATCCCTATCCTCTCGCTGTGCGTCTCGGAGACGGCCGGCCTGGTCGAAGAGCTGTTACCGCGTGAAGTCAACGGGAAGCCGGTCGTCTTTGTGCGCATGCCGGCCTATGCCATGGATGCGCACCCCGACGCCAAAGACCATAGCCTGGCCTCGCTGCTCAAGCGGTTTGCCGATACCGACGCCCCCACCGAAGAGAAAACCCTGGTACTCCTTGGCGATGTTTTTGCGGCTGACCCGCTTATTATTGATGGTGTGCTGCGCAAGATGGGGGCGCGAGTGCTGGTGACCTTGCCGGGCCGCCAGATAGATGAAGTGCGGTTGGCCGGGCGCGGCGCGGCGGTGGCCGCCCTGCACCCCTTCTACCGCGAGAGTCTGGGCTTTCTGCGCGAGCGCGGCGTTTCTGTTGTGGGGGGCACCCCCAGTGGGGCCGAAGGCACGGCCGCCTGGCTCCGCGCCGTTGGCATGGCGCTTGACCTGGACGAAGAGAAGGTTGAACAGGTGGCCCAGGAAGAAGAGATGAAGATGCGCGGGTTTCTGGCCGCGCAACCGCTCAAGGGCGCAACGATCCTGGTATCGGGCTACGACGGCAACGAAACCCCCTTTGCCCGCCTGCTGGTCGAGAGCGGCGCCCACGTGCCCTATGTAAGCACCAGCATTGCCAAGAGCATGCTCACCGCCGCCGACGAAGCGTGGTTGCGGGCCCGCGGCACCGAAACGGTTGTCTATCGCAAAACCTTTGAGGACGACCAGAAAGCGTTGCACCACTGGAATTTTGACCTGGTTATTGGCACAACGATGCTGGCCGCCTACGCCAAAGAACAGGGCCTCCCCGCCGTCTACTTTACCAACCTGCTCAGCGTTCGCCCCCTCTTCCTCTCCGCCGGTATGTTTGCCAGCATCAGCACCACCCGCGAACTGCTCAACCGCAAACCCATCTACAACGCTATGCGCCAGTTCTTCGCTACCACCGGTTCATAAGATACGACCATCGCAATGGCAAGTTAAGTAAAGAGAAGGGTATGAAAATCTTATGTATTTGAACCGCGATATTTCCGATACCAGTTCATTCTGGGGCGCGGCCTGGGTCTTTGGGTGCTTCCCCGATGCCCACATTATCTGCGACGCCCCCATCGGTTGTTTCGCCATGCTTGGCCTGGGTGTTACCGACTATACCGACACAGTGCCCCACTTCCCCAACCTGACCCCCACCGTTATACGCGAGCAAGATGTGATTAACGGCACAGCCGAAGCGCTCAAGCGCACCATTGAAAATCTCCGCACGCTTGGCTATCTCGAAAACAAACACCTCATTGTTGTGAGCAGCGCCGAAAGCGAGATGATAGGCGCCGACCATGGCACCTACCTGAAACAGCTTGACCCCGACGCTCGCTTCTTCTGGAGCCAATCGCTTGAGCAGGATGAATGGGTCGGACGCGAACGCGCCATGCTCTACGCCTGGAGGGAGTATGGCCAACCCTACGCCACGGAAACCACCCCCGCCCCCAACCGCGTCAACATCCTGGGCCCCACCATGGGGTGCTTCAACGCGCCCTCCGATTTGCACGAGATTGTCCGCCTGGTGACCGGCATAGGCGGCGAAATAAACCTGATCTATCCCTACGAAAGCAGTATCGCCACCATCCGCAACCTGCCCGACGCCGCCGTCAATATCGTGATGTACCGCGAATTTGGCGAAGCGATGGCCAAAGAACTGGATCGCCCCTACCTCTTCGCCCCCTTTGGTATCCAGGGCACAACCCAATTTCTCTACCAACTGGGCGACCTGATGGGCACCCCCCGCGAACAGGTAGACGCCTTTATTGAAACCGAAAAGCGCCGCACCCTGCGCACCATCTGGGATATGTGGCTTGGCCCCCAGAGCGACTGGTTTGCTACCATTGACTGCTGCATTGTGTCCGGGCGGAGCTATGTCGAAGGCCTCAAAGCCTTCTTTGGCGAGGAATTGGGCATAAACGTGGTCTGGGCGGCCGGCCAACCCCGCGCCGACGACGAGCCCGACAATACCGAGATACGCAAACGGTTGCACGAGAAAGCCCCCGCCTTCGTCTTTGGTACGGTCAACGAGCGCATCTATATGGCCGAAGTGGGCGCTAAAAGCCACTTTATCCCCGCCGCCTTCCCCGGCCCCATCGTGCGCCGCGCGGTCGGCACCCCCTTTATGGGCTACGCCGGTACCGCTTACCTGATGCAGGAAATACTCAACCGACTGTATGAGATTGTGTTCAACTTCCTGCCGGTTGACCCGGTGAAGCGCGAGGCTCCCGCCCACGGCCCCCCCGGCGCGGCCGGCCCGCCGCCGTCCGTGCCGCCGGTGCCGCCCACCGCAAGCAGCGATGGCGACGGTTCTATGCCCTGGAGCGAGGATGCCACCACCCGCCTGCACGCCGCCGTCGAACACATCCCCTTTATCGGGCGCGTGAGCGCGACCCGCGCAATGCGGCAGGCCGCCGAACGCCTGAGCCGCACCCGCGGTCTGAAAGAGGTATCGCTCGATGTGTTGGAAGAAACGCTGTCCCAGGGGGAGTAATACCAGATTCGGGTGATGATTGAATAGAAAGAAGCTATGCCCAGAACTTCTCGATTACTTGCCATAACCGCCAGCGCTGGCGCGGCCGTGCTTGGGGCTCCCCTGATAGCCTACACGCTCAAGAAACAGCGCACCCTGGCCCGGCTCCAAAACCAGAGCCACGTTGTCGCCACGGCCTGGGGCCCCATTGACTACGGCATCAGCGGAACGGGGCCGGCCATCCTCATCTCCCACGGCAGCGCCGGCGGCTACGATCAAAGCCTCATCCTGACCCGCCTTATCAACAGCGACTCCTATACCTACCTGCTGCCCTCCCGCTTTGGCTATTTACGCACGCCTCTGCCCGAAACCAACGCCACCCCCAGAGCGCAGGCCGACGTATACGCCACGCTGTTGGACGCGCTCAACATTCCCGATGTGGCCATTATCGGACTCTCCTCCGGCGGGGCCTCCGCGCTCCAGTTTGCGCTGCACTATCCCCAACGCTGCCGCGCCTTGATATTGCTCTCGGCGGTAACCCGCCCCATCGCGCCACCGCCGGCCATCATACAAACTATGCTCAAGAGCGTGCTGCGCCTTGACCTGGCCTTCTATCTCGCCTGTACCTATGCCCCAGAAAAGGCGTTCTCGCTGTATGGTATTACGCCCCAGAACTATGCCAGTATGAAGCACCACCCCGACAAGGGCGCTATGCTGCAAGGTATGCTGGATTCGGCGTTCCCTATGCACAAGCGGCGGCCAGGCATTATCAACGACTTTGCCCAGGCCCCCGCTATCCCCACGGCCGGGGTGGAAACGATTACCGCCCCGACACTGGTTATCCATGGGCAGCACGACCGCATCATCCCCCCCGACCATGCCCACTTCATCGCCAATACCATCCCCGGCGCGCGTCTGCACCTCGTTGCGGAGGGCGGCCACTTCTGCTTTATCACCCACATGGAACAGACCCGCCCGCTTATCCTGGACGCGCTCCACCAGCCGGTGGTTGCCTGACCAGCAGGCACGCGGTACGGGGGACAGCTTTACTCAACGGGGAGGGCCAGCAGCAGCGCGTTGGCTCCGTCGTCGGGGGCCGCGGGCCCTGGCGACGGCGCGTGCAAGGGCAGGCGCGAGAAGTCGTGCGGGTCATAGATGCCAAGTGACATCCACAGCCACTCCGCATCGGTTGTGGGGTCAACCGGCACGCGATGTACCCAATCTATAAAACGGTTGTGTCCCCACGTGCTGGTGGGCAGCAACCCGCCCGGCGGAGCATCAAGCTGGCCTATCGGATTCCCCGCGTCATCAAACAGGTGTATGAACATCATATAGTCGCTGTCCATCTCCTGGGCCACGTGCCATTGCAGCGTCAGGGTTACCATACCGGTGGATTGGATCGCCGATGTGTCGGCGTCGTAGCCGGTAAGCTGCATTGCAGAGCCAAACATGGTTGTACGTTCGTCGGTAAGCTCGTGCTGGCGTGGCTGGCGCAGTTGGTAGACGTAGGCATAGTCAATGCCGTGGATGGTGACGGTATGTACCAGCGAGCCGCGCTCACGCAAGAAGGCTCCCATCTCATCCATCCGTATCTGGCGCTGTACCTGGTTGATATAGAGAACTGCGTAATGTACGTGGCCGGGCACGGTGACATAGCCTTGATGCAAGACCGGGCTACACGTATAGGGCAATATGACATCTTCGTACCACGAGGCGACCCCCAGGTCGCAGCCATTCTCCTGCTCGCGGATGTAGGCGGCGGCTTGCTCAAAGCCTTCGCCCCACCCGACGATGATGGATCGCTGCGCGACGGGCCCGCCGCCAAGCGCCTGGTTGAAATAGGCCAGCTCATAGGGATGGTACCACGCCAGATTGCCCGCCATAGCCAGCACCAGCACGGCCCACAACGCCAGCGCCGGGGGGGACGCCCCGGCTCGGGCTGTACCGTTGCTGGCGGGGGGATTCCGCTGTGCGTGCCAGTGGCGCACCCCATCGTAGAGCCAGATAAGCCCAAGCGCGGCCACCAGTTGGAGTACGGGAAATGTTGGCAGGACATAGCGGTCGAACTTTTTGGCCAACGCGCTCATAACGCCAATGAATACCAGCGCAAAGATGAGCAGCAACAGCAGCGGTGGGTGCATACGGGCCACGACCGCGGACAGTCCCCGGCGCGTCTCCCCCCGTTGTGTCCAGAGCCGCCGCAGCGCCACCCCCCCCGTCGCAAACAACCCAAGCATTGTCCAGGGGGTGATACGCAACGCAATAGCTACCCCATAGTAGCGCGGGCCCGGCGCGGGGTTGGGAACGCCCATAAAATAGTTTCCCCACCCATGCGGCACGGCCCCGTTGCGAAAAATCTCGTTGAGCACCGTCATAGCTGAGCCAACCGGGTCTACCCACGCGGCCGGCCACAGCGCCACCCACACCAGCGCCGCTACCGCCCCCCACGCGGCCAGGGCCCCCACGGCAAGCCGCAGCGCGGCCCAGGGGGAGCGCGGCAAATCGTCCCCGCGCACATAGGGCAAGAATACCCCCACCACCACAATCAAGCCAAGCATGGGAAAGAGAATCAGCGAGGGCGACTTGGTAAGCAGCGCCATTCCCCCCGCCGCCCCCGAGGCGGCCAGCATCCCCCACCGTATACCAGGCCCCTGTACCGCCACCAGCGCGGCCAGCAGCGCAAGCATGATAAAGCTGGTGAGCAGCGCATCAACATGTAGCACCTTGCTATGGGCCACCAGGAAGGGATCGCCAATGCACAATAGCGTGGTGAGCAGCGCAATGCGCCAGTCGAAGAGCCGCCGTAGCAGGGGGTAGAACAGCGCGGCACTCAACGCCGTAACCAGCGCAATGGGCACGCGCAGGAACATGCGCGTTAGCGCGGGGTCATCAGGCCCAACGACCCCCAGGCCCGCCAACCCATCGTAGAGCAACACCCCCAGAGAGCCAAGCCACATCGTCGTTACGCCGGGGTGCCCCACCAGATTGGTGGCGGCATAGTCGCCCTCCTGGATGGCCGGCAGAAATGTATCTACCCGCACCGACCAGTGCTTGGCCTCGTCGGCTGTCCAGAAATCGCCGGGAGCCAGGAGGCGCGGCAGAAGCGCCAGCAAGAACAGGCTCACAACGATGAGATGGTCGGGGAGACGCAACGCCGCGAGGGGGGGGGATGTCTCGTGCTGTCGTGCTGAAATCAGCATCTAATAGCGAAATACCGCCGCCAGCGCCCCATTGCCGGGTATCTTCTCGCGTTCCAGGGCATACACGGTGCCGTTTTTCAAAATAGTATGCGCGGCGGCCAGGTCGAGCAAGTCGCTATCGCCCGTCTGCTGTTCCTGGTGAATCTCTACGCGGTTCTCGGCGGCGTCGAAACTGCCCCACAGTTGCACGCCTATGGCGACAAACAGCGCTTCGACCCGCCCGTACACCGCGGCCGGTAGCACTGTGCGGAGATCGCTAGAGGCGCGTTCGGTTTCTTGCAGATAGTGGTATCGTTCGCTGGCCTGCTGCTTGTCGTGGAGAAATTGGGGGTAGACAATTTCCCAGGCCTGGGCATGCAACTCGTGCGGTTTCAAATCATCCGGATTGCCGGTCATCCCCTGCTCTAGCAGGTAGGGGTACGAGTTGCGCTCGCGGTAGAGCGGGTGCAAATATTCAACCCCGGCCAGCACCATAGGCACACTCTGATTCTGGAGCACCTGCCGCAGACCCTTATCTACCTCTTGAAAATAGCGCAAGAGCTGTGTGCGGTGCTCGTCTTTGCCGGCGCCCTGCCCGTGGTACATGGGGGTTTGTTGTCCACCAGAAACGGTCGGAACAGTGCGCACCTGAAGTTGTGACTCTGGTTGCTCCCCCTGCATAGCATCAATGCTGCGCGGCATATCGTCTGGCAAGGTTACCTCGTCCACACTGTAGCGCGTCCCTTGAAATAGCCTGACGCAGTTCTGGCTCAGGGCCAGAATGTAAAACGGGACATTCCCCGTGAACATAGCCAGCACTGGCTTGACATGAAAGCGGTCGCTCACTACCAGCAACTCCTGGAGATTGAGCGGCAACCGATAGCTGTACAATGCGCTCTGCGAACGAAAGAGCGCCAGTCCGTCACTTTGATATTGCCAGAATTTGCTATCATCAGCAAGGTCGTAGAGTGGTTGCAACAAGGCCCGCGTGTCTGCAATGCTCCACTGGCTTTGCAACCGCTCGTCTATATCGCGTAGCGCATTCTTGAAGCGGATGGCGTTCTGGCGCGTCTCTTTGCCGGCCCGTTCCATAGGCAAGAAGAGCGAAACGCACGGTTGGCCCGTTTCCTCCATCAAGGTTTTCAAATCGTCTCGTGATAAGGTATCCATAGCTTTCAACTCCTAAACCGATATATTGCGTATTTGTCCATACTACGACAGAACGTCTCTCATCGTCAAGAGAAGCAGTCTGAGCCAATTCCTTGACACTCGCTCCCCGCATGCTATAGAATGGTACCATACTGTTCAAGAAGTTCGTGCGCTAGTGGTAAAGGAGACAATTATTGAACCACACACCGGCCCATCTGAAAAATCTGTTTCTCACGTTGCTGGTTCTCGGCCTGGTCGTGGCCGCGGCCAGTTGGACCAGGCCGTTTCCCCCGGACTCTATCCCCACCTCGCTGGCGGCCCCACACCAGCAAGCGAGTACGTTGTCATGGAGCCCGGCCAGTCAGACGCTTCAAATAGCCCAGGGCGAAAAGAATAGAACGGTTAATACGACCTTGCTTAATACGGGCAACCAGACCGAGACGATTACAATTGCAACGAGCGATAACTTCCCCGATACCGAAGCGTGGGATACGACCCTCAACCCGAACCCGGCTGAAGCGCTCGTGCTGGAGCCTGGGAGTAGCCAGGAATTTACTGTTTTTATTTCGGCCCCCGATAACGCAACTACGGGCGATTATACCTATCGCTTGACGGCAACAACCACCGACGGCACGCAGTACGAGTTTCTCCTGGCCATACAAACAACCCAGGCAACCCCCACCAATACGCCGGCCCCAGAACTTGCGGGCGTCAACCTTACGACCAGCGATGATGAGAAAGACGGAGCGCCAGGCGATACCGTCAAATATCGGCTCACCTTGCGCAATACCGGCACAGGGCGGGGCCAGTTTCGCATCTTTATTGCCCAGTCGTGTGATGATTCCATTGGCGGCTGCGACGAATCGCTGAGCATTACCAACGTTGAGCTTGACGCCGACCAGTCGCGTGATTTTGATGTGTCGGTTATCTTGCCAGAAAGCGCAAACCCCAACGATGTCGCCCGTACCACCGTACGCGCCGAGCTTGAGTCCGATACGACCATCGCCGAGGAAATTATCCTGACCACCAACGTAATAGAGGAAACCGAACCAACCGATACCCCTACCAAAACACCTACCCATACCCATACCCCAACCCCGCTTGGGCGCATATGCCAGGACATTTACGAAGATGATAACCATATTGATCATGCCTCAATGATTGATGTGAACGTATCACAGCCGCGCCCCGACGACCTGCGCGAAGATGATGACCCCGACGACCGCCGCGCTATCTGTCCCCCCGGCGACGAGGACTGGATCGAGTTTCGGGCTGTGACTGGCAAGATATATACCATTGACATACCCGAAATGGCCAAGGGTATTGACCTCTCGCTTGAATTGTACGATGAGGATGGCAATAGCATCGCCTTTAACGATGACTATTACAACCGCCCCGACGATGATACCGACGACGGCAACTATAACCCCGGCCCCACCGACATTCGCCCGCGCATTGACTCGTGGCGGGCCCCCCCCCAT
>DAOTUK010000142.1:0-1714 GCA_034437375.1 Chloroflexaceae bacterium | reverse complement strand
GGGGGGCGTCGCTGGTTGCTGTGGGGGGCGCGGGCGGGTTCCAGGTAGCTTGTAATTGGCGTTGGGGGATGCCGTTGTGCAGAAAATCCATAGCCAGGTCGCCCACGGTTTTATCCTGGTAGACCAGGTGGAGTTGCCCGCTGCTGGTAAATTCGCCAATATGCACGGCCTCAATGTCCTGGCCGTCGCAGATGGTTTGTAGACGGGGCCAGTGGTCGGGCGGCACAGCCAACACCATACGCTCTTGCGCCTCGCTCAGCCATATCTCCCAGGGACGCAGGCCGGGGTACTTGAGCGGGACGCTTTCCAGGCGCACGTGGGCCCCAAGGTGCTGGCCCATCTCCCCCACAGCCGACGCCAGACCCCCCGCGCCACAATCGGTAATGGCGTGGTAGAGGCGTTCATCGCGGGCCTGAAGGATCGCCTCCATCACCTGTTTCTCGTGGATGGGGTGGCCTATCTGTACCGCGCTACCGGCAATCGTGCTGGTGGTCTGATCCATCTCCATACTGGAAAAGGTCGCCCCGCGCAGGCCGTCGCGTCCCGTGCGGCCACCTATCACGATGATATAGTCGCCGCTCTGGGGGGCGGTGGGGTGGCTATTGTGCGGCAGCAAGCCAAGGCACCCGCAATAGACGAGCGGGTTCGCCGTATAGCCGGGGTGGTAGAAGGTTGCGCCGTTGACGGTGGGGATACCCATTTTATTGCCATAGTCCTCAATGCCATGGATAACGCCGTCGGCAATGCGGCGCGGGTGCAGCACCCCCTGGGGCACGTCGGCGGGGGAGCGGTCGGGCGGGCCAAAGCAGAGCGCGTCGGTGTTGGCGATGGGGCGGGCGCTCACCCCAAGGATGTCGCGTACCACGCCGCCGACACCCGTATTCGCGCCGCCAAAGGGTTCCAGCGCGGAGGGGTGGTTGTGCGTCTCCACCTTGAACGCGAGATCCCACTGGTCGTTGAAGGCGATAATGCCGGCGTTATCAACAAAGGCGGAGCGTATCCAGGGGCGGGCCAGGTGGTCGGTCGCGCCGCGCAGATAGGTACGGAGCAGGTTGTTAATCGTTTCGGGGGGCGCGCCGGTTTCGTTATTGGTAAAAGTTATCTGGGCGCGGAAGGTTTTGTGGACGCAGTGTTCGCTCCAGGTCTGGGCCAGCGTTTCCAGTTCGGCGTCGGTGGGGTCGCGTTGGGCGTGCTGGTAGTAGCGGCGGATGGCCTGCATCTCGGTGAGGTCAAGCGCCAGGCGGCGCTCCTTGCTGATGGTGAGCAGAGCGGAGTCGTCGGCGTCGTGCAGGGGGATAGTTTCGACGGTGGTATCGGTCTGCTGGACGGGCAGGAAGGGCGGGGTAATGGGTTGGTCAATGGTATAGCGTTGAATAACCGGGTTGGCAAAAATAGTTGTGGCCAGGTGGTGCAAGTCGTTTTCTTGCAGGCTCCCCCAGAGCAGGTGACGCTGGCCGGTGGCGGCGCGTTCCAGTCCGGTGATACCGAGGGTGTGGGCGGCGCGGAGCAGGTTTTCGGCGGCCGGGTCGGTCACGCCGGGGAGTAACGTCACGTCTATAGTGTGGTCAGGGGATGGCGTGGTCGTTGGGGGAGCGGGTGGGGGTGTCCCCTCGGTAATGGTACCGGTTTCGGTCACGGGGTCGGTGAGCAGGTGGTGGGCCAGGCGTTCGGCGTCACTGTGGGAGAGCGGGCCCTGAAGGAAAAAGAGCCGGTG
>DAOTUK010000141.1:0-2384 GCA_034437375.1 Chloroflexaceae bacterium | reverse complement strand
GCCGCGTGCATGTGCGGAAAGAAGAGGGCCATCAGAAATTCAAAGTAGCGTTCGATGGCTTCTTTCCAGGGACTATCGTAGGTATCACCCGTGGTGTTCATCACCCATACTCCTCGTTCATTGCTCCCGTATGCTGACCCTATTATACCATCTGGGGGGCGGGGTCGGGCATATTTTCCTCACCTCACCAGAGCCAACCTCGCCGCACCACACACAACCTCACCGCGCCTGAGACTCACCTGAGCGTGCCTGACCATACCAAAAGCGGATGCTAGGCTTCGCGCTCTAGTTCGCCCATCGGCAACTCGCGCACCCCATCTGCGGGGAGTTCGCGCTGGCGCATGGGCCGATCCCACACCATCCAGGGGTGTACCCGTGCGTGGCACGCCCGACAGAGCGTTACCAGGTTGTCCAGGTCGTGGGTGCCGCCGTTGCTGCGGGGCAAAATATGATGTACATGGAGCACGCGCAGGCGCGTTTCGTCGCACGCGGGTAGCCCGACGCGGTGCGCCTGACAGGTAAACTCATCCCGCACCAGCGCCCGCATGCGCTGCTTCTCCCACACTTCCCCCCGACATTCCAGGGGCTTTGTTCGTCGTGGCATAACGCCCTCCCTTACCTGACCTGACCTCGCCGCACCAGAACCAACCATACCAGACCGCAGCTTGCCTTGCCAGAGCGCACCCCACCAGCCCTCACCACAGGCGCATGCCGGTCAATGCGAGCCGTTCACGGTAAACGATGCCAGTTCAAAGCGCCCGTGCCGGGGGCGAAAGTCCCCGATACCGGCCATCCGTCCCGCCTCAGCCAGGATTTCGCGCAGCGTGGAGGCCAGCACTTGCGGGTCGTGAACCTCGGTGGTGAAGTCGAGTTCCCAACCTGGGGCAATCATCAGCCGCGACCGCGCTACGGCCGAACGGCTCACGACGACCCGTGCAACGTGAACGCTGAGGTGGGGGGTGGCCTGTTCCAGCAGTTCGGGGCCAGGGGCGAGGACGGGGTGCCCGTCGCGCAGGTGGCGTACTTCGTCGGGTTGAACATAACAATAGGCGCGGATGGGGTCGCGCCACGACTTGCCACTGCGCCCCTTGATCCGAAAGTTGGTGGCGGCGCGTACGAGTGCGCCTTCTAGATGGCTGGCGGGTTGGTAGAGATAGCCGTCTGCCGTGACGTACATGGTGTTCATCCATTCGAGACTGTAGTCTGTTGCGCCCGTGTGCTTGCGGGTGGTTTCCGCCGGCTTGAGCAGCGCCAGTGGGAAGGCGTGCTGTAACAGCGAGGTGGTGCCCCGAATGCGGGCGTTGACCGTATACATGTCGCGCTCCTTTCTGTATGTGGCTTCCAGTATACGGCTGTCCCATCGGATGGGTGCTGTCCAGACAACGGGACAAACAAATGTGTGCTATACTCGTTCTGGGAGGCCGGATGATGCACCAGGCGCTTGCAACATTTGTCAAACAGCAATTGGGGGAGATGACGGTGCGGGAGGCGGCGGAGCAGTGGAATATGCCCCGTAGCACGATCAACGCGCTGATCACGAACCCGGAACAGCGCCCCACGCTGCCCACGCTGGAGAAGTTGGCACACGCGACGGGGGTGCCGCTCTACTATGTGCTTGCGCTGGCGGGGTGCGATCTGGGGTGGCCCGCCGACCCCGATGAGGAGTGCCAGCGGTGGGCGGATGTGCTGCGCCGTGTGCCAACGTATCGCACGCTGGTGGAGCAGTGGGTGCAGCTCCCGACGGAGGAGCAGCAGAAGATGCTGGCGTACCTGGAAGTGGCAAGCAGCCGGGGGTGATGGGCGTGGGTAGCATAATCGGGGCTAGATCGCTATCTGGCAGGAGATGCGAACGCAAGCAATCCCAAACCAGAGGAAGCCGCTGAAGCGATAAAGGGGTTCCTGAGCAATCAGAAGCTCCCAGGATCGTACAGCGGCCCGATACCAGCATTCTATCGGGAGATGCTGCAAATTGAGGACATGTTGGTGTACGCCAACGAGAAGTGGGGATGGAATATTAGCTACCTCGACCTGCACGACTGGTTACAACGGGAACCGTGGCTTGTCCACTGGATACGGGTTCGACGCAAGGGCGAGGTAGCCGCCGAAAAAATACAGTGGAGCTAGGGGTGTTTAATTAACAAGTAGGTACAGGACACCCGCAGCAATAACGAGAAACAAGAAGACCCGTAATACCCATGAAATACATGATACGACGTCGTCACTGTCAAAATCCACAGGTTATCTCCCTTCTTTCTTAAGAGGGTGTTTGGTATTGATATGTGTATCCTGACATTTTTGATGGGTTTTACACTAGCTCAAATACCCTTTTTAGTACCGATAAATTCCAAATAGCAATTAAAGATGGGGATATGCCTTGAAAAATG
>DAOTUK010000140.1:0-31333 GCA_034437375.1 Chloroflexaceae bacterium | reverse complement strand
GCTATAGCTCCTTCCGCTGGTGTTGCCGGCTCCATAATAATGGTATCTAATACGCCAAGCAGCGTCTCAAGTTGCTGGATATGGTATTCGGTTGTGTCAACAAATGTGCGCAGATCGGCCTCTAATTTGAGAAACCGCCACAGGCTCCCCGTCGTGACAATACCATAGATGCACTCTATCGGGTTATTCTTACGCTCGTTAAAGCGCATAGCTGCAACCATCCCCGCTATGCATTGCGGAATACCGCCCACAATGTTTTCGTTTTTTGCCTCCACAATGATGATGATAGGCGCACTCAGTAGCAATTGCTCTGGCGATAGTGAGATAATGTAGTCGCAGCGTCCGCTCAACCCCGCTTGCGGATCAACCGAAAAGTCTGTGCCAGAGAAAAGGCTGATGTGCTTCTGTGCATGTAGCTTAAACTCAACCAGCACTGGCGCAATAATCAATTCCGAGCGGGCCTTTTCGGTGTTGATAAGCGTAGCCAGAGGGAGGTATCGCCGGAGTAACTCGCGCAGGGACGCTGGCACCGGGAACGATGGCGGCACAGCAAAGAGTGCCGTATCTTCAATAAACCGGAGTCCAAAGCGCTCCTTGAGCATATCTATAGTAAAGTCGCTATAGCGCATACTGGTTGCCCCCTTATCCGGTGGCCAGGTCGCGGGCCGTCGCAATAATATCGCCAAACACGCCGGCCGCGGTGACTGCTATCCCCGCGCCGGGCCCACGTATGACCATCTGCGGCATAGGGTCGCTATAGCGGGCCGTGGTCAACACCAGCATATTGTCGGTGCCGCGCAGCGCGGCCAACGGGTGATCGGTGGGTAGCGCTTGCAGCGCGACGCTTGCGCCGGTCGGCTCAATCGTGGCGACGTAGCGGAGCACCTGGTTACTGGCACTGGCCTGGGCCACTCGCTCGGCAAAGGGCGCATCAAGCTCGCCAACCCGCTCCATAAATGCATCTATGCTGATGTCGGCCATATCGGGGGGAAACCACGCTTCCGGGGTAACATGGGCTATATCCCAGGGCAGGCCACAGGTACGCGCTAGGATGAGCGCCTTGCGGGCAACGTCGGCCCCGCTCAGGTCGTCGCGGGGGTCGGGCTCAGTCCACCCATTGCTGCGGGCAAAGCGCACCGCCTGCGACAACGGTTCGCCATCCTGCAACGCGCCGCACAGATAACCAAGCGTGCCGCTCATCGCGGCCTGAATGCGTATAAGCGTATCGCCGCTGTCCATCAAGCGTTGTAGCGTATCTATCACCGGCAACCCCGCACCGACCGTCACTTCGTAGCGCGTCGCTCCGCGGGCCGTCAGCGCGTCAAAGACCGCTTGCGTGCTGGTGAGGGGGCGCTTGTTGGCAAAAACCAGCCGGTGGCCGGCCTGTACCGCCGCGACCAGACTATCTTCCAGACCACTGGCGGCGGTGACATCGGCCACAATGCAGGGGGTGGGGGGCAGAAAGCGCTGCCAGTCGCCGGGCGCGTGGCCGTTGGGCAAGTCGGCCAGGGGCGAGCGAGCGGCGCAGGCTTGCAGGGCTTGCTCCACCGTGTCGGGGGAAAGCATCTCGCCCGTGTAGACGGCTCCGCTGCGCTCAACCAGCGCCAGGTAGCCCACCTTGAAGCCGTAGCGCTGTTGGAGTGTCTCCTGCTGCGCCAGCAGTTGCCGTACCAGAGCGCCCCCGACGCCGCCCACGCCTATCTGGATAATGGGTATTTCCATATATTTCTCCTGGTATCTATTTTGTGTCTGCTGCTATTCTAGACACATGCTCCCATATTGTCCAGCGGGATAAGCGCAAAGCGCAAAGCGGACAGACGCCGGGCGAAACTCTTTCCCGCTCCGCCCGCTCCGCCCGCTCCGCCCGCTCCGCCCGCTCCCCGCCTCCCCGCCTCACTGCTCCCCGCCGCCCGGCAGCGTTATGCGCATCGTCGTACCCTGGCCGGGCGTACTCTCTGCGCTAATACTGCCGCCGTGAGCCTCAATAATCTGGCGGGCAATCGCTAACCCCAGGCCGCTACCGCCGCTGCTCCGCGTGCGGGAACGGTCGGTACGCCAGAAGCGCTCGAAGATGTGGGGCAAATCTTCGGGAGCAATGCCGCTGCCCGTGTCGGCTACCTCTATGACAAGGGGGTCGCCCCCCCGCGCACGCAACGTAATCGTGCCGCCCTGGGGCGTATGGCGCAGCGCATTGGCCACCAGATTGTTGACCACCTGGTTCATGCGTTGCGAGTCTACCATCATATCGGGCAAATCGTCCGGCGCTTCAACCAGCAGCGCAACACCCTGCGCGGCGGCCTGTTCGGCAAAGGTTGCGGCGGCATCGTCCAGCACATCACGCGGATTCTCCGCATCCATATGCAGCGGAAGTTGGCCGGCTTCCGCCAGCGCCAGCAACCGCAAATCTTCGATCAGGCGTTCAAGCATCGCCACTTCGTTGAGCAGCCGGGCTATCTGCTCCGGGTCGGGGTGATAGACGCCATCCTGCATCCCCTCAAGCCGTCCCTTGACCACGGCCAGCGGGGTGCGCAACTCGTGGGCAACGTCGGCGGTCATCTGCTTGCGCTGGCGGTCAAGGTCGGCCAGCGAACGGGCCATACTGTTAAACGCCGTGGAAAGCGTGTTCAATTCGCGCACGCGCGAGCCGGGTACCTGTATTTCTAAATTGCCAGACGCCAACGTCTGGGCCGCGCTGGTAAGCTGTTTGAGCGGGCGGTTCAGGTTGCGGGCTGTGACCACGGCCAGCGTTATCAGCACCAGCGCCAACCCCAGGCCGGCCCCAAGCATCGCCCGAAAGATGGCGTGGACAATATCGGGCGGGGGCGGTTCGCGGTGGTGGTCGCGGTCGAAGGTGCGGGGGGAGCCATCATCCCTCTTATGGAAGGGGCCATCATCCTCTACAATAACGATACCTACCGGTTGGCCCTCAACCACGATAGGGTGGCCATATTCCAAAAATCGTTCGGGCAATGTACGGTCACGTTTCCAGCGGTGCTCGTTGCTGGCAATAATCGTACCGTCGGTCGCAACAATCGTGATATGGGGCACGGCGGGGCCGCCGCCTAACAGCAGGTTGTGGATGCGCTGGTCAACGCCTTGCCAGGAACGATCGTGGGCGACGTAATAATCGGCAAACGCCTGGGCATAGGCCTGGTTGCGTGTCTCTATCACCTCTTCGGTAATAAATTCCGTGGGCCAGTCGTTGGCGATAGCAAGCCGCGAGAAGATGAGCATACCGCCAATGCCCAGAACGATGACCAGGATAAAGGAGAAGACGATTATCCAGAAGAGGCGTATTTTCATCGTGGCTCCTGCCGGTGTCGCTTATTCTGTCTCATCGGACAACTTGTAGCCCACGCCGTAGACGGTGAGGATATAGCGGGGGTGGCGCGGGTCGGGCTCTATTTTGCGGCGCAGGTTTTTGATATGGGCATCAATCGTACGGTCAAAGCCGGTATACGAAACGTCGTAAACCTTTTCAAGCAACTGGACGCGGGTAAAGGGGCGGCCTGGTTCGCGTACCAGTATGTGCAGCAAGTCAAACTCGGTGGTGGTAAGGTCTATGGGGGTACCGTTGCGGCGCACGCTACGGCGTTGCAGGTCTATATCCAGATCGCCAATGTGGATGGGGCCCGCGTTCGTATGCTGGTTTTCGGTTCGGCGCAGCACGGCCCGCACCCGCGCCACCACCTCACGCGGGCTAAAGGGCTTGGTAATATAGTCGTCCGCGCCCAGTTCTAGCCCAATGAGGCGGTCGGTTTCCTCCACCCGCGCCGTGAGCATAATCACCGGAATACCGCGCGTGGCCGTGTCGGATTGCAGCGCTCGTAGCACGTCTAGCCCATCCATCTCTGGCAACATCAGGTCAAGCAGCAGCAGGGCCGGGCGCTCGGTGCGGGCCAGGTGGAGCCCGGTCGCGCCATCGTAGGCGACCAGAACGCGATACGCCGCGCGTTCCAGATAATCGCGGACAATCTCTACAATCTCAGCTTCATCTTCCACAATGAGAATAGTTCGGGTTGCCATAGAGTCCTTGCCTTCTGCGAGAGCGCTTCCCCCGGCGCTGGTGCGCCGGGGGAAGCGCTCCGCATGATGCACGATGGGCCTATTATAACATCTCCGTTTCGCCCGTATAGGGGGGCTTTTCCGGGTCGCGTGGTGTGTTGGGGGTGCCGCCGTGCCCGCCGTGCCCGCCGTGTCCACCGTGTCCACCGTGCCCGCCATGCCCGCCATGATGCCCGCCGTGGCAAGGTCGGTTATGGTCACCGTGGTGCTTGATAGCCCAGGCAATCAAGCCAATAATCGGGATAGCCAGCAGCAGCGGCAAGAGCAACCCGAACGGGCCACAGTGGCGCCCGCCAAAGCCGCCGTGCCCGTGGGGGCCAAAGCCGCCGTGCCCGTGGGGGCCGAAGCGACCACGCGGGCCATACTGCTGCTGTGGGGGCGCTTGCTGTGGTGCGGCCTGTTGCGGGGGCACCTGCTGCGGCGCGGCCTGCTGCGGGGGCGCTTGTTGTGCATAGCCGCCATACGGCATCGCTTGCGGAGCCGCCATGTACCCATACTGATGGGCCATACCCATACGCATCATAAAACCGCCAACCAGAAATGCCACCAGCAAGAGAACCCCTCCCCCTATCAGCAACCAACCCAACCACTGTTTCTGCTTCGCATCCATTGTGTATATTCCTCCTTATAGGTATAACTATGTTTCGCGCCTCGCGCCTCGCGCCTCGCGCCTCACTATTACTGTACGCCGGCATTGTGAACGAAGTATGAAGAAGCTGCGGAAGAATCAAGGAGAATTGCTGAGCAGGTAACAACCCGGCAACCAGTGGTGCTATAATGAGCCGGGGAGATGCCAGAGCAAAGGCTCGGCGATGCTACGGGAGGAGCAATAGAATGGGTACGAAAATCTTAATGGGGTATACCACGAAAACCGGTTCGACCGCCGAAGTCGCCGCGTTTGTGGGCAAGGAACTGAAAGCCAGCGGGGCCGAGGTAGAGGTACGCGATCTGAGCCTGGTACGCGACGTGAGCGACTACCGCGCCGTCATCATTGGTAGCCCGCTGATGCACGGCGAATGTATGCCGATTGTGTTTCAATTTCTCGAACGCAACAGCGCGGCCCTGAGCAAAAAGCCAGTGGCCTACTTCTTTACCTGCATGATCGTCACCAGGATTGATGATGCCAGCAAATCGCCTGTACCGCTGATGATAGACCCGGCCTTGAAGCAAACGAAATCAAAGGAGCCAAGCCATGGCGTGCTCCACTACGTCACCCCGCTGATGGAGGAAATACCAGACGTGCGCCCGGCGCAGATAGCCTTTTTTAAGGGGAGGCTCGATTTTAAGAAACTCGATCTCTTTAGCCTGATGACCATGAAACTGATCACCGCCTTTACCAAAGAGGTGCGCGAGGGCGACTATCGCAACTGGGATCTTATTCGCTCGTGGACACAGGAGATGTACCCACAGTTGACCCGATGATGCTTGTTGACCCATGACCATAATGGCGCACAAGTACGAGGATGTTTTCTGGGAGTTCTCCCCGAATATACATAGTTACCGATGACCCACAGGAAGGAAGAAGGAAAGACGAGACGATGCAACCGAAACGTTGGACATTTCTATACATCCTGATGCCGGGCGTGCTGGCCGTGGTTGCGCTGCTGCTCTCCGCGTGCGGCAGCGCAACCACGGCCGCCCCCATTGCCGGGCGTATCGTGTTTGGCTCGCGCACCACCGGCAATATGGATATTTACTTGCTCGAAAGCGATGGCGACTTGACCAATCTGACCCACGACGCCGAAGACCAGCACGGCCCCGCCTGGTCGCCCGACGGGAGCCAGATAGCCTTTACCACCTATCGCTACCAGGAGAAGGGCATTATCTACCTGATGCAAGCCGACGGCACCGACGTGCGCCAACTGATTGACCACGACAACACCGACTCCAACCCGGCCTGGTCACCCGACGGCCGCAAACTGGCGTTTGAGTCGGTCACAACCTGTTCCACCGATCAGGTGCCCAACTTTGATATTTACACCATCAACATTGACGGCAGCGGGTTGACACAGTTGACCGAGGCGATGGAGTTTGACACCGAGCCAACCTGGTCGCCCGACGGCCAGCGCATCGCCTTCCGTTCCGAGCGCGACTCGCGCAAGGGCGACATCTATGTGATGGATGCCGACGGCACAAACAAGGTGCGCCTGACCGAGAACGAGGCCTACGAGGGGTCGCCGGCCTGGTCACCCGATGGCCAGCGCATTGTGTTTGTATCGCGGCGCGACCACCCCAACGGCGAAATTTATACGATGAACCCGGACGGCTCCGATGTGGTGCGCCTGACCGATAATACCAGCACCGACGGCTCGCCCGCCTGGTCGCCCGACGGGAGCCAGATAGCCTTTATCTCAGACCGCGACGACCACAACATGGAGCTGTTTGTGATGCAAGCCGACGGCACCCATCCCACGCGCATAACGCGCAATGAGGCGATTGACAGTATGCCCGATTGGACATGGTGAGGCGAGGACGGGAGAGACGAGAGGCGAGAGGCGAGAGGCGCAGCAACGTGACTCATCGCCCCGCGTCCCCGCGTCCCCGCGTCCCCGCGGTAATATGCTATACTGTACGTGCTATGCCCTGATTGGTATTTGCAAAGAGAGAAAGCGCGTACCCTATGGCAGCAGCAGCACGGCGTCCTGGCCGCATCACGCCGGCTATGGAAGATTACCTGAAAGCTATCTATACCCTGCAACAGCAGGTTGGCGAAGTGACAACATCGTTGCTTGGCGAACAGCTTGGGGGGTTTAAGCCCGGCTCTGTCACGGGGATGATCAAGAAACTGGCCGAAATGAATCTGGTGATGCACACCCCCTACCAGGGCGTACGCCTCACCGACACGGGCGAAAAGATTGCGCTTGAAGTTGTGCGCCACCACCGCCTGCTAGAGTTGTACCTGGTCGAAGCGCTTGGCTATAGTTGGGACGAGGTTCACGAAGAGGCCGAAGAGTTGGAACACTACATCAGCGCCAAAATGGCCGCCCGCATTGCCGCCCGTCTGGGGCAACCCTCCTTTGACCCCCACGGCGACCCCATCCCCACCCTGGAGGGCGAACTTCCCACCAGTACCGGTATCCGGCTATCCGACCTGTTGGTAGGGGTGTGGGCCCACATTA
The DNA here is from genome assembly GCA_034437375.1 of Chloroflexaceae bacterium. GTDB lineage: Bacteria > Chloroflexota > Chloroflexia > Chloroflexales > Chloroflexaceae > JAAUSY01. The sequence goes on along the minus strand of DAOTUK010000140.1, from coordinate 24,149 downwards.
TCCGCGTGAGCGACCAGGGGGGCGAACGGTTGCGCTATCTCGCCGAACTTGGCCTTGTGCCGGGCGTCGCTATCTGTGTCACCCACCGCGCCCCCTTCGATGGGCCGCTCTCGCTCCAGGTTGACGAGTCCCCCCAGATATTAGACCGCCGGCTGGCCGATACCATCTTTGTTGAGCGCCGCGAACCTTGAAACCAGCAAAAAATGTGCTATACTGTATCGGTTGAAAGTCAAACGCTCGTGTCGGGAAAGTAGTAAAAACTGAAAAAGGAGAGAAAGTAGCGCATGGCTCCACGAATTCGCCAATCTCGTGCTCGTGTTGGACGACCCAAAGAATGTGAATTTACGTCGCTTGGTATTGTACCCGATTACAAAGACGTGAAGCGATTGCAAAAGTATGTGACGCCCCAGGGCAAAATATTGCCACGCCGTCGCACCGGCGTGACCGCCAAGATGCAACGCAAACTGGCTATCGCCATCAAGCGGGCCCGCCATATGTCCCTGCTCCCAGGCGCTCCCATGCATACCCGCTAATACCCGCAAGTACGTATGGAGGCAACCCCCTGGGAGCGCAAGCGTCCCCGCCGGCTCTGCGGTGGGCCAGAGGGCCCACGCTCCCAGGAACCGTCCCCGTACGGGCAACCCGTTACGCTTCTAACACCAGGCCCAATTCCTCTAGCTGTGGTTTAACCAGGCGTTCAGCATTGCACAGGCGTATCCGTTGCTTGAGGTACTCCTGGTCAAGTTGTTGGCGTTGGATAATACCCTGGGCATCCTCCTGGTCAAACTTCCCCTGCTCGTTGCCGCGCATATACATCAGCTTATGGATTAGCACATCTTCAGGGGCCAGCATCTCGACCCGCGAACCAAGCAACGGTTGGCGGCGCTTGTGGGCTATCATCGGCTCGTCCATCTTCAATGGATAGGTGATGCCCGCGTGCCGAGCGCTTATATCATCACAGAGGTTAATACCGCTCCACATAATGCGCCGGCCATCAAACTGGCCGACCCGTTTGGCCTGCTGCATAAGCTGCATCACATCCTTGAGCGTACCCGGAGCGACCAGAATATCAATATTTTTGATGGGGCGGCGATTACCATAGAAATGGGCCGCTGCCCCCGCATAGACTCCCCACGTCATCTGGTGCTCATCCAAAAGACGCTGGATGATGCCCAGGTTGCCAGCAATAAGAGACATACCTACCTCTCCTGTTCCGTTGCTAGATGATGCGATGCGACGAGCAAGCGTCGCTCCCATGCGCCACCGCGACGCTTCCTACCCCACATCGCTGTACCCTGTACCCTGCTTTGTCCCCACTCATACCGCTTTGCCCCGGGCCGCTTCGCTGCGTGTCGCTACGGTGTTGCCAATGGTCTGGTGAAAAAGGCGGTTGCGCCACTGGAGCCGGTGCAATTCCATTTCGATAAACGCTACCCAGAAACCGGTGCGGTCGTGGCGCAGAAATGGGGTCAATACCTGGTAAGATTCCGCATCCAATTGTTGCTCAAGCGGCGCTTGTCCCGCACAGCGCCACTCGGTACTGACGGTTGCAAAGCCAAGCCGCTCGTAGCAGCGGATGGCCCGCTGGTTGAAGGCGGCAACATCCAGCACCATAGCCGTAAAGCCAAGCGTTTCGAAGTAATAGTCAAGAAAGAGGGTCAACACTTCCGTTCCAAACCCTTTGCCGATATATGGTTCGTCCAGCGAAATCCCCAGGCGGGCCCGTTGGCGCAGGTGGTCTATGTCGCGTAGCGAGATGCGCCCTATCAACTGGTGCGCCCTATCTTCAACAGCCCAGGCCCGCCGTAAACCCACGATATGATATAAAAACGTAAAAAAAGCCAATCCTGGCTTGATCGGGCGGGGCAAATTCCACAGTTCGCTGAGCGGGTCGGAATAGTTTGGCCACTGGCGCTGCGCCATATCATCCTCGTTGCGCCATGGCCGGATATAGAGCCGCGGCCCTTCTACCAGAGGAAAAGCCTCGTTATAGCGAGACACCTAGTCGCCTCCCGTTGGGTATGCTCCGGTCTGGTCGTTCAATCGTTGGACCAATTCTTGTAAAACGTCGCTGGCGTTGGACTGTAGCCAGCAATCCGCAATGCCCGACAGGGCCGTCTCTTCGGTATGCACTTCGACCACGTAGGCACCGGCCCGCCGCGCAATAAGCGGCAGCGACGCAGCCGGCGGAACACGCGGCGATGCGCCAACGGAAAGAAACACCTGGGCGCGGCGGGTTGCGTTGTAGGCTTTGCTCAGGTATAGTTCGGGCAACCCTTCGCCAAGCCAGACCACATCGGGACGCAGCAAGCCCCCACAGCGTACACAGGTGGGCAAAACTTCGCTCTCCTCATCCCATCCCATCTGGTAGGAGCTACAGTCGAAGCAGCGCGAGCGGCTAATGTTGCCGTGCAATTCAAGCAAATCGCGGCTACCGGCCCGCCAGTGTAGACCGTCTATGCTCTGGGTAATCAGCAGAAAATCATCATACTGCTGTTCCAGGTCTACCAGGGCGTAGTGGATGGGGCCGGGCTGGACAGCCTCGATCATGCGCCGGCGGTAGAGGTACCAATTCCAGACCAGACGCGGGTTGCGCACAAAGGCCTGGGGGGTGGCCAGTTCGGTGGCGGAGACATGGGCCCATTCGCCCTTTTGGGCATCGCGGAAGGTGGGGATACCACTTTCGAGCGCGACGCCGGTTCCCGTCAACACGGTAACGCTTTGGGCCGTACAGAATCGCTCGATTACGGCATCAGGAATAATATATGTCATGGGGTCATTGCTCCGAGGGTTTCAAATAGAGCAACGACATCCAGCCTTCTATGGTATTCCCGCGGGCCGCGTCGGCACTCCCTATAGGCGCATTGGAGGGGGCGATGTCGGCGGTTTCCGCACGCACGCGCACCCATTCAACATTATCTACTACCTGGGACTCTTCCAGTTTGCGCACCCGCGCCCCGTTGCGGATAATGGCGATAATGTTGGTGGAGAGGCCCGGTTCATCGCGCAGGTTCAATCCTTCGTTAATATTCACAATCAGCACTTCGCCTTGATGAACGCCGGGGAACCATTCGGCCCACGATTGGGCAAAATCGGGGAGCGTGGGTTGGGGCAGTTTCACAGCGAAAAATTGATCCAGGGCAAAGCTGGCAATGCTATAGCTGCCAAGCACAACCCCGATGAGCAGGGCCATCATAACGAACCAGCCGGCAAGACTGCGCATGAGCGTTTTGCGTTTCAAGACCTCCCGGTCAACCGGGGCGGCGCTTTTCTGGGGGGCAGACGTTGGGCCAGGCGCAGCGGGGGCGGGGGACGCAGCCGGGCGGGGGGGCGCGGCGGAGGCGCGGCGCGGGGCGGCTCTGGCCGGCTGTGCCACAGCTAACGGTTTCGTTTCCGTAGCGAGGCTGCGCCAGAGGGCTTCGAGTTCGTCGCCAAAGGCGCGGGCATTGGCGGGGCGTTGTTCTGGCAGGCGCGAGGTGGCCCGCGAGAGTATGCGTTCAAGCGTGGGCAGGTAGAGCGTGGGGCGCACCTGGGAGAGGGGCGGTATGTGGGTGGTGAGGTGGGCCTGGGCGACACTCTGGGCGTCGCTGCCGGTAATGGGCCGTACCCCGCTCACCAGTTCATACAACAAGATGCCCAGGGTATAGACAACGCTGGCCGGCGTGGCGGGGGTGTCCCCTTCGGTAAGTTCGGGGGCGCGGTAGTGGGACAGGTCTAGCGCCACGTCGGCGGGCTCCAGGTGCCAGTTTTCGACCAGGCGTACCTGTCCCTCGCCAACCAGCAGCACGTTGCTACTGCTGATAGGCGGGTGCGGTTGGCCGCGGGCCAGGCACAGGGCCACGGCACCGGCTACCTGGCGCATAGCCAGCAGCGCATCTTCAACCCGCAAGGCTCCCACGGCGTTGAGCGGGCGCCCCTGCACATATTCGGTCACCATGTAGGGGCGCCCCCCCGACTCGCCGCTGTCGTACACTTCGAGCAGGGCGGGGTGCGAGCATTGGGCACTGGCGCTCACTTCGGCTAGAAAGCGCTGTTTTAAGGCGGTCTGTTCCTGCAAGTCTTTGCGTAGCACATGCATCAGCACACGACGTTGTAGCCGCTCGTCGGTGGCGTGGTAGACGGTTGCCAGTCTACCCGTGCCGAGTTGATCTTCGACACGATAGCGACCGAAGAGGAGCGGCTTTGCAGTAGCAGAAGTCGGCTCACTCATCATCTGAACGTTGCCATAGGCGTTCCATTACATTCCTGTCTGGCCCACCAGCACGATTCCATGCAGTATGTTGGATTATAGCACGCTCCGGGGGGAAAGCGCAAAGAGCGGGGGGAGCGCGCGCGCATCCGGCCCACCCCGGAGCGAGCGAGACGCGCGCGCTCCCAGGAAGTTTCCCATTTGGGAAGAACCCTATGCCCCCTCCCCGCTCTTCGAGACGCTGGCCTGCTCAAACGTCGCCATATCGCGCATCATCTGCGCCGCGCTCACCAGCAACGGCATCGCCAACGCCGCCCCGCTCCCCTCGCCCAGACGTAGCTCAAGGTTCAAGAGCGGCGGCGCATTTTCCGCCTCGCTCAAGCCCAGGTGATCGAGCGCCAGGCGGTGGCCCGGCTCCGCCGAGCAGTGCGACGCAACCAGATGGGCCCGCACATTGGGCGCCATCGCCGCCGCAACCAGCACCGCACTGGTCGTAATATAGCCATCCAGCAACACCGGAATGCGCCGCGCCGCCGCCGCCAGCGTTGCCCCGGCCAATACCGCAATCTCCAAACCGCCAAGCTCATACAGCAGTGCAAAGGGCGACAGCGCCGCAAGCCCCCCCGTTCCGCCATCTACCCGCTGAAGGGCCCGCCCCACCACCTCGCGCTTGTGGTGCAGCGTCGCATCGTCTATACCCGTCCCCCGCCCCACCGTCTGCGCTGGCGATGCACCGGTCAGGGCGCTTGTGAGCGCGGCCGCGGGGGTTGTATTGGCTATGCCCATCTCCCCCAGGGCCAGCAGGTGCAAGCCCTGGCGCTGCTCCTCTTCAACCAGACGAGCGCCAACCAGCAGGGCCGCGCGGGCCTCCTCCGGCCGCATAGCCGGCTCGCGGGCAATGTTGCCGCTGCCGCGCCGAATGCCAGGCCGCCGTAACATGGGATAGTCGGCCAGGGCGGGCAAGTCGGTGGCGATGCCCGCGTCTACCAGTAGCATCCGCGCCCCGGCCGCGGCGGCCAGTGCATTGATAGCCGCCCCGCCCTGTAAAAAGTTCAAAACCATCTGCGCGGTAACCACCTGGGGATAGGCGCTTACGCCTTCGGCTGCAACGCCATGATCGGCGGCGGCCAATAGCACGGCCCGCTGATCGAGCGTGGGGCATACCTGGCCAGTGCTGGCCGCCAACCGCACCAGCACGTGTTCTATTTGGCCCATACTGTTGCGCGGCTTGGTCAACGAATCGAGCCGCGCACGGGCGGCGCGGGCGGCCTCGCGGTCGGCACCAGGTATGGTCGTACACAACGCGGCCAGGGCTTGCTCATCGGTTACTTGCACCGGTCTTGCTCCTTTCTCTGCTTGCTTATACCAGGGGAAAAAAATCAGGTTGTGCGGATTGCCGCTTCAATCTCGCGCACGGCGCGGTCTAATTCATCGGTAAGCGGGTGGCGGGCCAGCCAACTGCGCACACCGGCCAGCACCGAACGGTAGTACTGCAAGGTTGGTTCGGCTCCACGGTTAAAGCGATCCCACACGGCGGGCCCGACCGCTTGCATATCGTGTAAAATACTCTGAATATTGTGTAGCGCATCGGCCGCCTTGACCGCCGCCACCGAGGGGCCGCCGGTTTCAAGCTGGGCCACAATCGCGGCCCGCGCCCCTTCCCACGACATCCCGGCCGGCTTGGTCATCGCTTCCACAATACGCGCCACTTCATCGCCAAACGCCTGGGCGATTTCCTCCGGCGTTACCTCGCAATCTTCAACAACATCGTGCAGCAACCCGGCCAGCACAACCTCTTCTTCAAAACCATAGTGCAAAAGGATCGTCGCTACATGCACCACATGGGTTATGTAGGGAACGTCACTCCCCTTGCGTAGCTGGTTGCGGTGGGCTTTCGCGGCCATCACCAGCGCCGCCTCGTACCGTGGAGAAAACCCCGCCATACTGGTTTCCCTTCTCTGAATGCTCTTTTATCACTACGGCCACCCCCGCAACCATCAGGTAGACGCTTGACGCGCAGGCGGCAATACGCTGGTTAAATCGGCCAAGCCAGTCGCGGTAGGTGCGGGTAAGCTCGTCGGCGGGGACAATGCCCCACCCCACTTCGTTAGAGACGATGATGAGTTCGCACGGGTGTGCCTGGTGCCACGCCAGCAGCGCGTCCAGTTCGGCTATGGCGTGCTCCCAGGTCGCTCCCTCTTGCAAGAGGAGATTGGATACCCACAGCGTTACGCAATCGAGCACGACGACGGGGGCCGGCGCTACCGATTCGAGCGCCTGTGCTATGTGGTATGGCTCTTCGAGCGTGCGCCAACCGGGCGGGCGCTCCTCCTGGTGCGCGGCTATACGGGCGACCATCTCTTCGTCGCGGGCTTCAGCCGTGGCGACAAACAACACACAGTCGCCAAGCGCCACCGCCAACTGCTGCGCATAGCTACTTTTACCGCTGCGTCCCCCCCCAATGATGAGGGTAATATGTCCCGGCTCTTTATTCATTCCAGTTATCCATTCCGCTCTGGTATCCCTGTGCAGAGTAGCATGCCCCGGAGAGGGTGTCAAGAATAGGGCTGCCCGCTGCCCGTGATGTGTACGGCGCGCGGCGTGATACGAACGCCCCCCCCGCCGCCCCCCCTCACCCCGCCTCTGCCGCCACCTGCTGCCCAAGCTCTACCGCAAAGTTCGTGCCGCGATCCCAGGGGTAGACCTGGCTCATACTGGCCCAATAGAGCCCCGGTAGCGGCGTCGCCAGCGGGGGAATGTTGCGGCTATGGTGCAACCCCACAATGGGCTGTGCATAGGGCTCGCGGTGCAGCCACGTCTTGCGTATCCACGAAAAATCAAAATCGGGGTTGAAACGGCGCAGCGCCGGCAAGAAGCGTACCACCAGTTCATTCTTGCTCATCTGGAAGTACGCATGGTCGGGCCGCAGATAGTCGCCACAGTAGACCAGGTGGTCGCCGCCATAGTGCTTTGGTTCAATAAAGTTGGTATGCTCTACCAGCGCCAGGAAGGGGTATGCGTCCTTCTGCATACCCTGCATCCAGTAGAAGGTGTGGTTCCGCATCAGCCGCCGCGTGAGCGCAAAGACCACCACCACCGCCCCCATAGACTTGAGCGTAGCCAGTTGGCCCAGGTAGTCGGGCGGGAGTTGGGGCGCCAGCTTTGCCAGCAGACGCGGCGAACCCGTCACAATAACGCGGTCATAGGTTTCTGTCCCCACGCGGCTATGGAGCGTCCACCCGCCCCCCTCGCCGCCCGGCTCCAGGCGTTGCACCGGGGCGCTCAGGTGGACGGTTCCGCCCTGCTGCTGCACGGCGTCGCGTAGCGCATCGGCAAAGCCCTGGAACCCACCCACAAAGTAACCCAGGTTGAAGGAGCGCGCGCGGAGGCGGGCCCAGAGCCAGGCCATGTTGACCTCGCGGGCATAGGGGCCAAACTTACCCTCAAGCAGCGTGTGCATAATGGTCTGGTAGGCCGGTTTGCCCATCCAGCGCTCCGACCACGCGGCGGCGGAGATGCCTTCGAGCTTGCGCCAGTTGGTTGTAATATACTTTAGATAGGCACTGGCCGCACCAAAGCGCACACGGTCAAGGAAGGAGATACCAGGAAAGCGCAGTACCGCCGCAGGACTGCCTATCTCGTAAAAGTTGCCATTCCACAGGTGCGCCGTGACGCCCTTGCGAAAAAAGAGCTTGTCGCCATAGCCAATGGCCTCGGTAAGCGTACGAATAGCGGTATCGGTTTCAAAAACGTGGTGGTAAAAGCGTTCCAGCGGCCACTCCCACCGCGGGTCGCGGAAGCCGGACGCCAGACCGCCCACCTGTTCGGCCGCTTCGTAGAGGACGACGCGGTGTCCGGCGCGGGCCAGGTCATAGGCGGCGGTAAGGCCGGCAATGCCGCCCCCGATAATCCCAATATGCATTTATGGTTTCCTTTCTTCAGTGCCCCTACTCGCGGCGCGTAACGGCGTGTTCCTGCGCTATCGCCTCGTCGGCTATCGCTTCTGGCGTCGTGCCGGCCTCCTTGGCGTCGGCGGCCCGCTGAATATCGCGCCAACTAATACTCTCTCGCAGCATATAGATAGCCCCAAGCAGGGTAATGGGCAACCACAGCGCCACGTGCAAGACCAGCGTATAGCCCGTCGCAATCGCGTGCCCGACGTTGAACTGGGTTAGCACCGCAATGCCCGGCGCATCGAACGTACCCACATAGCCGGGCGTCGAAGGAATAGTCGTAAACAGGTTGACCACCGCCGTCATCAGCATCAACACCGGGAAAGAAACATCCATCGGGAAGGCGTGCATCACAAACCAGTACTTGGTCGTCTCGGTCAACCATATCAACGTCGAGGTAAGGAAGATGAGCAGCATCTCGCGGGGACTGCGCAGCGATTGCAAGCCGTGGATGGCGTTGTCGAAGAGGGTATGCACGCGCTCGCGCAGGCGCTCTGGCAACACCCGATCAATCACCCAGGTATAGATACGACGCATCAGCGCCGGGCGCATAGCGATAGCAAAGAACGCCAGCAATGCCACCCCGAACAACCCGCTAAAGCCAATCACAAAATTCTGGTAGTTGGGCGGCAGGGGCGCAAAGGGCAGCGTGATAAAGACAAAGAAGAGCATCACCAACCCGTCGAAGATGCGTTCCAGTATGGCCGTGGTGAGCGAAGCGCTTATCGAGACGCCCTCTTTGCGGCGCAGTACATAGCTCCGCAACACTTCGCCCGCCCGCACCGGGTAGACGTTGTTGCCCATATAGCCAATCACCACAATGGGGAAGAGGCGCAGCGTCGGTATGGGTTTAATATGGCGCAGCATATAGTGCCAGCGCCAGGTACGCACCAGCACCGCGATAAAGTACACCCCCACACCCGGCAATATCCACCAGTAGTTAGCCTCCTGGAGCGTCTCCCAGAAGTGTTGCAGATCAAGCCCGCGCAGGGCTATGGACAGAAAGATGATGCTGACCAACAGCCCAAGCCAGAATTTCCAGCTCCGTAGCACTCCCCCTCCTTACCTATGGTGTGCTTTGGGATTGCGGGCATCCGGCCCGCCCCGGTGCGAGCGAGACGCCCGCGCTCCCAGGGGATTTTCTCCCCAGATATGAACCGTTCCTACCCCAATTTCTGCTTGCCATGCAAGAACAAATATGCTATACTTTAGTCAAGAACAAGTGTTCTCTTTGTCTCCATCCCAAACCATACCATACGTGCGGAAAGGAAGCTATGTACAGCAAAGAAATTGTGTATGAGAGCGACATTCATGTATTTGCCATGTACCTGGATGGTGAACTGGTCGGGTTTGCTCGTACGCACAAGGAAGCCGAGATAACCTTGAACCGCCTTGTTCGTGAACTGGTTGATGGCTGGTATCTGTGTGAAGCGGCCTGACAAACCAGACCCCTCCCAGGGCGGGGGGAAGCGTGTAACGTGCTGCGTGGTAGCCCTGGACGCGACGACCGGCCCATTCTCCCGATAGTATATGAATCTGGTATACAAACGAGCGACGGGCAGCAAATTGGGCCCTGGTTGTGGCCCACTGGTCGGCGGTGGGGGGGTCAGACGGCGGCTTCAATCGTCACACTCCCCTGTCGCAGCACCCGTGGCTCCGCGCCAGTGCAATCAACTACGGTAGACGGCGTATCGCCACTGCTTGCGCCGCCATCCACCACCAGCGCCAGCGCGGGGCCCAACTGTTCGGCAACCAGGCCGGCCAGGCGGGGGGGGGCAGCGCCATGCCGGTTGGCACTGGTGGCCGCCAGCGGCTCGCCAAGCTCCCGTATCAACTCCCGCAACCAGGCATGGTCGGGCACGCGCACAGCCACACTATCGCCGTGGGACAGAAGTTCCGGCGGCAGGTAGTCGGCGGCCGGCACAATTAGCGATAGCCCGCCCGGCCAGTAGCGCTGCGCCAGCGCCGCCGCGGCCGGCGGAATGCTCCGCGCAACGTGCGCAAGGTCGGCGGGGTCGGCCAGCAGCACGGGAATAGCCATTGTGCGGGGGCGCTGCTTGGCTTCGTACAGCCGCAGAATAGCGCGGGGGTTGGAAGCGCCCCCCCCGACACCATACACCGTATCGGTTGGGAAGGCGATGGCCTCCCCGGCCTGCAACGCGGCAATAGCTTGCGAACGAGCGGTCGGGTCGGTTATTGCAATGATGGTGGTCATGGCGATCCGCTAAAAATAATGTAGATGATGACCGCAACCAGGCCGCTTCCAAACAGACCATACTCCACAAACAGGTGGCGCTTCAAGGTACCGGTGGCGTGGTGGTGCAACAGGCTCACCGCAATGTAGAAGACGATGAGCAGCAACGCCCCCCCCATCAAGAAGGACGCCGACCAGTAGTTGAGGGCCCAGGTCACCTCGCCTAGAATAAGCCCGACGATGGCGGCCAGGTAGAGGATACCCCGCCGCGTTGACCATTGCAGCACTTCAAACGCCAGCAGCATTCCGGAGGAACTGATAAGCGTGGCAGAGTAGAGCGTACGAAAGCGGGCATAGTAGACCGCGCTAAAGACGCCAAACGCCAGCAGGTAGGTAATAATTTGCAGCAGCAGCAGGGCGCGATAGCGTGTCTCTGGCTTGCGATCCAGGGCATAGTGTTGCCCGATAAGCACAACCATGAGCAGACCGGCCGCGGCCACCAACGAGAGCACAAAGGCGGCCCCTTGCATATTGCTGCTGAACAGGCGAAAGAAGGCAAAAGAGCTAATAATGCTGAAAGAGGGCAGAATCCAGAAGCCGGGCACCACTTCAAACTGAAGGAAGCCCAGATTGAGCGTGGGCAGGTTGCGGTTTTGCATTTCGGGGTGCGCGCGGGCCAGCAAGTCGGCGCCGGTGCTGGTTATCACGACCAGCGAGGCGATAAGGAGCCACGAAACGGTAATGGGTGGCAGGTCGCCGCCGAGCCGGGCGCGGAGAATGTTGGGATTCATGTCTACCAGCAGCACCACCGCCAGGCCAAGCACAACGACCAGCACCAGCGAGGCGATACGGTCATAGCGGGGGGTGAGGGATGTTGTCACAGTTTTTCTCTCACACTACTAGAGACGACACGACCGCACCGGGCGGGCTATCAGTCTCGTTCCTCCTGGTTTTGCAGTTGTCTGGCGCGTTGCTTTTGGAAGAAGAGCGGCGGCACGGCATAGAAGGAGCGTTCCTGGTCGCTCACACTCTCGTCTACGGCCCCAAGCGACCAGCGCCCATCCTTTTTGATAATCTGCGTTCCAAAGCGCTGTGGCTTGCCAACGGCCAGCAAGAGCCGATCCCACGACATGGCGTAGAGCGTCCATGCGCGGGGCTCGCCCATGGTAGCGGCCTGGTGGGCAAAGCTACGCGACAATTCAAAGTGCGAGGCCCGTTCGCCGTAGAGCAGCACCAGCGAGGCGTGAAAGTAATCACGCGAGTCAAGGATTGCGCCGCGGTTGTGCAGGTGCAAGACCCGCTGGCACCGCTGGCGGGCCTCCTCGTTCTGCCCCGTGCCCATTTGTGATTCTATTGTTTCCTGGGCCATACGGGCCAACTCATCTTGAGGGCTTTCGTCTGGCTCCAGGCCTTCATACAAGTCATCATTCATACGAAACAATCCGGCTATGGCTCAAACGTACGGTAGCCTATGCTTATACTGATTATACCACAGGCTACCCGGCCACTTCCAATGGATGGCGCGTCGGGGGGGTGAAAGAAAGTTTTTCGTCTGCTCGCCCGCCTCCCCCCTCCCCTGTCTCGCCTCACGCCGCCCCTGTCTCGCCTCACGCCTCCCCTGTCTCGCCTCACGCCTCCCCTGTCTCGCCTCACGCCGCCCCTGTCTCGCCTCACGCCGCCCCTGTCTCGCCTCACGCCGCCCCTGTCTCGCCTCACCCCGCCCCCCACACCACCCGCGCCACCGGCCGAAAAGTGCGTCGGTGGAAGGGGCACACCCCCAGGCTCCGGAGCGCGTGCTGGTGGGCCGCCGTCCCATAGCCCTTGTGGGCCGCAAAGCCATAGCCGGGCCAGGCGCGGTCGGCGGTATGCATTAGCCGGTCGCGGGTCACCTTCGCCACGATAGAGGCGGCCGCAATTGAGAGCGACTGCGCGTCGCCCCGAATAAGCGCTTGCTGCGGAAGCGAGGGAATATCCAGCCGGAGCGCGTCTATCAGCAGCGCCTCAACCGGCACAGCCAGCGCCAGCAGCGCCACCGTCATAGCCAGGCGCGTGGCAGGGACAATACCGTAGGCATCAATGAGATAGGCCGGCACAATGCCTACCCCCACGCTCTCGGCTACACCAGCGATTCGCTCATATGCCGCGTCGCGCTGGTGCGCGGTCAAGGCTTTCGAATCATCAACCCCCGCCAGGGTGTGCGGAGTTGCCAGCGTATGGGGCGCGAGAACGACCGCCGCCGCGACAACCGGCCCGGCCCAACACCCGCGCCCGGCCTCATCCAAACCGGCAATGAAGCGATGGCCGGCTGCAAGCAGAGCCTGCTCATACTCAACGCCCGGCGACATCCCCAACCAGCACGGTCACGATGCTCTGGCGCACCGGCTCCTGGTAGGCGTGCAGCGTAAAGCCGGCCTGCTCTATCATCTTCACATAGCGTACATGCGCTGGTGGGCTTTGTACCGAGGCTTGCAAGGTGACGCGGTAGGCCGCATCAACGGCCCGTTCATAGACCCCCTCGCTGGTAAATTGCGCCGCGTCTACAATAATCAATTGCCCGCCGGGCGCCAGCACACGCCGCACCTCCGACAGGGTATCGGGGTGCAAAATATACTCGCTTGGGAAGGTAGCCAGCACACGGTCGAAGCTCTGGCCGCGAAAGGGTATAGCCTGCCCGACGGCATGCACAAGCCGCCCCTGCAACCCGGCCCGCCGCAACCGCCGCGTGGTGTGGCGCAGCATAAAGGGCGAAGCATCGAGCCCGACCGCACAGCCGGGGCGCTGGTGCGCCAGCGCATACTGCACGAACCCTGTACCGCAACCCAGTTCTAGCACCCGTCCGTGCAGATAGGGCAGCGCGGCCAGGGCCCACGCGCGCCACAGCCCCCGCGAGACAAGCCAGGCCACCGCATCATATGTCCACGAAAACTCGCGGTAGAAACGGGCAAAAGCCCACCCAATAAGCCAGCGATAGAGGCGCATGGGTGCTCCCTATCTGTCTCGGCGCTCCTTGATACGCGCCGCTTTCCCCGTGAGTCCGCGCAGGTAGTAGAGCTTGGCGCGGCGCACCTTGCCAAGGCGACGCACCTTGATAGAGTCTATGCGCGGGGCATGCAGCAGAAACGTACGCTCTACCCCAATACCGTGGGACGCAATACGGCGTACGGTGAAATTCTCGTTGATACCGCCCCCACGGCGGCTAATCACCACACCTTCGAAGTCCTGCACACGTTCGCGGTTACCTTCGACCACCTTCACACCAACCCGCACGGTATCGCCCACGCGAAAATCAGGGACAGTTTCTTTGTAAAAACGCTTTGACAGGTTTTCAATAATTTGCTGCGACATTTCCCAGGCTACCCTTTCTTCCTTCACATCTATATTTCATAGAGAAACCCTGCAATGGCGTCGTGCCACCAGGGTTTTGTTCTGTAACCCTGCTATTATAGCATAGGTGCGCAAGGACATTGCGGCGATGCCCGCCGCTGTCATTGACCGCCACCGCGGGCCGTGTTGGATCATTGCCTGTGCGGGTGGCGTACTACCGCTTACTTCTTGTAGCGCGGTTTGTAAAATGGTATCTTGACCACACGGGCCCGAACAGGCTTGTTGCGAATGAGGATGTCGAGTTCGGTACCTTCGCTGCTCTCGCTGGTCGGAACATAGCCCAACCCAAGCGGCTTGCCCAGAGTTGGCGCATGCATACCGCTGGTGACCATGCCAATCTGCTTGCCGTCTGCGCGGTGGATGGGGTAGCCCTGCCGGGCAATACCACGCCCGACCATCTCAAACCCCACCAGACGCCGCGTGGGCCCTTGCTGCTTTATCGTCTGGAGCGCCTCGTGCCCCACAAAGGGGCCCGTGTCCAGCTTTACAATCCAGCCAAGCCGCGCCTCATACGGGTTAATATCGTCGGCTATCTCGTGCCCATATAGCGACAGGCACGCCTCGAAGCGCAAACTGTCACGCGCCCCCAGACCACACGGCTTGACGCTACCGCCGTCGCCCAGGGCCAGCAGATTGTCCCATACCCGTTTGGCGCGGCTGGCATCGAAGAAGAGTTCGAAGCCATCTTCGCCCGTGTAGCCAGTGCGGGCAATCAAGCTCTCATCAATGCCAAAGAGCTTGCCGCGCATAATGCCATGGAAGGGCAAGCTACTCAAATCATCAAAGGACACATCGTTGCAAGCGCTCAGCAGACCTTCGGCCGCGGGGCCTTGAAACGCCAGCATGGCCCAATATTCCGAATAGTCAACCACTTTTACGTTGAAATGGCCCTTCTGGTTTAACAACCAGTCACGGTCTTTCTGGACATTGGCGGCATTCACCACCACCATATAGGCGGCGTTGGGCAGGTTGTAAATAAAGATGTCGTCTACAATGCCCCCATGCGGATGGCAAAGCAAGCCATAGCTGGCATGGCCACCCGCAATGCTTTCCACATCACAGGTGGCGACATGTTGTAAGAAAGGGGTCGCGTCTGGCCCAATAATCAGAAAGCGCCCCATATGGCTTATATCAAACAGGCCGGCGGAGGTACGCACGGCGGTATGTTCATCAATAATACCGCTGTACTGTACGGGCATCTCCCACCCGCCAAATTCCACCATACGGGCGCCCAGTTGTACATGTGATTTATACAGAGGTGTTTGTTTCAGCATAACCTATCCCATTCTCTACGGGTTGCCGTAGCTCAAAAAGCACTTCGCGTCGTTGTTCTAATACAATCGCCAGATGTTCGTAGCCGTCGTCAACCGCCTGGTCAATACACGCAAGCAAGCAGTCATTTACCCATGGTTCTAGCAAAACGGTATGCTCCTGGGTCGCTTCCAGCATAGCCGCAGTGGTCTGGGCCCGCAGCAACGCCGCATAAGCCGCGGCGGGTAGGGTCGCTGGCGGTTGAGCCGGGTGACCAGGGGGAGCGTCGGTTGCGGGTTCCGCTTGCGCAGATAGCCCGGTGGGCCCACTCCGGAGCTCCTGTATGAACTGGCGCAGGGAGGATACATGGTCGGCAAGTTCGTACTGACGCTGTTCAAACAGGGCATCGGCCATATGGCGCAGCGCCAGGTCGCTCTCCGGTTCCAGCAAAAACGGGTAATACTCGCCTACCAGGGCCCGAAACTCTTGTGGAGAATCTGCGCCAAGCAGCGTTTGTACCGCATTCCAGAGGGTGTGGCTGTGAACCGTTGGCGAGCGGTCGGCGGGCCGTGCCGGCGCAACCTGTTTGCGGGTTTCGGCGGTCGGCGCGGCGGTCGGCGCGGCGGGTTGGTGCGGTTGGTCTGCTACGGTGTCTGGCGTTCGCGCCTGGCGCTGCTGCATACGACGCAGCAAGCGGGCCATACCGGCCACATCCTGGGCAAGCTGTACCTCTCCCAGGTAGGGGTGGCGCTGGTGGGGCGGCAACCGCTCAACCAGCAGTTGGAGCAGGGTACGGGCCTGGTCGCGCCAGGAATGTTCGGCGCTATCGGGGGCCGGGGCAAAGAGCACGCAGGGAATAGCCGCGTGGTGCAAGAGAAGCGGCGCACGGGCCTGATGCTTACCCCCACAATGGGGGCATAGAAGCTGGTTGGCTTGAGTCTGTTGCACCATCTCCACCTCGGCCGGTTGTTCCTGGGCATCGAGAATAAGCCACACCTCGATACGATACGTTGCGTTGCAATGTGGACATGTCTGTGTCCGTTCCTCGCGGTAGGATATGGTCATTCGTTCCTGCCCGTCTCTGTTGTTCGCTACTCTATTCTACCATAAACCATCCCCTGGAAAATGCGGGGGCCTTCCATCGTGGGCTTTCGCTCACCGCACCACGGCAATGGTATAGCGGTGGTGTACCTCCTGGGCAACCCCGCTGAGCGCAATCGTAAGCGCATACTGGCCCGGCTGGTCGGGCGTAAGGCGCAAGCGGTCAGTCTCCCAGGCCATACTATCCGCTTCCAGCGTGAGAATGTGTGATACGCTGGCCAGTTCGCTGCCGTCGGGCGCGTACAGATGGGCCTTCAGGTGGGCGCCGCGCACCGGCTCGTGCGCGTCGTTGACGACGTACAGCGGTATATCTATGCGTTCGGCGACCTGGTAGGGCCGCGGGGGTATGAGCGTAAAGGCATATTGTGGGCTATACGCCAGGCGCAGCGCATCATAGGAGCGTTTGGGCACACGCCAGTAATCTACCACACTCCACGTGATGGCGGGGTAGGCATCGCAGAAGAGGAAGGCTACACACCCGCCAGTAGGCTTGTACTTGTGATAGCGCAGCCGGTCTATGTAAAAGCGGTTGATCTCGCTCTGGTACGCCTGGGTTAGCTGCGCCAATTCTTCCAGCGAGGTGGCCGCTTGCCAGGCTACCCATGTGCTCATCATGCGGGGTTGAAAGCTGTGTCGCGCTGCAAGGTGGGCCGCGTCTATGGCGGCGGGGTCGGCGGGGAGAAAGCGGGCGCTACTCTCCGCGTTGGGAAAGCTCTGGGCCCCAAACTCGCTCACAAACCGGATATTCGCTGGCGTCATCTTGCAGAGCTTGTCAAACTGGGCCAGGCTCCCGTGGGCCGTGTACCATCCGAAATAGTAGTGCGTATCGGTGCCGCTCCGCGCGCCGGGGATATGGTATTCGCCCGACGAGCGCACCACCGGCCGGTGGGGGTCTTCCTGTTCGGCAATGCGCTTTAACTGGCTATCCAGCACATCGCGGTTCCAGCTAAAGCCAAAGTTTGATTGCAAGCTCCGCATGCGGGTAGTCAAGCGGGTGTCATCATCCTGGCCAAAGAAGATGGGTTCGTTGTGCATACACCACACCGCCACGCTCGGATGGTTGGCCAGCAAGCGCACCATTGCGCGGGCCTGGCGCCGCGCTTCGGGCACTATGCGGGCGTGGTAGAGCCATTGCAACGGCATATCTTGCCAGAGCAACAGGCCGGCCGCGTTGGCCGCGGCGTAGAACGCCGGGTGTTCGACGTGGGCATGTACGCGCAGCAAATTCATATTTGCGGCCCGCACCATCTGCAAATCCTGGTCGTAGCGTTCGCGCGTCATCGTGGCGATACGCATATCGCCGGGCGGGTAGTTGCTCCCCTTGATAAAGAAGCGTACCCCGTTGAGGTGGGGTATCCAGTCGCGCAGCTCAAAGCGCCGTATGCCATAGTCAAAACTGGTCTGGTCGCTCAATGCGCCGCCGCACTCCACCTCTAGCGTTATCGTGTATAGATCGGGGTGGCCCAGGTCGTGCGTCCACCACAACAGCGGGTTATGGAGTTTGAGCAAGCCGCCCACCTCTTGCGGCCCGGCCTGGAGCGTGCGTTGCTGCGCTATCACCTGCGGCGAGGCCGCTTCGGTGCGGGGGGTAAGCCGCCAGCGCAACAGCACGGGCATGGGTTGGGCCGCGTCCAGGGTGACGCTATAGCGCAGTTGGGCGAACTGGTCGTTAAACGTTTCGGTAGAGCAGCGCACAGACTGTATCCGCACCGCGCCGCTCTGGTGTAACTCCACGGGCAACCAGAGGCCGCCGGGGTTGGCCTGGGGGTCGAGACAGTCCCAGTGCGAAAAGACGCCAGTGATCATATGCTTGCTGGTTTTGCGGTGCTCGTCGGGACACTCTACCTCTAGCACCAGCGTATTTTCTGGTTGCAGCAGGTGGCCTATCTCGCGCTCGTAGGGTAGGAAATAGCCTTCGTGGGTTCCCAGGTCGCCCCCGTTTAGATAGGCCTGCGCGTAGTAGAAGATGCCATTACAGCGTAGCCAGTAGCGCGTGGCGGGGGGCGGCGACGCCGGCGCGGGGCCCGCGAAGCGGTAGCGGTAGACCACCTTGCCGCTGTGGTGTTCGAGGGCAGGGTGTTGCTGCCAGTGCGCGGGTACGGCTATAGTGTGCCAGCCTTTATCGTCGGCGGCATAGGTGCCCTGTTGAAAGGTTTTGACGGGCGTGATTTCCCAGTTGTTAGAGAGTGTTTGAAGAAGCATGGTTTTTGTTGGTCAACCGCTATGATCAGGGCAACACTGGGCCGGGTTACGCCTCATGTCCCACAACCTCATATGCCTGTTGGAGTATCTCTCGTACACAGTGCTCCCACTCGTACCACAGGGCCGGGTCTGCGGTTTCGCCATCGTCTAACAAACGCATAGCGCCAAGCAACCCGCCCACATCATCGGAGCCAGTGCGTTCATAGAAACGTTCCAGAAAACGTACCATGGCGGCAAAGGCTTCTTGTCTGGTAAGCTGTTCCATAAAAATCCTCTCATTATTGTGGTCTGGTCGGGCTTTTCAACCCAGTCATAGGGTGCCAGGAACGGGGGGTATGGTTTAATCCACCATTGATAATACACCCCTTTCGTACTTCAACCCAGACCTGTGTTCCATCTGATAGTATCTGACTGTACCACTCATTGTCATAGGTATCTGTTCCAAGAAAATTCTCTGGATTGGACGCTACATCCAGCAATAGTTGCCGGTTTTCGGGCGTATCGAGTATATGTCCTGGACGATTGCCAAAGATATGTTGGAGATTTCCCCACTGCATACAAAAATACTTTGATTTCTAATGATAGCATATCATATAGAGCAACCTTGACTGAGCTGTGAACACTGGGAGCGCGTGCGTCCCGCCTCACCGCCTCCCCGCCTCTCCGCGTCCCGCCTCACCGCGTCCCCGCCTCCCGTGTCCCCGCCTCCCCGCCTCTCGCGTCCCGCCTCTCGCCTCTCGCGTCCCGCCTCTCCGCGTCCCCGCCTCCCCGCCTCCCGTGTCCCCGCCTCCCGTGTCCCCGCCGCTCCGTCTCACCCCACCACCAACCCCCACACCACGCGGCCATACGCCCCAAGCCGCTGTTGTCGCAAGGCGCGGCGGTGCCCCACCAGATATTTTGCCCCCTCAACCGCCATTTCCCACCCATAGCCCGCCAGCAACAGGAGCCGCAATGCCGCCGCAACGCGCCGCCCATACCAATCCCGCGCCAGCAAGAGCTTGCTGCGCTGAAAGTGGAGATGGCGCACGACGGGTACCTGTTCGCTGCTCTGGGCCTCGTAATGATACACCACCGCCGTGGGTAGGTAGGCTATTGGCGGCACAAGGCTGCTTGCGCGGTGCAAACGGTACTGCCATTCTAGCTCCTCGCTATAGAGAAAAAAGCGCTCATCAAGCAAGCCGGCGCCGGCAATCGCCGCCCCCCGCACCAGCAGCGCCGCCCCCACCAGCCAGTCTACGCGCTGTTCGGCGCTATCGCCCCGGTCGGCGCAGCGGTAGTAGCGCACCCCCAGATTATGCGGCCACAGCCTTTCAAGCAGCGTACTTTCGCAGAAGAGGGACAGCGTTGTCGGAAAGCGCCGCCGCGACGATTGGATGCTGCCGTCGCCATAGCGCAACTGTGGCCCGACGGCTACCACCGATGGGTGCGTTTCCAGATAGCGCACCAGTTGCGGCAGCGCGTCGCCCACCGGCTCCGTGTCGGGGTTGAGCAATAACACCATCTCCGGGCGCGTATCTCCAATGCGCGGCCCGTCGCCCGCTTCGCCAAAGCCAAGCGCTCGCAGCGCCTGGTTATTGCCCGCCGCAAAGCCCAGGTTTTTCTCCGATGCAATCACATGCACGTGGGGGAACTCGCGCCCAAGCATTGCCACCGTATCATCGCTGCTGGCATTATCAACCACGACTATCGTATAGTCAAGCGGGCTATTGGCCAACGAGGCCGCCACCGCATCCAGACAGCGCCGTAGCATATCGCGCACATTCCACGAGACAATCACGATAGCCAGCGAAGCCATACCTTCCCCCCTCCTGCCGCCACGACCTCCGGGGGTCATTCTATCATAAAAATGCACCCGGCAAGGGTCGCTACTTGATCAAGCGCTGAATAGCCTTGAAGGCCGGCCCGCCGGCCTCCTTCAACAGCTCGAACAACACCGTCTCTACCCCGGTAATACCCGCGCCCCCTTCGCGTATCCTGGACAACCCTATCGCCTTATTGGCCGGCGTGCGCGACGAAACCGCATCCACCACCACCTCAACCTCATAGCCCATACTCACCAGTTCAACCGCCGTCTGGTACACACAAACGTGCGCCTCTATCCCCACAATCACCACTTGCTGGCGGTTCAAGCTATGCAGTTGGTGCATAAACCGCTCTTCGCCACAGCAGCTAAAAGCCACCTTGCTAATAGGCTGTACGTCGGGGATCAAGCGTGCTATCTCTGGCACAGTGGGCCCCAACCCACGCGGGTATTGCTCGGTAACAACCAGCGGCACCTCAAGCGCCTGGAATCCCTGAATAATCGTCTGCAACTGCTGCAATAAGGTTTCTTGCTCGTGCATAGCCTGGGACAGATTGCCCTGCACATCTACCACCACCAGCACCGTATGTTCGCGTGTGAGCATACCATCATCCCTTCCCTGAAACCTAACGTTAATCGGGTGTATTGTAGCATGGCTTTGCGTCTGTATCGGAGGGGGGCGGCGGGCGGCGGTTTGCAGAATACCCCGAACATGCTATACTTCCTCAGCGTATGAACAAATACTCTGGCGAAGCATACGGGCAACCGTTCGAACCGGTCCCCTGGACATGGCGCGATATAAGCCTGGTCGTCGTGCTGGTCATGGTGGGTGGTGCCTTGCTGGTTGCGGCCATTCGGGTTGCCATCAGGTTTGCCGGCTTCGCTCCCGAACCGGGGCTTACCTCTCCTACCTTCTATGCCGCCACCCTGATCATCTATAGCCTGGTATTACTGGCGCTCTACGTGGTGGTGGCCCACAAATGGGGATGGACTATCCTGGGGTTACGGATGCCCCCTCGCTGGGCCCTCCTGATCACCTTCCCCATGATCTTTGCCGAATTTATTGGTATCGCCATCATCAACAGCACCATGGCCTATCTCATGGGCGGCTTTGACAATCCCCAGGTCGAGTCGCTCTCAGGCGGACAGGCTATTTCCTCTGCCCAACTGGCGCTTATCCTGCTGCTGGTGGCCGGTCTGGCCCCCGTGGCCGAAGAGCTCTTTTTTCGCGGTATGCTCTACCCCCTGCTGCGACAACGCCTGGGGGCAAGCCTGGCCATCCTCATCAGTGCGGCCCTCTTTGCCGTAATGCATGTTATCCCCATTCTCTTCCCATCCCTCTTCTTTGTCGGGCTCCTCCTGGCCCTGCTGCGCGAGTGGAGCGGCTCAACCATTCCCTGCATCCTCCTGCACGTGATGCAAAATAGCGTGGCCGTCATCGCTATCACAAGCCAGATGCCCCCGGCTTGAAGGGGGCAAAGGTTCAGGCACCTGGCTACGCTCTATGGTATACTGACAACAGTTACATAAGGATGTAGTAGTGAAACAGCAACACCATTTGCACAGCTCACACCGAGCATAAGGAGTTTTCAGTATGAACATGAACATGCGCCGCTCGTTCTGGCGCTTGCTCTCGCTATCCCTGCTTGCGCTGGTGGTACTGGCCGGTTGTGGTCCCTCTCAACAGCTCCCCTCGCAAGCTCTCCAGGCTAACACGCCAGCAGCGGAAGATACTACCGACGCGGACACCGATACCGCCGACTCGGACGCCGACGCGGATACCGCCGATACCGCCGATACCGATACCACCGATACCGATGCGGACGCCGACGCCGATACGGACGCCGACACGGATACGGACGCCGACACGGATACGGACGCCGACACGGATACGGACGCCGACGCCGATACCGCCGATACCGCCGCCGACGCGGATACGGACGCGGACGCCGATACCGCCGATACCGACGCCGACCCCACCACCAGCGACCGGATGCAACAGCTTATTGAGACGACCCGCCACTTCAAAGGCGACCCCGACGCCCCCGTTACCATTATTGAATTTAGCGATTTCCAGTGCCCCTACTGTTCGCGCTTCGCCTCTGAAACGGCCCCACAGATTGACGAACAATTTGTTGACGAGGGCATCGTGCGGGTGGGCTATCGCCACGCCGCCTACCAGGGCGAAGGCTCTGTACAGGCCGCCGCGGCCAGCGAATGCGCCGCCGACCAGGACGCCTTCTGGGACTACTACGACCGCCTGGTAGAGCGCCTGGCTGTGGAAGGCAAGCGCGATTTCAACGCCGACACGCTCAAGAGCTTTGCCGCTGAACTGGATCTTGACACCGAATTGTTTAATACCTGTATAGACGAGGGTACGTACCTCGATCTGGTGCAGGAAGAGACGCAAGAAACGCATATGCTTGGCATTGGCGGTACCCCCTCGTTCCTGGTCAACGGGACGTTGATGGTGGGAGCCCAACCGTTTGAAAACTTTGTCGAGCTTATCAACGCGGCGAAAGTAGGCGCGAACGAACCAACCGATCTGGAAGCGCACGCCGAAGAGAACGCGCAACCGAGCCAGGAGGAATTTATTACGATGGTGCAGGAGGAGACGCGCCACTTCAAAGGCGACCCCGACGCCCCCGTTACCATTATTGAATTTAGCGATTTCCAGTGCCCCTACTGCTCGCGCTTTGCGGTTGAAACAGCCCCACAGCTTGAAGAAGAGTATATTGACAAGGGTCTGGTGCGTTTTGGCTATCGCCACGCCGCCTACCACGAGGGCGAAGCCTACCTGGCCGCCGAAGCCAGCGAGTGCGCCGCCGACCAGGATGCTTTCTGGGACTACCACGACCTGTTGATAGACCAGTTAGCAAACGAGGGTGACCATAGCTTCCCGGCCGAGGTGCTCAAGCAATATGCCGCCGACCTTGACCTGGATACCGATACCTTTAACGCCTGTCTGGATGATGTCAAGTATGCTGAACTTGTGCGCAGCGAAACCAGCGAGGTGCAAGGTTGGGGCGTCACTGGCACCCCGACGTTTCTAGTCAATGACAAGGGCATTGTTGGGGCGCAGCCCTTCTCCGCCTTCGAGGAAATCATCGAAGCGGAGTTGGAGTAGCCGCGGGTGACGGGCGCAGGCCTCCAATTGCACAGCGGCGCATTGCTGGCCAGCATCCCCGCCGAAACCAGCGTCGAATCCTGTAACGCGGCCCTGCGCCCCCACGGCCTGTGCCTGCCCATTGCACCGCTGGTGCCGGGGCGCACGCTGGCCGCACTGGTAGCCGACAACGCGGGGGGGCGGCGCAGTCTGCGCTACGGCACCATTGCCCACTACCTGCGCGCGGCTACCCTGCACACCCCCGACGGCCCCTTGACGGTGGGCGGCGCGACCATCAAACGCGCCACCGGCTACCGCCTGGCCCACGCGCTCGTCGGCGCTACCCACGACGACCAGACAGACCTGCTCGCGCCGCTGGCCGCCCTGGCCCATACCCTTACCGACGTCACCGTGCGCTTGCATCCGCTCCCGCCGGCCCGCCGCGTCCTGCTGCTGCGGGCCCCGACCTTGCCGGCCGCTGTGCAGGGGGCGCTGGCTGTGCTTGCGCAGGTTCACGCGCTCAGTGCGCTGTGGGTGGCTACCGAACCAGCAGCAGACCATGCCGCCCTGCTGCTGGTTGAAATTGAAGGCAGCGCGGCCAGTGTTGCCGAACAGACGCCCCACCTGGAAACGCTGGCCCAACAGCACCATCTTGAGATAATCGCAATGGATGACGATAGCGCCGACCACCCCGCCCCGGCCTGGCAGCATTGGGAGCGCCGCGCCGCCCAATGGCGTGACCCTGCTCCCGCCCCCGCCCACCGGCTTGGTCTTACGATCCCCCGCTCGGCGCTGCCACACGTTGCCGTCCGGGCGCAACAGATTGCCCACCGCTATGGCCTCTCCGCGCAGATGTGGGGCGATGTCGGCACTGGCCGGCTCTTCCTGCACCTGGCCGCCATTTCCGCCGCGACGGCCCCCACCAGTAGCGAAATAGCCCAGGCCGCCGCTATTGTCCGCGATGCCGC
>DAOTUK010000139.1:0-8170 GCA_034437375.1 Chloroflexaceae bacterium | reverse complement strand
GGCCGGCGACAGCAACTGGGCCGCGGCCCCGGTCGTTGACCAGACCTTCACCGTCAACAAAGCGACCCTCACCGTCACCGCCGATAACAAGAGCCGCAAATACCAGGAAGCCAACCCGGCCTTCACCGTGACCTATAGCGGCTTTGTCAACGGCGACGACACCAGCGACCTGGGCGGTAGCCCGCTGGTGAGCACACTAGCCACGGTGGATAGCGACGCCGGCACCTATGACATTGCCGTCGCGCAGGGCGGCATGGACGACAGCAACTACACCTTCGACTTGCAGAAGGGTACCCTGACCGTCGAGAAAGCCGACCAGACCATCACGTTTAGCACCCCGGCCGACCGTGCCTATACCGCCGTACCGTTTGACCCGGGCGCGACAGCCGACTCGGGCCTGCCGGTAAGCTACAGCATCGTTTCGGGCAACGCGGTTATAGAGGGCGGTCTGGTGAAACTGACAGGCACTGGCGCGGTAACCGTGCGGGCTTCGCAGGGCGGCAATGGTAACTACAACCCCGCCACCGATGTGGAAGCCACTTTCAACGTCACCAAAGCCGACCAGACCATTACGTTTACGCCGGCCGACCGCTCCTATGGCGACGTCTTCACGTTGGGGGCTACGGCAAGTTCTGGCCTGAATGTAAGCTATACGCTGGTGAGCGGGCCGGCTACCCTGTCGGGCAGCACCGTGACCATCACCGGCACCGGCACCGTGACCATTCGCGCCGCGCAGGCCGGCGATGGCAACTACAACCCCGCCACCGATGTAGAAAAGAGCTTTACGGCCGGCAAGGCGACCCTCACCGTCACAGCCGACGACAAGAACCGCCTGGAATACGTGACGAACCCGCCGTTGACCGTGAGCTACACGGGCTTTGCCAGTGGCGACAATACCTCGATATTGACGGGCAGCGTGGCCATTTCGACCACCGCGGAGATTGGCAGCATAGCGGGCACCTATCCCATTAACGTGAGCCAGGGCACGCTGAACGCCGACAACTACGACTTCATCTTTGTCAACGGCACGCTTACGGTGAAACGGTACACCAACAGCGGAGGTAGCTCTGGCGGCAGCTCTGGCGGTAGCTCTGGCGGCAGTAGCTCCAACAATCCCAATAACAACAACGGCGGAAGCGCAAACAACCCCGCCAACGACAATGGAAGCTCTGGCAAACAGAAAACTGACAAGACCCGCAAGCCCTCGACCGCCAAGAAGAAGGGCCAGAAGATCACCTTCCCAGAACTCGACGACGTAGCCTATGGCGTCGCCCCCTTCACCCTGAACGCAACGGCCAGTTCCGGCTTGCCGGTCAGCTACATCGTGACAGGCGGCCCGGCCATCGTCTCCGGCAATCTGGTCACCATCACCGGTCTGGGTATGGTTACTATCCGTGCGGAGCAAGCGGGCAATGCAGAATACAACGCAGCAGCACCGAAGGAACAGATCTTCACCGTCACGAAGAATGGCCAGACCATCACCTTCCCGCCGCTGCCCAACCGCGTCTATGGCGAAGACCCCTTTACCCTGAACGCAACCGCCAGTTCCGGCTTGCCAGTACGCTACGAGATCGTGAGCGGCCCCGCAACCGTGACGGGTAATACCGTGACCGTGACAGGCGAAGGTGTTGTGAAACTCAAGGCCATACAGGAAGGCAACGAGTACTATGAGGCCGCCACCGTGGTGGAGCAGACCTTTACCGTACAATCACCCATCACGGAAGAGCCGGACGTACTGCCGCCACCAACTGGGGGCGATCCGGGCGACGATGGCGACAATGGGACAGAAGAAGAGGACGATACCGGTACGCCCAAACCGCTGATTGTCTTCAACAGCAACAATATCAAGGAGACCGTGCCCGGCGGTAGCTTTACCTTCCGTGTGAGCGTCTTCAACGATGGCGATGGCGCGTTGAACAACGCGACCGTCACAATCAAACTGCCGCCCTACCTGTTCTTCTCCAAGACGCAAGCCGGAGCCAACCTGACGCAAACCGCCGACAATGCATACACCTATCGTATCGGCGCGTTGGAGGCCGGCGGTATGAAGACGTTGCCGCAGTTCTCGGTAGATGTGTCCGACGATGTGCCAGAGGGAACGGAACTGGTGTTGACGGCTACCGTCTCTGAAACCTCAGACGGCACGGAATATGTCCATACGGACACAACGGTGGTACATGTACGCAACAAGGTTCAGACGGTAGATGACGAGCGTGAGCACCTCTACTTGCCAGCGGTGTTTGCTCCGTAAGCGTACGCGGATACGCAGTGACCTATCCCCCCTGCTCTTCTTTGGAGGAGCAGGGGTTTTTTCTTCTGCAATGGGCAGTAATTGTTTACTCCTGGGAGGAATCCCTGGGAGCGCAGGCGTCCCGCCTGCTCCGGGGCGGGCAAGATGCCCGCGCTCCCAGGAGCGGAAAAATGTCTGGCACACCCACCCATGGACATCTGCTTGTCAGCCATGCAACGGTGTGCTACAATATGCTGCAAGAGGTGATGTACCCAAGCGGCCTAAGGGAGCGGTCTGCAAAACCGCGATTCGCGGGTTCGAATCCCGCCATCACCTCCATTTTTCCTCCCCCTGTTCTGTCTCCACACCTCTTCCTCTCCCGGCGCCCGGCGCTCCCGATCTTGCAGCAGCCGGTTACCCGTGCTATAATGCCCTGCTGTTGATAATTTGAAGAGTTCTTTCTGCTCCGCCGCAACCAGCAGCGTTCGCACCGCGCTGTATTGCAAGACGAGCGGGGCTTTATCCAAAGGAGATCGTACGTGCGCGAGAGTGAGCGTATTCGAAACTACGAGCTAATGTTTATCGTCAGTCCCCTGCATTCTGGTGATGAAGAAATCGCCGCGCTGATAGAGCGCGTGCAGAACGTCATTGAACAACATGGCGGCGAAGTAAACTCTGTGAATCATGCCCCCCCCTGGGGGCGGCGCAAGCTGGCCTACCCCATCCGAGCCTATGCCGGCGGTGAAGCAAGCCGCCGCAGCTTTACGGAAGGGTTCTATGTTCTGATCCACTTCTCGTTAATGTCTACAAAAGTGATAGAGCTTGAGCGTATGCTCAAACTCACCGATACCGTGTTGCGCCACCTGGTCACCATTGTTGAGGGTAAATCGGTACTTGACCCTGTAGATGATACTGACGAGAGCGACCACAAGGATGATGCCAAGGACGACAAAGACGACAAGGACGACAAGGACGACGAGGACGACGAGGACGACGAGGACGACGAGGACGATGAGGACGACGAGGACGACGAGGACGACGAGTCATCGCAGAAGCCGCAAGAGAATTGAACACCCAGAAACACAGCGCAGTGACCCTTTCAGCATAATCTCCAGATAGCCCAGATGCTTGAGTGAGAAAGAGAAACTGAGATGGCGAAGGATTTGAATAAAGTGATGATTATTGGCCGTCTGGGCACAGATCCGGAGATGCGCTATACGGCAAGCGGTAGCCCGGTCACAACCTTTCGGGTTGCGTCTTGCCGCCAATGGAAAGATAGCAATGGCGATTTGCGCGAGGAAACCGAGTGGTTTAGCGTGGTAACCTGGAATAAGTTGGCTGAAATTTGCAACCAACACTTGAATAAGAATACGCGCGTCTATCTAGAAGGACGATTGCAAACGCGCTCGTGGGAAGACCAGCAAAGCGGAACAACCCGCTATAAAACAGAAGTGGTAGCCAACGATATGATCATCTTAGAAACGCGCCCATCCCGCGACCACGCCTATGCCCATGACGATGAAGAAATTGCTGTGCCGCGTCCCATAGAACGCCTTGACCGCTCGGTTCCTCCGGATCGTCCGGGCAACGCCAGCAGCAATCTTTCCCCGGATATGGATATAGGGGATGATGACATCCCTTTCTAAACATAACAATATGTGGGTAAAACGAAGCTATGGCTGAAACATCAAGAACTTCGCAAACAAAAGGACGGGATTCGTCCACCAGGAAAGGCAAGAAGAAGGCCGCGCAGTCCCCATCGGCGCCATCGCGGCATGCACAACGGGAAATGCGCAAGAGCCAGCGCGAGGCGCAACGCCAGCAAGTCATTATTCGCAGCATTGCCGCCGGGCTTGGGGTGGTTATTCTGGCGATCATGGTCGGCATCCTCTATGAAATGTTCTGGGTGCCAGTCCAGCCGGTGGCCCAGGTCAACGATGTTGCATTGACCCGCCGCGAGTATGAAGAGGTAGCCCGGCACTCCCTGGCGCAGCAAGTAGTGCAGAACATTCAACTCATCGAAATGTTTGCCGGTAATGATCAAATTATCCAGCAAATTCAGGGGCAAAGCCCGCTGATCTCGCGCCAGTTAGCAATCCTCTCCTGGAAAAATCCAAACGAGCAGGTAATAGAGCAATGGCAAGACCGGCAGATTATTGCCCAGGGAGCGCAGAATCTGGGAATGACCGTCAGCGATGATGAACTGCATCAACAAATAGCCCAGGATGTGGGACCCGGATTACTGCAACCCTCCGACACGCTCACCGACACCGACACGCTCACCGACACCGACACGCTCACCGACACGGAGGCTGTATCTCCCGAAGAAGACCAGGAGGCCGACGAAGAAACGCCAACCGAAGCGGCCGCTCCTGATAGCGACGGGCCGACGGCGACCGCTACCGACACCCCAACCCCGCTACCAACCGACACCCCAAGCCCCACGCCCGAAGCCTCGGTAGCCAGAGAGCAGGTCAACCAGATTCTGACAACGATTATTGACCGGTACACCGCAGAGATGACCGAAGCAGAAACCGCGGGCGGAAGCACCGCGACCCTGGCCGGCGGCCCATTACCGCGCTTTACCCGCGAGGATTTTCTGGCCGCTATGAGTATCCAATCTCGCCAAAATGTGCTGCGGCGCAAGGTGCAAGAACACCTTGTCCCCGAAGACACCTTCGAACCAACCGATGAACCAGACCGGGTCCGGGCCCGCCAGATCTTGCTGGATGTACAGGATACCCTCGTCGTCACCGAAAGTCAGGAAATTGACCTGGAGCAGGAAATGGAGCGTCAAGGGGTGGCCAGTTCAGACGAACGCCGCCTTCAGGGTATCTTGCTGGTTGATGAGATAGAGCAGGGCGCCGATTTTGCCGAACTGGCCCGCGAACATTCAGACGACCCCGGCTCGCGCGAGCAAGGCGGCGACATGGGCTTCTTCGACAAAGATGGCGTTTCGGAATCGGGCCTGACCTATGACCCCAACCTGGTTGAACGGGCCTTCGCTATGGAAGAGGGGGAAATTACCGATACCCCCATTCAAACCAGATTCGGGTGGGCCATTTTTCAGGTCACAGACCGGGAAGTACCATCGAGAGAAGAACAACTCCAACGGGCCCGCACAGAAGCGTGGGAAACGTGGGTAGAGAAGCAGCGCGAACAAGCCGTCGTGAAGCAATTTCCAGAGCCCGAAGAACCCTCCATACCAACGCCGACAATGGCCCCAACCCCGACGCCAGAGCCGACGTATGCATCGGGCCCACCAACCCCGTTTCCAACCATCACCGAACCTTTGACCGATACAGAGATCTTAACCGATACAGAGATCTTAACCGATACCGAAGCGGTGGACGACGCACCAGACACAGAAGCAGACGGGGAGGAAACGCCCACCCCCACCGCCGCCGCAGAAGAACCGGACGCGGACGCAACCGAGGAAGGGGACGGGGAACAGACCCCCACCCCCACCACCGCAGAAGAAGAGGAATAATCTGGGACAGATGCAGGAGCGGGGAATACCTTGCTCCTGCATCGTCCTCAAGTGAGAAGCAATGCAACGCTGGAAACCAAAACCAACGCTCGTCTTATGGATCGGGGTCATCAACCTGATCATCGCCCTATCGGGGGTAGTCTTCTTTGGTATGCGCCTGTGGATTGCGCTGGTTCGTCCCCCCGTGCAGTGGAACGTCAATCTTTCCCTATTTGGCGAACTGATCGCGCTGCTGGCCCTGCTCCTGATAGCCGGATTCTTCCTCTACCGTGTGCTGGCCGCGTTGACGCTGGCCTACGAAGTAGACCGCAACGGAGTCTACATTCTCTGGCTTGGCAATCGGGCCGTCATCCCCATAGAAAATATTGACCTGATTGAAAGTGGCGACACCAGAGCGCGTATGCCCTGGCCCTTCTTGCAGGGCATCGGCTACTATTGGGGCCAGGGGCTTACCAGCGACAAGCAACACCTCTACCTCTTCTCCACCCTGCCCCCCGCAGAATCGCTGGTTGTACACACCTCAAAAGGATCGTACGCCCTCTCCCCCAACGACCGCGACGGCTTTGTCCAACAACTCGAACAGCGCCGCCGGCTTGGAGCCGTCAAACCCTTGACCCCCACCTACCAACATGGCCGCATGATCTTCTACGACTTCTGGGAAGACCCGATTGTACGCTGGACGATGCTCCTGGCACTTGGGCTCAACCTGCTGCTCATCGGGATGCTGTTTGCCCGCTACCCAGATCTAGCCCCCCTGGTTGAGATGCGCTTTGATGCCGCCGGCGTCACGACAGAGTTACGCCCCCGCCACCAGGTCCTCTTCCTACCCCTGGCCGGGTTGGGCTTGAGCCTGCTCAATATGGCCATTGGCCTGGCCATCTATCGCCGCGAACAAACCGGCGCTCGCGTGCTCCAGATGGCCTCGGTCTTGATGCCGGTGCTTTTTGGGGTAGCGGTCTTTACCATTATCACCTGATGCCCGGAGCCGCAAAGCACAAGGCCCCGCTACGAAGAATGCATTACGGCCCAAAATCTTTGGCCCGATAGCCCAACCACCCCAGTGACGAAGGATCATTGCGCCAGTTGGGGCGCACTTTTACCCACAGATCCAGGTACACGCGCCGCTCTACCAGGCGCTCAATATCTGTGCGGGCCGCGCTCCCAATACGCTTTAGCATCGCCCCCCCCGCCCCAATGATAATAGCCTTCTGGCTTTGTTTCTCTACGTTAATCGTCATCCGCACATAGGTAACTTCGTCGCGCTCTTCCCACTCTTCCGCCTCCACTGCCACCGCATGGGGCACCTCATGCTGAATAAAGCGCAGCACCTTTTCGCGCACAAGCTCGGCGGCCATACTCTGCACGCTCTGGTCGGCCACCCAATCATCAGGATAGAGCGGTATGCCCATCGGAAGGCGCGTTACCAGATGTTCCAGCAAGGCATCTATACCATCGCCCGTCCGCGCCGAAAGGGCCAGTTCCATATCCCATGGCCCCAGATCGCGGTAGGCTTCAAAATGGGTTGTGCGGCCCCGCGGGCGGCAATCGAGCTTGTTGAGCAAGAGCAGGCGTGGCGTGTTAGCCCGGCGCACCTGCTCGGCAATCCGCCGATCCAGGTTCGACGGCGGGGTGCTGATGTCTACCATCATACAGACTACATCCGCGGCCGGTATCGTTTGCTGCGCCAGCTTGACCATAAACTGGCCCAGTTCGTGGCGTGGCTCGTGGATACCGGGCGTATCTATAAAGACAACCTGGGCATCCGGGCGGTTCAGAATACCGCGCAACGGTACCCGCGTGGTTTGCGGGCGGGGCGAGACGATAGCGACTTTTTGATGCAATATCCGGTTGAGCAGGGTACTTTTGCCAACGTTGGGCTTGCCCACCAGCGCCACAAACCCCACGTGAATGGGGGCTATATCCAGCGCGGGAGGGGCATCTGCGTCTGGTACCATATCCAACCCGGCATCGTCGTCTACCCCCGTGTCCAGCGCGGCGTCGGCGGCTGGCATTTCTTCCTCCGGCACATTCGGCTCATCATGATTCATCATACGCGCGTACGCTACTTCTCCTCAATATAGGGCAGCACAATACCTTGCTGCTGCTGATACTTCCCTTTTTTATCGGCATACGAAATCTGACACTCTTCATCACTTTCGAGAAACAGTACTTGCCCAATGCCCTCATTCGCGTAGATGCGGGCCGGTAGGGGCGTCGTATTCGAAATCTCTATCGTAATATGGCCAACCCACTCCGGCTCCAGGGGGGTGACGTTAATGATGATACCACATCGAGCATAGGTACTTTTTCCCATCACAATACACGCAACCTTGCGCGGAATACGAAACAACTCTACCGAGCGCGTCAGCGCAAACGAATTGGGCGGAATATCGCAATAGTCGGCTTGTATATCTACAAACGAGCGCTGGCTAAAATTCTTGGGGTCAACC
>DAOTUK010000138.1:0-3043 GCA_034437375.1 Chloroflexaceae bacterium | reverse complement strand
GCGGGAGGCGCGAGGCGGGAGGCGGGAGGCGTGCCATCCCCACAGCCATTTCTTTAGAAAAACAATCTATGATAGAATAGGGGCGGTAGAAAACAGCAAATGGTATGGGAGCAAGGAGCATATCATGCCCATAGTAATTGTAAATGATGAAGAAGTTGAAGCAGAAGAAGGTGAAAATCTCCTGGATATAGCCCGGCGCTGTGCCGCCCATATCGGTTTCATCTGTGGCGGTCATGGCATTTGTATGGCTTGTGTCTGTCACGTCCGCGAAGGCGCAGAACACTTAAGCGAGCCCAACAGCATCGAACGGCGCGGCTTGCCGAAGATGTGGATAGACCGCGGGCACCGCGTCGCGTGCCAGACCACCCTGGTGGGGCCCGGCCCCGTCGAAATCATCAGCCGTCCCGAAGAGCTCTGGCGGCAATTGCAAACCGTGCTGAAAGCCCCCGATAGCAACGAAGCCGGGCGCGGTCTGTTTGACTTTGCGGTCAATATTGGCAATATTACCCTGCAACAGTGGCTCTCTTTCCCGATGAGTACCGTCAATGCGGTATATCAGGCCACCAAAACCTATCCCTCGCCAACCGAAGTGGGGCGACTGGTGAAAGATACCGGGCGGGTGCTCAAGCGTATGCGCGGAGACGATGAAGAGGAGGAGGAAGCGGAGGGAGCCGAAGGGGCCGCAGAGGATGCGCCGACCGGGGCCGCAGAACCGCAACCGGCCCAACCGCAACCGGACGAAGCAAGCCCACCGGCCCGCAAGAAATCAACCCGAAGCAGCAAGGAACAGGCAACCGGCCCATCGGAAAAAGAGCGGGGGGGCAGCAGCGACATCCGCGAGTGGTAGCCGGCGCAGGGGTAGCGCCACCAGAGCAGATTGGTACGACGAGCGATAGCTGTATAGCCGTAGTAAAGATTTACATAAAGTATTGCGTGTTCACCCGTGGGGGGACGCTTTCTGGGATCGCGGGCACCGGGCCCGACACGGAACAGGCGGGACGCCTGCGCTCCCAGGGGTTTCCCCTACCCAAACGTGAACCGTTCCATAAGCCCGCGCAAATCTGTTCCACCCCACTTACAGCGTTTTAAACCGTTCAACTAACTCGCGCACGGCGCTCTGCGCATCGGACACATCGCTATCGGGGGTAATAGCCAGGAGCGCGTAATACTCCGGGGTTACCATCGAGAGGAAATAGACCAGCGCTTCCGTTTCCAACATCAATTCAAACAGCAATCCAACATTCAAATTTTCGGCTACTTGCAACGCCGTTGCAGCCAGCCAGCTTAATTCCAGTTCGGCCCCCTCGTGGCTGTGGGGCACATACTCCTCGTCCAGTATCATTTCAACACTCAGCCCATCTGTGCCTATGACACCGGCAATCTTGGCCCCCGGAACCTTCTCTACCACCTCATACAAAATATCCGTCATTACCATGCATTGAAACTCCTTCAACCAGAAGCGATCAGGCTGACTATGGCTACCCGTCTGCATATCTTTAAACGAACCCGGGCCCATTTATGACGTATGTTACAGCTCGTGCCGGCCCTGCATAGCCGAGCCGAGCGTTTCCGCGTCGGCCCATTCCAGGTCGCCGCCCGTAGGCAAGCCACGGGCTAACCGCGTCACCCGCACCCCAACGGGGGCCAATTCTTTCAGCAGCAAAAACGCGGTGGCCTCACCCTCTGTATTCGGGTTGGTGGCCAGAATAATCTCTTCGACCGGTTCCTGTTGTACTCGTGCCAGGAGCGCATCTATCTTCAGATGTTCGCGGTACACGCCTTCAAGCGGTGAAATATGCCCATGCAACACATGGTACAGCCCGTGGTAGACCCCCGTCCGTTCAATGGCGACCACGTCGAGCGGCTCTTCAACCACGCAAATGGTACGCTGGTTGCGGTTTGTGTTGCGGCAGATCGAACACAATTCCCCCACCGCAATATGAAAGCAGCGCGAACAGAGGCCCACCTGTTCTTGCAGATTGGCTATTGCCTGCGCCAGGGCGCGGGGTTGCTCCTTGTCGGCGCGCAGCAAAAAGAAGGTGAGCCGCGAGGCCGTTTTCGGCCCGATGCCCGGCAGTTTGCCAAATTCTTCTATCAAGCGGGCCACTGGTTCAACCACCAGGCCTTGTGATGGATATTCTTGTGCCATAGGGGTCTTTCTTCCCCGCTCGCTATGGCCCAAAAGACGGGCACCATGGGGCGTGCCCGTACGCTTCCAGGCGACAACTACATCAAACCGGGAATGCCCATACCGCCCATGAGCGGCCCCAGGCGCTCTTCGGCAAGCTCCTGCGCCTTCTTGGACGCATCGTTAATCGCGGCCAGGAGGAGATCCTGCAACATTTCGACATCTTCCGGGTCTACCACGTCGGGCGAGATAGAGATAGCCTGTACTTCGCGGTGGCCATTCATCGTGACAGTGACGGCTCCACCGCCCGCGCTCCCTTCAACCATAGTCTGGCCCAACTGCTCCTGTATTTGCTGCATTTGCTTCTGGGCTTGCTGCACCATTTGCTGCATCTGACGCGGATTCATTCCCTTGCTCATTCTTCTTGCTCCTTATCTTCTTCAATACCAATAAACTCTGCGTTAAAAATGTTCATGGCCGCTTTGACCATAGGGTCCTGGCGGGCTTCACGGGTCTTTCCCTGGGCCCGTTGCTTTTTTGTCTGCTCCTCTATAATACAACGAATACCGAGGTGTTGGCCTATGTGTTTGCTCAGCACGTCTTCGACAATGGCGCGTTTGGTTCGGTGTTCGATGTTTTTCTGGTGAAAGGGGGAACTGGCCAGCAATATGACTACGTTGCCTTCTACATCGTAGGGTTGCACCCCGCGCAACATTGCTTGCAAATTGGGGTCGTAGGGGCGCACATCGTAGATGACGGCGTCCCATACCGCCTCTATCTGTTGCAGTAGCACGGTGTTGTCGGGTTGGGGGTGGGGCGGGCTAGGCCAGGCATTGCCAGTGACAGCCATTTGCACCGGTATGGCCGCCCTGGCGATCTCAGGAATGCCGCCCTTCTGCATCTTCGATAGCGAGT
>DAOTUK010000137.1:0-8854 GCA_034437375.1 Chloroflexaceae bacterium | reverse complement strand
GGGGCCACAAAGGTGAAAACGTCGGAGTTTGCGACGGCGATATTATCTATCATCGCCGTCGCAAACTCCGACGTTTTCACCTTTGTGGCCCCAACCATCTGGCGGGCAAAATCGTACGTGACCACCTTGTTTGAAATAGTCTTTTCCAACCCGTTAATAATCAGGTCGGCCGCCTCCGTCCATCCCATATAGCGCAGCATCATATCGCCGCTCAAGATAACGCTACACGGGTTCACCACATCCTTGTTCGCGTACTTCGGCGCTGTGCCGTGGGTCGCTTCAAAGATGGCGTGGCCGCTGATGTAGTTAATATTGCCGCCGGGCGCGATACCAATACCGCCCACCTGCGCCGCCAGCGCGTCGCTCATATAGTCGCCGTTCAGGTTGAGCGTTGCTATCACATCGAAATCGGCCGGGCGGGTCAGCACCTGTTGCAAGGCAATATCAGCGATGGCGTCCTTCACCAATATCTTGCCCTCGTCCAGAGCCGCCTGCTGTTCGGCGTTGGCCTCGCTCTCGCCGCGCAAAGCCTTTGTCCGCTCCCACTGGCCCCAGGTGTATACGTACTTGCCGAAAGCCCGTTCTGCAAAATCGTAGCCCCAATCGCGGAATGCGCCTTCGGTAAACTTCATAATGTTGCCCTTGTGGACAATCGTCACAGTCTTACGCTGGTGGTGGATGGCGTACTGGATAGCCGCCCCTACCAGGCGCTCGGTGCCAATGCGACTGACCGGCTTGATACCGATACCCACTTCGACGGGGCCATCAAAGTCGGCATCGAGCATCTGCAAAAACTGGCTCGCTCGCTCCTCGGTGCCAAAGCGCACCTTTTGGAAATCCTGGGGAAACTCTGTCCGCAAAAAATCAAGGATGCGCTGCGACTCGGGCGTTCCGCCGCGATACTCGATACCGGCGTAAATGTCTTCGGTATTCTCGCGGAAGATGACCATATCTACCAGTTCCGGCTGGCGCACGGGCGACGGTACCCCCTGGAAGTGGCGCACCGGCCGCAGACAGACGTAGAGATCGAGCAACTGCCGCAGCGCCACATTCAAGCTCCGGATGCCGCCCCCCACCGGCGTGGTGAGCGGGCCCTTGATGCCGACAAGATACTGCTTGAACATCTCGACTGTTTGATCGGGGAGCCACGAGCCAACCTGGATAAAGGCCTTCTCGCCGGCCAGAACTTCCATCCACATAATAGCGCGTGCGCCGCCATAGGCTCGCTCGACGGCCGCATCCATCACGCGCTTGCTGGCCCGCCATATATCCGGGCCGGTGCCGTCGCCTTCAATGAAGGGAATGATGGGGCGGTCGGGCACATGCAACCGTCCGTTTTGCATCGTGACGGGTTGACCGTCTGGTACCTGGTAGGTTCCTGCCATTTCTTATACTCCTTCTGTCGTTATCCTCGCTCCTCAGAACCAACAACTCTGCTATCTCCATTGGTAGCCTCCTCATAGCGCTGCACCTTGTCTGGCAACATATAGGCTATATCGTCCCATGGGTGGCGGTACAAGCCCTGTTGCAAACGCTTCTGATCAATAAAGTGCCCGATAAAGCCCATACTGCGCCCCAGAATAAAGAGCCCGTTTAGACAGCCTATCTGAATGTATTCGTCGGCTTCTTCACGGGTAAAGGCCCCACAGGAGCGGAGCAGGTCTACCATTGCCACCGCAATACACCCATCCACGTTCAGAATAAGTGTGCTGCGTTTATGGGTGGTAACCTTTTCGACCGCCAATGCATAGTCAAGAAGCGCGGTACTTTTGAAATTGGCCTTGGCATATTCCTTCATAATGGTAACACGCATGTCAGGATTGTGAACAGACTTGACGCGGTGGCCAATACCCATAATCAATTGCCCGCGCCGCTTCATCTCGTCTACAAAATCCTGCGGCGGCAGGCCCTGGTCATAGGCCCAGGAGAAAATCTGGGCCGCGCCATCTATCGCGCCCCCAAAGCGCGGGCCAATCGTGAGCAACCCAGAGGCCAGGGCAGAGATGAGATCCTTTTCGGCCCGCGAGGAGACAATCGTATTGTGGGCCCCCGACACGGCCGGGCCGTGGTCGGCGGTGACCATCAGCACCATTTCAATATAGTGGCGGGCATAGTTGGGCAACAACCGCTTGAACCACAGCAACCCAAGCACCCCGCCTATGCCGATATTCTGCTCGAAGATGTGCGATATAGGCATGCCTTCGTAGAGCAGTTGCTTGTCGCGGCGAGAGGCGCTTGCCAGTTCCGGCTCCGGGTTCAAGTCAAGCTCTCTGGCTATAATACCATTATCAACCAATTTTTTGTAGGTCTGGTTAATAGACTCGCCCAATTTGCGAAAGGTTTCGGGAACCACGGCCCCCGCTTTCTTCAGCGCCTCGTTCTTGGGGTTGGCGCTGTTGCCGCCCTGGTCAAGCAGCGCAGCGTGCCCCACCTGTGTTACCGAGGGGACGGCGCGAATATGCCCGCTGGAACACCAGGCCACGATGGGCTTGGTGATGAGCTTGCCGCGCAACGCGCCCGACACCTCATACTCTTCAACCCCATCTATATCCCCCACCATTACTATCATCTTCACGTCGGGGTTTTCTTCATAGCGCAACAGGTGGTCAAGGAAGGTGCTGTCGGGGTAGCGCTCGCCCCCCACCACGGCCCACTCGTATACGCCGTCGGAATTGCGCGAGATAACGCGGCTCAATTCGTTAGACAGTTCCCTGGACTTGCAGACAAATGCCACGCTCTTGAGCAGTTTCAGATCAATAAAGCGCCCGATAAAGTCTATGCTGCGGCCCAGCACAAAGAGGCCGTTCAAGCATCCCATATGAATATACTCGTCCGCCTCTTCGCGGGCAAAGGCCCCGCTCGAGCGCAGCAGGTCGAGGAAGATAACCGCAATACAACCGTCGGCGTTGAGCATGAGGTTGCTCTTCTTCTCCAGCATCACCTGTTCAACTTCCAGCGCGTAGTCGAGTATTTCCGTTTTGGGCAGGTGCTTCTTAGCGTATTCCTTCATAATGGTGACGCGGATGTCGGGGTTTTCCACCGAATAGGTACAGTGGCCAATACCCATAATGAGTTGCCCGCGCTCGCGCATCTCATGCACAAAGCCCTGCGGCGTCAATCCCTGGTCATAGGCCCAGGCAAATATTTGCGCCGCGCCATCTATCGCCCCGCCCACCTTCGGCCCGATGGTGAGGATACCAGAGGTGAGCGCCGAGACGAGGTCGCGCCCGGCGCGGGCGGTAATAATCGTGTTGGTTGCGCCCGAGGCCTGGGGGTCGCGGTCGGCGGTGAGCATAATCACCATCTCAATAAACTTGCGGGCATAGGTGGGCAGCAAGCGCTTGAACCAGAGCAAGCTCACCACGCCGCCAATGCCCACGTCCTCGTTGAATACCTGCGAAATGGGCATACCGGCATAGTTCAACTCTTCGCCGCGGTCATCGCAAATGGTGCTGATAAAGTTTGACGAGCGGCGGATAAGCCCCATCCGTTGGGCCCAGGTAAAGTCCATCGGCACCTTGGGCGGCTCTGGCTCCGGCTTCTCCACAATACTACCCTGCTCTACCAGGCGCGTATAGGTCTGGTGGATAGCCTGGCCAAACTCTTCGAAACTGGCCGGCACAACGGCCCCCGCCTCGCGCAGGGCGCTATTTTTGGCGTCGGCCGTTTCCATATCGCCACTGGCCAGCGCTCCCGCGTGGCCAAACTGCACTTCGGCGGGGAACACTTTGGCGCACGTACCAATGCACCACGCAACCAGCGGCTTGGTGATGCGCCCCTCGTGCAGCGCCTTACACACGGCATACTCATCAGTGCCGCCCACCTCGCCAAGCATCACGATCATTTTCACATCCGGGTCGGCCTCATAGCGCAACAGGTGGTCTATATAGGTTGTGCCGGGGTAGCGGTCGCCCCCAATCGCCACCCCCTCGTACACCCCATCGGCATTGCGCGCGATAATATTATTCAGCTCGTTGGAGAGGCCGCCAGAGCGCGAGACAAAGGCGACGCTGCCGGGGCGGTAGAGCTTTGCCGAGATGATGTTATCGAGCATACCGCCCGTATTGCCTATCTTGAAGCAGCCGGGCTTGATGCCGCCCACCGTGGCGGGGCCAATAATCGTTACGCCGCGCTTGTTCGCCTCGGCAATAATCATGCGCGTGCGCCGTTCGGGCATCCCTTCGGCAATAATCGCAATTGTGCGAAATTGCGGATATTGGAGCGCCTCCATCGTGGCACTATGCGCCGAACGGAACGAGGCAAAGTTGACCAATACGTCTACCTCTGGGAAGTGTTCTAGCGCTTCGGAGAGGTTATAGTATACGGGTAGCAATATTTCCGACGTGCCCCAGTAAAACTTCTGGAGGCTATTGTTTGCCGTCGGAACGATAATAGCGGCCACCGAGGTTTTCTCGCGGCCACAGATATAGTCGAAGTCGAGCATGCGCTGGACGGCCCCAAACTGCTGGCCGTAGACAATCGCTCTGGTGTTTTTATCAAACAGGGTATACCATTCTTTGTTGCTCATAAGTACACACTCCTTACCTTATTTGCTATGCGGCAAGCGCCATGGGAACAATAGAGGTCATATGCGTTTCGGGGCCATAAACATCAACTGGCAGATCCAACGCTTCGCCCAGGTCGCGCATAATACGCAACCCCTCCTGGTAGTTGGGCCCGCCCCGCCGAACAAAAATCTTGACGTTGTGGTGGCGCAATTTCTCCTGATACTCCTTCAGCGCCCGCACTATCCCCTTGAAGGTACTGGCCACGTCGGTAAAGTTGGCAATGCCGCCGCCTACAATGAGCACCTTGCCGCGGGAATCGGGTTCGCGGGTCATCAGGTCAAGGATCGTTCTGGCGTATTCATAGGTAAACTGTTCGCTTGGGTCGCCGGAG
The DNA here is from genome assembly GCA_034437375.1 of Chloroflexaceae bacterium. Lineage (GTDB taxonomy): Bacteria > Chloroflexota > Chloroflexia > Chloroflexales > Chloroflexaceae > JAAUSY01. Next base: position 3,955 of record DAOTUK010000137.1, on the reverse strand, counting down.
TATTCGCCATAGTTGGCCAGTTCCTCGCTGTGGCCCAGGTCGGAGACGGTATCAGCATAGATAACCGACGCGCCCCCGCCAGCGACCATCGTCCACACGCGCCCCTGGGGATTGAGCACTGTGAGCTTGAGCGACGCGCCGGTCTGGGCATCCAATTCTTGAATGTACTGCTCTTCGGGGCTCAACTGGCGCCCGAAGGGGGCCGGAAATTCCAGACCGCCCCACAGCTTGCCGCTCTCAAATTCGGCTGTGTCATCAATCTTGGCGGCCAGGTCAAGCGGGACAATGCGATTGTCCACCATCACCAGCGGGTTTATTTCGAGGTAGGTAACGTTGAGATCGGCGTACAGGCGAAACATGGTTTCAATAAAACCGGCCAGGTCGCTCAGGCGCTCCTTCGGCACCGCGCCAAGCAGCCGGCTGGTAATCTCTTCCAGGGTCGGCACGTCGCCAATCGGCACAGCCAGGCGGTTGGCTTTCGCATCTACATCGCCAACGTGAATACCGCCCTGGTGATAAAACAAGAGTTCATCGCCCTCGCGCTGCGAACGTATGGCCAGGTAGTACTCGTCGCTCTCCTCGTGGGGCAGAAAGGGTTCAACAAGAAAATGGTCAATAACGCCGCTCAGGTGCTCAACCTGCACCATTTTGCCCATCCGCTCCTCTATCCAGGCTTGCGCCTCGGGCCAGGTCGCGTTGAGCAGCAGCATACCGCTTTTGCCGCGCCGCTTGATAAGCTGATCGGGCTTGACCACCAGGCGACTTTCCGGGAGCCAGGGGTGCATAATCGCCATCTCCTCAAACAAACTCTCCGGAGTGGCCTGGGCATACCGGTTTTCAATATGATAACGCGGGTCGGCTTTGAGCCGCAACCAGCGAGCCAGCATACGTTTTCCGTCATACTCACGAATTGCTCTTTGCGCCATTCCTAAAAACCTCCTTGTTTATCTGGTCTTTGGGGGAACATACCCGCACGCTACGGCAGACCGGGCTTTGCACCACAGCACGCCCCCATCCTGGCCGGACAGCAGGGGCCGTGGTTTGCTCGTCTCTGCATGTAAACTGTGTAACTCGCATGAAACTGTAACTGATATAACGAAAATGGGTTTTTGTACGTATCGCCCAGAGGACAGCCGATACCCCTTCCAGGCTATGTGGCCGGGTACGCGCTTAAATCAGGGCCAAGTATAGCGTAGTTGAGTATACTTTGCAATATTGGTAATTCCTCCCGTTTGGGGGTATAATACGCTATACATGGCGGGTACACGCAAACCATACGTAACCCTCAACGGCGGGTAATCTCGGCTTCTCCACGCTTGTTCAGGCGAGGATCATGAGTACGGAGCACGCACACGAGAGCGATAGCCTCCCCCAGGTGGAGCAGGATGCTGTGGAGCCTGGTCTACCCCCTGATGATTCGTTTGCCACTGGCGGCAACGATGAAGCGCTACCGCCATCGCCCCCTACCGAACTCAAGATTATTGAGAATAACGCCTTCCAGTATTGCCCCACCAACCAGGTGGTGATGACAGGCGAGAGCACGCGGCAGAGCCTCTTGCATCGAGTGCTGGTCGGGCGGCCACTCCGCACCGAAGATGTCCCCGATAGCCCCATCAACAAGCGCCTGGGCCTGGCTATCTTTGCCTCCGATGCGCTCTCGTCGGTCGCCTACGCGACCCAGGAGATGCTGGCCGTACTGCTGCTGGCCGGGGCGGCCGCGGCAAGTCTCGCTATGCCGATAGCGGGGGCCATCTGTGTGCTGCTGGTGCTGGTCACCCTTTCCTACCGCCAGATTATCTTTGGCTACCCCTTCGGCGGCGGCTCCTATACCGTAACGCGCGACAACCTGGGCAACCGCGCGGCCAAGGTGGCGGGGGCCGCGCTCCTGACCGACTACACGCTAACGGTGTCGGTGAGTGTAGCCGCCGGTGTGGAGATGCTGGCCTCGGCGTTCCCCGTGCTTGGCCCCTATCGCGTGCTGCTGTGCGTACTCCTGATCGTAGTCATGATGCTGCTCAATCTGCGGGGCGTCCGCGAAACCACTCGTCTACTAGCCTTCCCCACCTATTTCTTTTTAACCATGATTGTGCTCTTGCTGGTTATCGGGGGGTGGCGCTGGAGCCAGGGCACCTTGTCCCCCGTGAGCGGCTTGCCCCCCTGGGAGATTGCCGCGCAACCCGTGACGGCGCTTCTTGTGCTGCGGGCCTTTGCCGCCGGCTCGGTCGCTATTACGGGCATGGAGGCTATCTCCATTCGGAGCCTGGCCTTCCAACGTCCGCGCAAGCGCAACGCGGCGGCGGTGATTGTACTCATTGGCGCGATGCTGCTAGTGTCCTTTCTGGGTATCACCTTTCTAGCCTGGCAGACGCACGCGCTCCCGCTGGCCAACGAAATGGTGCTTTCGCAGATAGCCCGCGCCATTCTGGGGGACGGGAGCGTGTTCTACTATTTGATGGTCGCGGCCACCGCGCTTATTCTGGTAGCCACGACCAACACCAGTTTTGCGCGCTTCCCACGGCTTGCGGCCATCCAGGCCGCCGATGGATACTTGCCGCGCTGGTTGGCGCTGCGGGGGCACCGCCTGGCCTTCTCGTGGGGCATTGTGGCGCTGGCGGTGGCGGCTATCGTGTTCGTTGTCCTCTTTCAGGCTCGTATGGACCGGTTAATCCCCTTGTATGCGGTGGCGGTGTTCCTCAGTATGACAATGGCCCAGGCCAGTATGGTCAAGCACTGGCGGCGGGTAAGCCATATTCCCAAAGGGGGCGAAATACGCACGGAGCATTCGGCGCTCTTCCCCGACAAACACTGGCGCTTCAAGATGGTCTTGAACGGGGTCGGCTGTGGGATCACGGCGCTGGTCACGCTGGTAGTGGCTGTGGAGCACGTTACGGCGGGGGTGTGGGTGGTACTGCTGGTGATAGGCGGCCTGTTCTGGCTCTTCTTCCAGGTGCGCCAACATTACCGCACGGTAGCCCGTTCGCTCTCGCTGGACAACTACCAGGGCGAAGCGGATATTGACGCGGCCCGCCATACGGTTGTGACGCTGGTAGGCGATGTCCACCGCGGAACGCTGGTTGCTGCCCGCTATGCCCGCTCTATTCAGGCCAGCAAACACGTAGCCGTACACGTGGAGAGCGACCCGCAAAAGACGCCCAAGGTGCAGGAGCGCTGGCAGCATTGGATGCCGGAAGTACCGCTGGTGGTGGTCGAGTCGCCCTACCGCACGCTAATCAAGCCGCTGGTGAAATATGTCGAGACGCTGGCCAGCGATGGGCGCACAGAGCTTGTTACCATTGTTGTGCCCCAGTTTGTGTGTGTACGCTGGTGGCACCACCTGTTGCACAACCAGACGGTGCTGCTTATTCGGGGGGCCTTTCTCTTTGACCGCGACAAGGTGGTGATTGAAGTACCCTTCCGCCTGGAAGATGAGCAGGAGGAGGCGGGCTAAGCGGGGAGACGGAGCGCAAAGCGCAGAGCGCAGAGCGGGTACCGTTGGGGGGAACCCCAGGGAGCATCCCCATACTGGTGAACAGATACAAAGCGGGTGTCCGTTTTCCGCTTTGCGCTCTGCGCCGCCGCCCGCGCTTCCCCGGCGTGGTATAATACCCCCGGAGGGCATCATGGACGGAGAACACATAACCTATGACCAGGCGCTTACCCTTGTTCGGCAACTCCCCCGCCCCGAACGCACCCGGCTGGTTGCGCGGCTCACCCGCGAACTACAGCAGGAGCGGGCCGAACTGGATGAGATGTGCGACCTGGCCCTGGCCTTTGGGCAAGACCCGGCTATTGTCCAGCGCGTCCGCGAAGGCAAAGCCCATCCGGTGATGCTCGACTATGGCTTGCTCAAGGATGACGAATCCTTTGAGCGGTTGATGGATGATATAGTCCAGTTGCGCCAGCAATGCAAGACTGGATGAGATGAAACCACTATGCCCCCGCTCCCCCGCTCCCC
>DAOTUK010000136.1:0-4364 GCA_034437375.1 Chloroflexaceae bacterium | reverse complement strand
GGGGGGGCGGGCCGTGCTGTCTGCAAAGGTGCCCATACTGCGGGCCCCCTGTTGCCCACCGACGATAGAGCCGGCGATAAAGGCGGCCACGGAAACGAGCAATACGGCCATGCTCCCTATCAGTATGGCATAGGTTCGAGATACCATAGCGGACGGTGTCTCCTATGAAATGTCCAGATCATCCCCGATGCTCCCACTCCTGACGCAGAGTATTAACATATTCTTGTGCATCAATACCCTGCCAGAGCTCTTTTCCCAATCCATGCAACTCCATGATGTTGCGTTCTGTCTGATTGCTTGTTGTATCCTGAGCAAGATCGTATGCTATCATAGCCAGGAGATTCAACCGTTCTTCTCGTGGCAGAGATTTAATATGCTGTTGGTACATCGCAGTACTACGAGATAATTGGATCATAACGCCTCTCCTCGTGGCAAGCTATCCCTTCCTTCATCATACCATGTTCTGGCCAGGTTGTTTTGATACTGGCCCGTAACAACGTCAACTACGATAGAGAGTAGGTAGCTTCTGTAATCTAGCGCAACCCTGATAGCGTTGTATCCCCTGGGAGCGCGGGCGTCCCGCCTGCTCCGGGGCGGGCAAGATACCCGTGCTCCCAGGGGCCGCTGTGCGACGGTCGCTGCTCTATTGCAGCAGATAGGCTCTTCTGGTATAATCTATGACATATTGTAGAGAAGGTAGGAGGTTGATAGATGGTGCGTGCTCCGTGGCGAGCCATGATGCTTGCCGCTCTTTTCGTATGCAGTTTGACTCTGCTGGTCACATGTGGGAGCATGAGTGGTGGCGGCTTGTATGTCCAGGATGTCATCGAACAGGCTCAGAACTATACCGGCCAGGAGATAACTGTTGATGGAGCCTACGTCTGGCGACCTGGTGATCCTGGACTCTCGGTGCTGGCGCTTGGGGTCAGTACCCTTGACAACGGGTTGGATGCCCAACCACTTGGAGATGCTATCTGGGTGGAAAACTTCCCCGCTGAAGTGACCAGCGATCTCCATCGGCCCGGCGATTCGGTGTATGGCTTTGTCCGCGTCACCGGAACGTTTGAAACGGGGGGGGAATATGGGCCGGATGGCTCCTATACCCATTTACTGCAAGTGACCCAGGCGCAACCGATTGAACAGGTCAAGCGCGTTGAACATACGATTGATGATCGAACACTCGAAGCGGGCAAGGTGTCATTCTTCGAGTTGCAAAATAACCCGGAACAGTACCACGGCCAGGTTGTGACCACGCGAGGGTACTATTTCTGGAATTCGCTTATCTGGGTATTGAGCGAGGGCATCGCCACCGAAGAGGATGGCAGTAGCCCCCAACCAATGGGTACGCCTATCTGGATGGAAGGCTTCCCCCCCGATAAGTCAGACGAACTGAACCAGGGGCCCAATAATACCTATGTGTGGGGTCTGGTGGAAGTGACCGGCCGGTTTGAAACCGGCGGCGGCTATGGCAAAGATGGTGCCTACCAGAGCTTGCTAACCGTCCAGTCAGCAGAGACGCTTGGGGAGCAATAATCCCGCTTACCTCGAAGGATACGTCGGTTGTACTACTTCATTGAGCCGATGCATGAAGAGGATATTGAACCGGTCCAGGCCGTTGATGCGGTGTGCTTCAACATACCCTGCTCGGCCGCTACCTACCGGCGCGAGCTCCGCAATGCCGCGATGTATCGCTATGTGGTAGCCCGCGCCAGCCAGAGCTATCCGCCCCCCCGCGAGAATGGCACCGACGGGGGGCGGCGCAAGAGCCGCGGCCTGCAATCCCTGCTGAGCCGCTTTTTCCAACCCGCCCCGGCGGATGGGTCTGGCCTGGTGGTGGGGTATGGGGGCCTGTCGGTAGTGCTGGACGAGGGGCACGTGATGAGCGTGGCGGTGGCCCCGCGCTATCGGCGGCAGGGGGTCGGCGAACTGCTGTTAAACGGGTTGATAGACCTGGCCTTCGATATGTATGTGTCGGTATTGACGCTTGAGGTGCGCTGCTCGAATGTGGCGGCCCAGGCGCTCTACCAGAAATATGGCTTTCTGGTGGTGGGCGAGCGACCACGCTACTATACCGATAATAGCGAAGATGCCTTGATTATGACTACCCCCTCAATCCATACGGAGGAGTACCAGACCCACTTGAAGCAGTTGCGCTGGCAACTGTTTACACGCCTGCGGGCCCAGGCCGAAGCAACCACAGTGCAAGAACCCTCCGACATGCCCTTGCTCCCCGTGAGCGAGGGGGGCGGGAGATGTGAGGCGGGAGGCGTGAGATGTGAGACGCGAGGCGGGAGGCGTGAGATGTGAGACGTGAGACGCGAGGCGTGAGATGTGAGACGCGAGGCGGGAGGCGGGAGATGTGAGACGCGAGGCGGGAGGCGGGAGATGTGAGACGCGAGGCGGGAGGCGCGAGGCGCGAGACGCGAGGCGGGAGGCGCGAGGCGCGAGACGCGAGGCGGGAGGCGCGAGACGCGAGGCGGGAGGCGCGAGACGCGAGGCGGGAGGCGCGTTCAGCCTGCCGCTTCGCCGCTTCGCCGCTTCGCCTCCCTGCCGCTTCGCCTCCCTGCCTCCCGCCTTGCCTCCCCGCCTCATATCCCCAGAATTTCCTGTAACGTCGGGTAGAGATTGCTGGCCCGCAACTGGTCGGAGGTCGCCTCGCCACGGTACACCAGGTCGGCCAGGTCGCGGTGGAGCGTGGCAATATTCTCGCGCCCCTGCACCATATCGCGGAAGGCCACCTGCTTGAGCAACAGGGCGGCCTCGTTGGCGGGGGCCAGGCGTCCGGCAAAGATGCTATGCGGGGCGCGGGTATCCAGGTTGAACATATCGCAGCGTTGCAGCAAGTCGGCGTTGGTACGGTTGCAATAGATGCGGTTGGGCAACACCTGGTCACCATAGACATCGCGGTAGTAACTGGCCGGGTAGGAGCCTATGCGTACCAGTATTTCGTTGATGCGGTTGTAGTGGCTGCGGTCTGGAATATGCAAAAAATCCCACACAACAAAATCTACGCCTATATCGGCGCACTGGCGCAGCAGGCCGGCCAGGGTATAGTTAGTATCGTTGACATAGGGCAATATCGGCATGAGCGCCACCCCGACGGGCAAGCCGGCCCGTTTCAATTTTGCCAACGCATCCAGGCGCAGCGCGGGTGCGGGTGCCTTGCCCTCCAGCCGGCTAGCCAGGGCAGGCGCGACCGTGAGAATGCTCATCATCACGATGGCCAGGCTGCGCTCATGTATCTGCTGAAGCAGGGGTATATCCTCAAGAATGCCAATACCCTTGGTGAGAACGAGGCAGGGTTGCCCCACATCGGCAAAGAGTTGCAACACCTGGCGGGTGATGCGGTAGGTACGTTCGACCGGTTGGTAGGCGTCGCTCAGCGCGGTGATACCCACCAGGTCGCCGCGGCTTATCGTCGGGAGTTCAGTCGCCAGACGTTGGGGCAGATCAAGCGGGACGCTTATAGCCTCGTTGAGGGGGCGGGAATGGTAAACCCACTCATCGCAATACTGGCACCCAAATTCACAGCCCTGGTAGATATTGAGCGTGTATGAGGAGAGGAAATATTCGTTGATGGTAGGGCGGCGTTGCCCCAGGACAGGGGTTTCGGAGCGATTTGCGCGAATATAGTATGCCATAGGTGTATTCCGTCTATCTACCGATTATTCTTCATCGGGGTAATAGGGTTCATTTCCGGTGGTAATCACAAATGAAATCGTGTGGTCGTCACGAACGTGGTAATTGATGAGAAATTCGCCGGGGCCGGCGTCCTGTTCGCTGCCGCCCGACCAATCCATGCTGGCGGGGAAGCGTTGCGAAAGCCACTCGCTATGGTAGAGATCTACAAAGGAAGTGTCGTTCACCTGGAAGGTGTCTATCGGCGTCTTGTCGGTGGGCACAAAGCGTTCGGCTATCTGGCGGGCCTCATCCAGGGGCAAGGCGTCTTTATCGCCCCAGACCCGCTCTAGCGTCTGGATAGTATCGCCCTGATAGGCGACGCGGTAGGCGCCCGCTTCATAGAGCAAGAAATCACCCTCCTGGCCCTCCGATGGCTCGTGGAAGAATTCCCACTCGTCGCGGGCCAGGCCAATACCGCCAGACATCGTTTCGTCCTCGCTGGCGGACTCGTCCGGGCCGGGGGAGAAGCCGGGATCGGAACCGCCGGACGGGGTTGGCTCTTCCAGGGATTCGTCCTCTGGCTCTTCCAGTGGCAGGTCTACCATATCAGATTCGGGGATTGCGTCGGTGTCGGTGAGGGGGAGCGTCCCCGTAAGCGGCCAGGTGCCGGAGATGGTGGCGGTTGGCGAGGGCGTAGGTGAGGGGGTGGGGGTAGGGGTGGCGGTAGCGGTTGGCGTAGGGGT
>DAOTUK010000135.1:0-8462 GCA_034437375.1 Chloroflexaceae bacterium | reverse complement strand
GGGGGGGCGGGGGGTGGCCGCGGCCCTGCGGGGGGGGTGAGCTGTTCCCTCCGTATGCAACTTATGCTACCGCGTCAGGCGCATACTCCTGCCACAGCGCATCGAGCGTGGGAGTGGTGCGAATAGCCGCCTGAATTGCCTTGAGGCGCTCCATGTCCGTCTGTTCGCGCAGCGCCGCCAGGGCCGGCAACGCCACCAGTACCAGCAAGAGCGCCACTACCGCCGGGGGGAGCCCGGCTACAAAGAGATACCACAGCCACGCATCAAACAGGTGGTGGTGGGGCGTATCGTAGTACCAGAGCCACAGGGCCCGCCGGTCGCGCTTCACCGTCGGGATAGGCAACGCCTCGCGCACCTCGAAAGAGCGTCCATCCTGCGAAACGGTTATCTCCTGTACCAGCAAGCCAAGCTCCTCGTCACGCGGGTTGTCCTCGGTCATATCGTCCGGGTTCCACGTATCGCTTTGCAACAGCAGTTCGGCCCCCGCCCGCGCCTGTTGCTCCGTCAGATGAAAGCGTAGCTCCCATTCGATATGTTGCCCGGTCAGGTCCATGCGTTCGACCCCTTCCAGTGGCGCACCATCCAGCAGCAAGGCAAACTGCGCGCGAGGGATGGGCCAGGGGCGATGGTCGCCCACCACAAGCCGCCCCTCTAGCGAGCCCTGCTCAACGGGGTAAAGCTGCATCCGCGCATCGGCATAGCTCCAACGGGGCAGTACATCGCCGCGTATCTTGTTGCGCTCGCCTTCGGAATAGGAAAAGCCATCGCGCAGTACGACCGTACCGTCCGGCGGGTCTACGCGCAGCCACCACTCGCTGGCTCGCTCCTGCCACAACCGCACATGCCCCACCAGCGGCGACTGCGAAGGGGTAAAATGGCGCTGGTACTGGTCGGTCATCTGAAGGTAGGTATTCAGATTGACCAGCACCGGCAGGAGTTGGATAAGGAAGGTCACAGCCGCCAGCGCCGCCACCCCCGCCCCCGCCAGACGGGCCCGCCGCTCTCCGATAGCGGCCAGCACCCCCGCCGCCGGCAGGTAGACGAAGGGTAGCACAAAAACGAGATAGCGTGGGCCCCAACTCCCATCACCATGCCAGTAGCTCAGGCGGCAGTAAAAGGCCAGGCTCACGGCCAGCACCGCCAGACCAAGCAGCGCCTCGCGCCACTGTTGCCGCCAGCGAAAGGCCATCCCCACCAGACCAACCAGCACCGTTGGGGAGAAGAGCAGCAATCCCTTGCCGGTGCTGAGCAGCAGGCCATACAACCCCTCTTGCCAGGGCCAATCCAGCAAGCCGGTGGGGTCTACGCCGCCGTAGCCGGTCTGGAAGGGGCCGCCAAACACCTGGATATTGTAGAGCAGCAGAAATGCCAGCGGCAGCAGCGCCCCGGCCAGGCCCATTGTCACGCGCCCCACCAGCGACCCGACCCGCGAGCACAAGGGACACACCCCGCCCGGACAGAAGCACAGCAGCAGACCGTAGCCAGCTATCAGGGGGAGCAGGAGCAACGCTTGCAATTTGACGACCACAGCGCAACCGGCCGCGGCCCCCGCCACCACCCACCACCCCCGCGACTTGCGGCGCAGGCCGTAGGCACACGCCACCAGAAAGAAGGTGGTCAATGGTTCGGCAAAGAAGGTGCGGCTATAGGGCCACGCTAACCCCAGTCCATACAGCAACGCTACCAGCAGCGCCACCCGCGCCCCATAGCCAAGCTCGCGGGCCCAGGCATACAGCAAGGTTGCGGTGGCGGCGGTCACGAGCGCGGGTAGGAGCAGCACAAACAGCCGTACAATAAAACTGGTGGCGTAGCGCGGGGCGGCCAGCGCTACGACGCGCCCCACGGCGATAAAGGGCACCGCGGCCAGCGATTGCCCCGGCCCATAGCGGCTATAGCGTTGGCCATCTTCTCCCGTGCGGTGGTTCATCAGGAAATCGTAGGGCAGGGCGAAGGAGCCTTTGCTGACCAGACTTTCGCCCGCGGCCAGCATGGTTTCCTCATCGGAGGTATAGGTGTGGCCGCTACTGGTGAGGATATACCAGCCGGCCAGCAGCAGGAAGAGCGCAAGCGCGGTGGTTGGTGATAGTATCCGCGAGCGTAGCAAGCGCCAGTTCATTGCGTCATTCGGGGGGTATCGTTGGCCCGTAGCGCGGCCAGGGCGGCGCGGGTTTCGGCGTCGGCGGCTATGAGTAGCGGCACGGCCTGGGCCAGGGCGGCGTGGTAGCTGTTCTGCTGCTCAACAATGGGGTTGATGAGCCAGCGCAGATAGCGCCGTACCAGTTTGTGCAGCAGCACGATGGCCCGTTGCACGGGGGTCTGCGCTTCCAGTGGCCAGTGGGCATTGACGGTCTGGTGTAGCGCCAGTTGTGGTAGTGCGGCCCGCAGCGTGAGGTCGGGGAAGGAGGCCGGCGGTTCGTGGGGCCCGCGTTCGTCCACGATGGCTTGCAGTTCGGCGGTGGGCACGTCGGCGGGGAGCGCCGCCCCCGTCCCGCCGTGGTCGCTATCGCGGTCGTCATGGTCGTCGTCACGGTCGTCATGGTCGCGGTCGTCGTGGGTGTTGTGGTCGGCGCGTTCCTGTTTAAGCGCGGCCAGTTGTTCGCGCAGGTCGCTGTGGGCCTCGGCCAGCAGGCGCAACAACCGCGCCGACACGTCGTTAAACTCGTTTTGCTGGTCAACAATGGGGTTGATGTACCAGCGCAGATAGCGCCGCACGACGCGGTTGACAAAGGCAATGCCGCGCTGTGGGAGCGTGCGCCCGGAGAGGGGCCAGTGGGCGCTTACCACGCGGGTGATTTCCAGTTGTTCCAGGCTGTGGTGTATCTGGCGTTCGAGCGCCTGGTAGGCCGCGCTTTGCTCGTCGTGGTAGGCGAGGGCCTGGCGGCGGGCGCGGACTTCCTCGCGCAGGGTGTCCAGGATGGCGGCGACGTCGGGTTTGTCTGGCATAGGGGGTTCCTTTTTGGCTCCTTACCCGGTAACACTATCATATTCTCGTGCAAAGTCATACACGGGCGACTGTACAAACCGAACCGGCTTTTTCTTGTTCCAGATAATGCGTTGTAACCGTGCTACGGTTTCGGGAGCAAAGAGCATCTCCCCGGTTTCGGGGCACACGCGCCCCGGCACATTTTCGATAATGATAACCGTGCCCTCAAATTCGAGGATGTAGGTTCCATACTGTTTTTCTGTGTCCGGTTGCTGTTCCATAATATAAAAATCTCTGATGGGTACCACGCCACCCATTCTATCATAAAAACAGCGAACCCGGCAGACGCGCTGCCGGGTTGTTCCTGCATTTGGTGGCGGTGGTTGCGCCTGTGCGTTTAGCTCTTGGTGGGGATAAATTGCCGCACCCAGGCCCCAAAACTGCCGGGGTTGCGTGTCTGGATAAGTACCCGCCCCGGCCCACGGAAGCGGCACACCAACCCTTCGCCCGACGTGAGCGAGGAGATCCAGCCGGAGGCGGCTTTCTCAATGCTATAGTGCATCGTATCGGGCCAGGCGACCAGGTGGCCGTTGTCAATAATCATTTCTTCGCCGGCGGGTATGTCCAGCGCATGGATGCTGCCGTAAGAGCTGACAAAGAGATTGCCCTGCCCCTTGATGCGGACCACAAACAACCCTTCGCCAGAGAAGACCCCCTTGGCCAGATTCTGCATCTTTGTTTCAATAGATAGCGATGACGACCCGGCCAGAAAGCCATCCTTCTGAAGGATGTAGTCATAGCTCCCATCCATGTGCAACTCCTGGATGTCGCCAGGGATAGCGTGGGCCAGCAACACTTCGCCCGGCCCGCGTTTAGCTGTGAGCGTTTGGAGGAAGAGCGATTCCCCAGTGAGCATGCGCCCCAACCCGCCAAGAATGCCCCCTTCCATCTTGCCTTCGAGTTCAATGGTATTGCTCATTGCCACCATTGCGCCGCCTTCGGCTTTGACCGCTTCGCCTTCATCCAGCGTCACTTTCAACAACGTAAACGTACCAGGGTACAAGAGTTCTGCGTGCATGGGAAACCTCCTTTGGTATTTTGAACTATTGTTCGTTTACAACCGGGTGTTTGCTCTCTATTTCGATAACCCCGCCGGCCCGGTGAAATTCCAGCGAGTCGCCATCGGGGGCCAGGACTACTTCGACCGTATCGCCAGACTGATAATCACCCTTGAGCAAGGCCCGCGAGAGGGGCGTTTCAACTAGCTTTTGCACTGTGCGGCGCAGCGGGCGGGCCCCGTACGAGGGGCTATAGCCTTCGCGCACTATCAGGCTTTTGGCCTCCTGGGTGAGGAAGAGCGATATGTGCTGTTCGCGCAGACGCTCGATCAGTTCTTGCAATTGGAAATCAACAATCTGCGTCAAATCCTCTTCGGTGAGCGGCTCGAACATAATGATTTCGTCAATGCGGTTGAGAAATTCCGGGCGGAAAATCTGCTTGAGCGCATCATCAACTTTGCGCCGCGCCTCTTTCATATCCACCTGCTGCTGGCGGTTGTCGTTGGTGGCAAAACCTATGGGGCCCGAGCGCATATGCTCGGTGCCGGCGTTGCTGGTCATGATGATGATGGCGTTGCGGAAGTCTACGGTATGCCCCTGCCCATCGGTCATACGGCCATCGTCGAGCACTTGCAGCAGCGAGTTGAACACGTCGGCGTGGGCTTTTTCTATTTCGTCAAAGAGGACAACCTGGTAGGGGCGGCGGCGGATGCTCTCGGTCAACTGGCCGCCCTCGTCGTAGCCGACATAGCCGGGTGGGGCGCCGATGAGGCGGCTCACGGTATGGCGCTCTTGAAATTCGCTCATATCTACGCGGGTTAGCGCTTCGTCGCTGTCGAACATAAATTCAGCCAGGGTTTTGGCCAGTTCGGTTTTGCCCACGCCGGTGGGGCCGACAAAGAGGAAACTGCCGATAGGACGGCGGGGGTCTTTCAGTCCGCTACGTGCGCGGCGGATGGCGTCGGACAGGGCGACGATGGCGTTGTGTTGCCCTACGACGCGCTCGTGCAAACGCTCTTCCATAAAGACCAGTTTTTCGCGTTCAGTTTCAAGCATACGGCTCACGGGTATACCAGTCCAGCTAGAGATGATTTCGGCTATATCTTCTTCGTCTACTACATCATCCAGGTTTTCGCTATTGAGCCATGCTTCGCGCTCTTGTTCAAACTCTTTTTGCAGGGCCAGGTAACTGGTGCGCAGCAGCGCGGCCCGCTCATATTCGCGGTGGGCGCCGGCCTCCTCTTCAGAGCGCTGCAATTCTTGCAGTTCAATTTCCTTTTGCTTGAGATCGGGGGGCATGGAGAAAATATCTATGCGCAATTTGGCGCTGGCTTCGTCTATCAAGTCAATCGCCTTGTCGGGTAGGAAGCGGTCGCTGATGTAGCGGCTAGAGAGCCGCGCCGCCGCATCCAGGGCCAGGTCGCTAATGACCAGGCTATGGTGTTCTTCGTAGTGTTTGCGCAGGCCATGCAGCATAGCGACGACGGTTTCAACGTCGGGTTCTTCGACAAAGACGGGGTTAAAGCGGCGTTCCAGGGCCGCGTCTTTCTCTATGTGCTTGCGGTATTCGTCTATAGTGGTGGCCCCCACCACCTCTAGCTCGCCGCGGCTGAGCGCGGGTTTGAGCATGTTGCTGGCGTCAATGCTACCGGCTGCTGCGCCGGCCCCGACGACGGTATGGAGTTCGTCCAGGAAGAGGATAATTTGCCCCTTGGCGGCGCGTACCTCTTCAATAACTGCTTTCAGCCGTTCTTCAAATTCGCCGCGAAACTTGCTGCCGGCGACCATACCGGCCAGATCGAGCGCCAGCACGCGGCGGTTGCGGATCATCTGGGGAACGTCGCCGGTGGCAATGCGCTGCGCCAGGCCTTCAACAATAGCTGTTTTGCCGACGCCGCTTTCGCCTATCAGCACCGGGTTATTTTTGGTGCGGCGCGAGAGAATACGCATCACGCGGTTGATTTCGGCGTCGCGCCCGATAACGGGGTCGAGCTTGTTCTCGCGGGCCAGTTCGGTTAAATCTACGCTATACTTGTCCAGAATTTCGTAGCGGCTTTCGGCGCCGGGGTCGTCGGAGTGCTGGTTGCCGCGCATCTCCATCAATTCGCGCACCAGGCCCTCATAGCTGACGTTGAAGGTGTGCAGGATACGGGATGATGCGCCTTCGCGTTCGTTGCTCATGGCGATTAACAGGTGGTCTACCCCGACGTACTGGTCGTCAAGGCGGTTGGCTTCCTCTTCGGCCCGCTTGACGAGCCGTTGGGTGCGGGGGGTGACGTATACCTGGTTGCCATAGCCATAGTGCCCATAGACCTTGGGCGATTTTTCGAGCTCGCGTTCAACGCGCTGTACCACGTCTTCGCTGGCAACATTCAGACGAGCCAGCGCACGGGTGGCCAGTCCGTCGCGTTGCCGCAGGAGCGCCAGGAAAATATGCTCAACGTCCAGTTGGGTATGGTGTTGCTCTTGCATTATTTCCTGGGCGTCTTGAAACGCCTCCTGGGCTTTTTCGGTAAATCGGTCTAGTCGCATACTTTTCCTCTATCGCAAGGAGCGCTACGGGAACAACCCGTTGCCTGGGTCTGGTTCCATGGCGCTCTGTATTATGCTTGCAAACGTCCATACGGGCCTACTGGATACGTTCATCATACGGTTATGCACACCGAGATCCAGCGCTATGCCCGACAGGAACACGTCTATAGTATAACATAAAAGCGTTGGGGGACAATGGTCTGGTGTGGCAGGGGGGTGCCAGAAAGTTTTCCGCGCCTGGGAGCGCGAGCGTCTCGCTCGCCCCGGAGTGGGTAAAATGCCCGCGCTCCCAGGAAAATGGCCCCTACGGAACCTCTGATGCCTAGAGTTCCTTCTTGCAGAAGTACCAGTCAACGCATTCGTAGCCCTCGTCCAGGCGGGCTGCCGCCTGGTCGGCGGTCTTGGGCGGCGGCACTATCACCTTGTCGCCCGGCAGCCAGCTCTCTGGCGTGGCCACGCCGTTGGCGTCGGAGGTTTGCAGCGCTTTGACCATACGCAGTATTTCGGGTATCGAGCGACCATTCGTCATCGGGTAGTAGAGCATGGCCCGCAAGATGCCTTTGTCATCTATGATGAAGGTGGTACGGACAGCGGAGGTGTCGCTGGCGCCGGGGTGAACCATGCCGTACGTTTTGGAAACGGTCATAGAAAGGTCTTCAATGATGGGGAAGGGGATGGTGACGCCAAACTTCTCTTGAATGTTGCGCACCCAGGAGATGTGCGAGAAGATGCTGTCTATGGAAAGGCCGAGCAGGTCGCAGTTGAGGCTTTGGAACTGGTCGTAGTGGTTGGCAAAGGCCATAAATTCGGTGGTGCAGACGGGGGTAAAGTCGGCGGGGTGGGAGAAGAGGACGAGCCATTTGCCCTGGTAGTCCGACAATTTTCTGGTGCCGTGGGTGGTGTTGGCGGTAAAGGCGGGGGCCGCCTCATTCAGACGCGGCATGTTCAGCGCATTGTGTTGTGTTTCTTCCATTGTATTCCTTTCCTTGCTTTTTGGGGAATATCCTCATATACAAGCCTTACGGCGTGGCCTATTGTAGCGTGTTCGCGGAAAATGTGCGAGTCGGGGTGGGGGTGGCCAGGGCGATTACAAAATCTTACGTCAACCAGGACACCTGGGGAGCGGGCGGGGCGGGGGCCCGCAAAACTACCTTTTTGGGGGGTGTGGCGCGGCGAAGGCGTGCCACACCCCCCCGTATCTCGCGCCGAAGGCGCAAACCAACGTCTATAAATGCAGAAAAGCCTGATTCTGTCGTCGGCACGACGACGTTGCCATCGCCCTGGGGGAGGGAGGCGGGGAGCCTCTCAAGGGTAGGCATGGTGCTGAGAACAGACAATCCGAGGGAGCTACCCCTGGGAGCGCGGACATCGGGCCCGCCCCGGCGCAGGCGTCCCGCCTGCGCTCCCAGGCGCGGAAACATGTCTGCCACACCCAAAATCTGCATCCTTATTGACTCCCCCCACGCGGTCTGCTATACTATGGAATGTTGCAAGCCGAAGTGGCGGAATGGCAGACGCGACGGTCTCAAAAACCGTTGAGGGCAACCTCGTGTGGGTTCGACTCCCACCTTCGGCACCAACGTTGCCCAACCTATCGTCGGGGCGTGGCTCAGCCTGGTAGAGCGCCGCGTTCGGGTCGCGGAGGTCGGTGGTTCAAATCCACTCGCCCCGACCAGTATCCTCAAGAGCCAGTGCATAGCAGCAATGCAAGCACTGGCTTTCTCATAGCCAATCAAAAAAGGAAACGGTGCAATGTGGCGATCATTCCCTTGCTGGTACCCTCGTCTACTAGGGGCGCTCTTGCTGCTGGTATTAGGCGGCTCGCTGAGCGGTTGCGACTATATTTCCAGTGCGCTACCGCCCACACCGTCGCCCTTCCCCACCCTGGCGCGCCTCCCCACCGTTACCCCCGAACCCCCAAGCCCGACGCCCCAACCCACCTTTACGCC
>DAOTUK010000134.1:0-3409 GCA_034437375.1 Chloroflexaceae bacterium | reverse complement strand
GGTAGCGGGGGTGGGGGGGGTGGGGGTGGTATCGTTCCCTGCTGGCGACGGATACAGCGCTGAAAGCGCGGCATAAGCTGGTGGGACAGTTCCGGGTAGAGCGGCGCGAGAAAGGCCAGCGTCCAGGCGTCGCACAGGTTGAGACTGGCGTTCATGGGCATATTGAGGCGGTTCAGGTAGAGGGCGCTAAAGACGCCGCGCCCCGGCAGACAGGGCCCCCGCAACACCATCTTGCGTTGTAGAAACGCGACCCATTCCGCGTTGACCGTAGCATGGGAACTGCCGTGTAGCGCATCGTACAGCGCCAGGGCCCATACAGCCTGGTTCATATGGATAACGTGGGTGTGCCCGGTAATACTGGTGACGCCGCGGTGGGGGCGCTCCTGCATCTGCTCCCAGATAGTCTCTACCAGCGTACTATGGGTATATACAAAGCGCTCGGTGTTCGACCAGAGCAGCGTAAAGGGTTCGTCGTAGCGGCTATCGCCCCCGGCGGCCTCAAACCAGCCAATCATCATAGCCAGGTGCCCGCTATACTCGATATTGTCCTTTTTGATGGGGTCGGTGCTAAGCCCTTCCAGTTCGGCTTTGATACCGTAGTAGGCCCATACTCGCCGTTGTAGCATCCGATCTATCAACAGCGCCATGGTGTCTAGACAGCGCTCTTGTTCGTCTATTGCGGCGGCGGGGTGGAGACAGAGCGCCCCCACCGCATAGCAGGCAAAGGCTATCTGGTAGCGTAGCGCAAAATGCTTTGCTTCATTCAGACCAGTGGCAAAGCCTTCCCACCGGTTGGCGGGTTGTTCGGCCAGTGTCTCGAATGTGTTGAGATAGGCTGAAAGATGGTTTGGTAGCATTTGATTTTATTCTCGCTTTTGAAACAGACTTAGATTATCAAACGACACGACCCCCGGCCCCTCCGCAAAGGTGGTGATGGCCAGACCGGCCTGGCCGCTGGTGACGCTGTTGTCCATGGTGGTTTCTAGCAGTATCCCGTTTACTTTCATTGTGATGTAGGGGCCGCTGGTTTCCAGGCGGAGCGTGTTGGTCACAGGCGACGCGGGAGATGGGGCGCTGCTGGTGCGTATGGCGTGGGATGGTGTCCATCCTATGAACGTGCCCCATTCCCCGTTTTGCACCCGTTCCAGGCTATACAGACCATTGTTTGCGACGTTGAACAGATAGAAGTTGTCGCTATCCTGGTAGCGGAAGATAAGCCCGCTGGCTACCGTTGCTTGCTGCGCTGGTGGTGTGCTGCTCTCAACCTGTAGCGCGATGTCGCCATAGCCCCCCGCTACCAGGCTCCACCCCACCGTATCGGGCGCGTCAAGCTGCAAGCTATATTGGCCGTTCGCAAGGCGGGTCTGGGCTATGCCGCTGGCTCTGTTAGGCAGTACGCTGTCGGCGGGACGGGAGAAATCGTCGTAGAGGATGGGGTGGGGGTCGAAGGGCGCTCGCTGCTGGCGCAGGGCCGCCGTCCCCGTGAGCGGGTGCGATTGCTCCAGCGCGGGGCCCGGCTGGCCCGGCTGGTCGGGTAGTATGGGCCAGCGGGGCGGGGCCGCGGCCGTATGCCAGGACAACAGCGCAATCAGGCCCAGCACTATGGCCCCTCCCAGGAGTATGGCGGAGTGGGAACGTTGCTTCATGTCAAGCAATAGCGTTGGCCAGCGCGGCAATGAAGCGCTGGTTTTGCGCTTCGGTGCCAAACGAAATGCGGATACAACCCGGTACGCCCCACCCGCTCAGAGGGGTGACGGTAAAGCCTTGCTGGTAGAGGCGTTCGGTGACGGCCGCATCGTCTCCTACCGCTACGGCGATAAAGTTGGTTTCGGAGGGGATAGGCTCCAATCCCAGGCGGGGTAGTTCGCGGGCAAAGAAGGCGCGGCTTGCTTCGGCGTGGGCACGGCTCCGCGCCACGTGGTCGCTATCGCGGAGCGCGGCTATGGCGGCTACCTGGGCCAGCGCGTTGACGTTGAACGTGGGGCGGGCGCGATCCAGGTAGGCCACAATGTCGGGGTGGGTATAGGCATAGCCCACGCGCAGCCCGGCCAGGCCATAGATTTTGGCAAAGGTACGCAGCAGTATCAGGTTGGGGCGGGCGTTGCGTATCTCTGGCAGCAGGTCGGGGTAGTCGGGGCGCTGGACATATTCGATATAGGCTTCGTCCATGACCACCAGCACGTTGTCGGGTACCGCGTCCAGCAGGCGGGCGACCTCCTCGGCTCCGTTGCTGGTGCCGGTGGGGTTGTTGGGGTTGCACACAAAGAGCAGGCGGGTGCGCGGGGTAATCGCCTCGCGCAGGGCGGCCAGGTCGTGGGTATAGTCGCGTAGCGGCACGCGCACGGGGGTACCCCCCATCACGATGGTGCGCAACAGGTAGCTGATGAAGGTGCCCTGGGCCATCACGGCCTCGTCCCCCTCGCGCAGGAAGGTCAGGCACAGGAGAAAGACCAATTCATCAGAGCCGTTGCTGCATATGACGTGTTCGGGCGTGAGCCCCACGTGCGCGGCCAGGGCCTCGCGCAGGGCGGCGGCGGCGGTGTCCGGGTAGCGGTAGATGGTGGGCAGGGCGTCGTGTAGCGCTTCGAGCGCCAGCGGCGAGGGGCCAAGCGCGTTCTCATTTGACGAGAGCTTGACCATATCGCTGGTCTGTTTGGCAATCAGCTTTGGCGGCTTGTAGGCCGGCAGGGTTTGTATCCATTCTTTGAATTGCATCCGGTTCCATCCAGAAAACTATGCGTAAAAGGTTCCTGGCCCCATAGTACCACAGAGGTGGCACACGGGTAAATCTGGTTGCGGGGGCCGCGCGTGCTGCATGTACCTGCGCGAATAGCCTTTATATGGTATTCAAAAAAGCGCTATCGTGGGGTATAATAAAACTAGCGCGTTGTCGGTACTGCTCGGAACTTTCCGTAATGTCTATACACCAGGATCTCTCACCATGTATGTGCGTTGGGTTGTCCGCAAACATAAAAACGCATCGGTCGCTGATACCAGTTTTCACGATGCCTACCTGGTAGAGAGTTACCGCGATGAGGCCGGCCGCCCCCGCCAACGGACGGTATGCTACCTGGGCAATATTCGCCAGATAGCGGGGGATTTTCCGGCTATCGAGCGCGAATTATTCTTTCTGCGGGCCGAACGTATCCTGTCGGCAACCGATGAGGTGACGCCTTGCGAATGTGAGGAAACGCTAGAGATGCTGCGCCAGAAGGTGCCGCCCCTCACGGCCCAGGAGGTGCTGCTTGCCTTTATCGAGAATCTGCGCTGGTATCGCCGCTGGTGGGAGCAGAATGGCGGCGGCCCTTCCGAAGAGGAGATCGTGCGTATGGTGCGTAGTGTGCGGGGGAAACCAGGCCCGATGTGAGCCTCCGCGCCTCCCCGCCTCCCCGCCTCCCCCCTCCCCCCC
>DAOTUK010000133.1:0-27127 GCA_034437375.1 Chloroflexaceae bacterium | reverse complement strand
GCGGGGGGGCGCGAACGCCCCCCCCCATGCTACAGAGTAATTCTCACGCATCAATCGCACCTTGTATCAATACTCCGTTTCACAGACGATTGGTTCATCGTTGGCGATGGCGTCATAGAGGGCCTGGGTAACGGGAGTGGGGCTTTCGCCAAACAATTCTTCAAACACCTTCAGGCAATCGCGGTACACTTTTAAGGCCTGGCCCTTGTCATTGTTAGCGGCGTGCAGACACATCAGGCGGCGGTAGACGCGCTCTTGCAAGGGGTCTTTGTGTAATATCAGTTCGCAGGCGGCAATGGCTCCCGCATAGTTTTGCAGGGCGGTATAGCTGTCGGCTAATATCAACAACCCCTCGCAAAATTCGTTGACGATACTGCGGCGCAGGGTACCAACCCATTCGGCGTAGCAATCTTCGGTCATAAAGTCGCCCTGGTAGAGGGCGCGGGCTTTTTCCAGTTCGGCTACCGCCTCTTCCCGCCGCCCTTGCTGGGCCAGGAGTTGCCCCAGGCGGATATGTTCGCGCAGGCTGAGCAAATCCCATTGTACGCTGCTGCCCATATCGAAGCAATAGCCGTTGGAATTGCGCACGATGAAGTGGGAGTCGCGCGGTTCTATGTCCGGTTCCAGCATGTGGCGGGCGTTGCTGATGAGCGGGAGTAACTTTTTGCGGCCGCTCTCTTCGTCGGCGTCGGGCCACAGGTAGGTGATAAGCTGATCGGCGGGCACGGTGCGGCCATTCTGCGCAAGCCGCGCCAGCAATATCTTGACGACCGTTTCGGCCTGGGGGCGCTCCCAGACGACAATGGCCTGGTTGTCGCGCCAGATACGGAAGGGCCCGAGGGTCTGGATACGCAGGGCCGGCGCGCGGGTGGCCTGGTCTACGGCGTCCAGAATATCCTGGGGGGTAAAGCGTTGCTTTTCGAGAAAGGTTATGACCGGGTAGCGCGTGAGCAGCGTCGCCACGTCGCCGGGGCAGGCTTTGCCACTCAAGATAGCCACCTTGCTGGTGGGGCGCGATTCGACCAGGTAGTCGAGCAAAAGCCATCCTTCGCTGGAAGTGATGGGGAGGTCGTTGGATTGGAGCTTGAGATCGAGCAGGATGAGGTGGAAACTCTCCTGTTCCAGTTCGCGGACAGCCTCCTGGGCCGTGGCGGCCACGCGCCAGAAGTAGCCCGCCGAGTCCAGCACGCGCGTGACGATGGCTTGCCAGTCCGGGCGGTTTTCGACTACCAGCACCCGCGGACAGCCGGGCGGGCATGTTTCGACGGTGGGCGGCAATGGGCACACCTCTAGCGTCACCGTTTCGCAGCCGGGGTGGGGGGGCGTGGTGGGGTCGCTCTGGTGGTGGGCGCCCACCAGACTGCGTACCAGGGTGGTAAACGATAGCGGGTCCCAACTCTCCTTGAGCATCACGGGCACATCCAGGCCCAGGTGTTGCAGACTGGACTGCATGTCGCGGGTGAGCGAGCCGGTGACGATAACCAGGGGCATGGCAGGTTGTCTGCTGCGGATGGTTTGGATAACGCTTAACCCGTCGCGGTTAAAGCGGTTATGCACATCGAGCACCGGATCAATAACGGCCAGGGCGTACGAATGGGTGTCGAGCATGGCGAGCGCTTTGGCGTAGGAGGTGGTGGCGAAGGGGGTATACCCTTCGCGTTGCAAGGCGGTGCTAAGGATTGTTTGCCAATCGTCCCGATCTTCAACCACAAGAATATTGCAAGGCGACATAGCGCATTACTCCATGTTATGCTATCGGCGGCAGGGTAATAACAAAGGTCGTCCCCTCCCCAACCGTGCTGTTCCAATCAATCGTCCCGCCAAATTGACGGATGAACGTTTCGACAAGCCAGAGGCCAATACCCAGGCTCCCATCTTTGTCTGAGATGCCCGGCGTAAAGAGTTGTTCGCGTACCTCTGGCGCGATGCCGGGCCCATTGTCGCGTATCTGCACTTCGGCCCACCCCTCGTCGGTACAACGAGCGGTAATCGTGATTTCGCCCTGCTCATGCCCAATAGCCTGTATCGCGTTGGAAAGCACATTTTGAAAGACGGCTTCCAGGCGGATACGGTTTGCCGATACCAGCGGTAAATCGCTGGCAAGCGCCGTGTGCAGGGTAATCGTGTCGGGCCGCCAGCAACTCTGCATAGCGCTGTCCAGACATTCGTAGACGCTGGTGGCGGCTATGGTAGCGTGTTCAAGCGGGCCGCGCATCGTGCGAATAAGCTCTATCGCTTCTTCGGCATTCTCCCGAATGTGGGTTATCAGGGGCAGACTGCGCTCTGGTATAGGCTCGCCTTCAAGCGTCAAAGCCCAGACGCGGATAGCGCCAATGATATTGTTCATCGTATGCCCAATGTCAAGGATAACCGCGGCCATCGCGCCGCGCGTTTCGGCGGCAATGCGGCGCTGCTGTTCGGCGGCAAGCCGCTGGTAGGCCTGGACGCGCTCTTCGTACAGGCGGGCATTGTGCAAGGCGATAGCGGCCCAGCGCGTCAGGTCGGTGAGCAATTCCTGGTGGTGGTGGGTAAACCATTGCCCACCAATCTTGTTGAGCACCTCGACCACCCCGATAACGCGCCCTTCCACCTTGAGCGGTACACACAGGATGGAGTGGGCCTCGTAGCCAATATCCAGCGCAAACTGGCGCAGATAGCGCGAGTCGCTGCTGGTATCGTTGACCAGGGTGGGGGTATCGTGGGTGGCGACCCACCCCGCCACCCCCTGCCACGGGGATGGCAGGCGTATATCGTTGGGGCCCTCGTTGCTATAGCGCAAAACGAGTTCGTTGGTTTCCTCGTCTATCAGAAAGACCGAGGAACGTTCTGTCTCCAATAGCGCGTTGACCCCCTCGATAATCACTTGAAGGATGTGTGACAGGTTGAGGCTGCGCGTCAGGGCGCTACCAATCTCGTTCAGGTAGGTGAGGTGGCGATTCTGGGCCTGGGCTTGCTGCGAGAGTTGCGCTATCTGCTGCTGGTGTTGCTGTGCCCGATAGCGCGTGAGCAGCACAGGACTGGCAAACGCAACCAGAAAATCTCTATCCTCCTGGGTAAACTGTTCCGGCTGGTGGTGGTCAAGGTAGAGTATCCCGACCAGCGAGCCTTCGGCGACCAGGGGCACGGCGACGACCGAACACACCTCCGGCGGGGGCGGCGTGTGGCGGTAGCGGTTGTCGTGGGCCATATGTTGCACCAGCCGGGGGGCGGCGTCGTGTAGCACATCGTCCAGCACCGCCCGGCTCACCAGACCGAGGGCCTGGTGGGGGGGCCTCGGCGCAGACGCGGCCACCTGTTCGCGGGGCTCGCCGGACTCCTCGTCGCCAACAAGCAGCAGCACCCCGCGCTGTGCGCCAGTCAGGGAGCGGGCCATCTCTACCACGTAGGCAAACAAATCGGGGAGACTATGGCCAGCATGCATACGCCGGCTCAATTCGTAAAAACTGTCCAGGCGCTGGCGCACCGGTGTCTCGGTTACTTCGTCTGGTGTGGTTGTACTATACATCATACCTTCCATCGGCACCGGCCCAAACCTGGCCGGGTCTGGGGTTACAGGGTTATACTCAACCCATCGTAAGCGACAATAACTTCGCAATTACATTCAACATTGGGCATACTGGTAATGTAAGCCTCGGCCTGGTCGCGCCCTATCCATATCTTTTCGTCGCTACTGGTGGGGTCGTGGTGGAAGAGGGCCAGACGTCGCACATTGGCGCGGCGGGCAAACTCGGCCCCCACCAGCGCAAAGCTATGCCCCCAGTCGGGGCGGTCTTGCGCCTCGGTAATGGTATATTGCGCGTCGAATACCAATAAATCGGCTTCGTGAAAAAAGCGGATATACTCTTCGGTATGGGCCGGGTCTACGCGCTTATATTCGGCATCGGTGGCGTATACCAGGCTAGAGTGATCATCCTCAATGCGATAGCCATAGCATGTGCCAGGGTGTGAGAGGCGCAGGGGATAGATGCGCACATTGCCTATGCGGGTCCATTGCCCCGGCGCAAGCGTGTGAAAGCAGCGGGTGGCCCGCATATATTCCAGTGTGACGGGAAAGTAGGTATCATCTTGCTGGCGGCTCAATCGTTCTTGCAGATTGGCAAAGGGCGAGTAGAAGGTGATAGAGTTGCCGGGAATGAATGCCGGTACAAAAAACGGGTAGCCCTGGATATGATCCCAGTGGGTATGGGTAATGAGCATATCCATGTGCTGGTTGCCCTTGCCGGCCCCCTGTCGCATAAGCTCTAACCCAAGCACGCGCAAGCCAGAGCCGGCGTCGAGGATGAGTAACTGGTTATCAACCCGTATTTCAATACACGCCGTATTGCCGCCAACCGTCCCCCGAACGGTATGCGGGAGCCGCTCGATATACCGGTCAACCGCGGCATGATCACGCAGATCAACCCCCTGTGCGCCAAGCAACGCCTGCCGTATTTTATCCTGAATACTGGTGCTGGAAAGCGGGGTTGGAATAGAACCCCGTGTTCCCCAAAATTTCACGTACATGCCTTCTCTCCTGGCATAGTGGTTTGGGCAAACCGGTGTTTGCTCCTACCACCACCGTACCGTGACATCATTCTACCGAATGGGCCTTGCAGAAACCTTGCAATAGCCGCCGCGCTCTGCTGGCATTTGCGCATGATAAAGCTGAGAGGGCAGTGTGACGCTTCCCCGTCGCGCTGCCCTCTCAGTATCGGTTACGTCGCGTATGGCGGGTCTTCTCAGGCACCGTATAAGTATCGCTACCATTGATTATACTCACGCAAGGATTATCGTACAGAAATTATACCATGCAGGCGCAATGTTCCACGGGCTGTGCCTATTTGGGTTTGATAGAACAGTTTCCGCGCCTGGGAGCGCGCGCGTCTCGCGGGGGGGGTTGCGCTATCCCCATCCAGAGACTGACCGTTGTGTGACGCTTCCATGGTCGTATGTTGCTGTGCAATATACTGCGTTCCGTGGCTGTTTGCTCTGGACAAAACGCTGCTGCGGAAAAAATGTCTGGCATACCCTACCTGTTCATTGGCCGCACACCTCCGCCAGAAGGGTATGCAACCACTGGTACAGCGGGTCGGTTGCGCCGGGCAGCAGCGGTATGGTGCTGATGCCGCTGGCGTGGTGGGTGGGTACGGTTGTGCCGGGGTAGAGCAGCGCGGAGACGAGCACGACGCGGGGAACGCCGGCCAGTCCTATGCTTCCCAGGTAGGTATAGGCGTCGGCAAGCGCGTCTTGCGGTGGCTCGCCGCGCCGCTGGTCAAGGCGATATTTGGCGTCGAAGATGAGCAGGCGTGGGGGGTAGTGGGGGGGGAGCAATTCCAGCACCAGATCGGGGATGTGGGTATGGCTATCGAGCGAGGCCAGCGTATCGGTGCGGGTGGGGTTGGGTTGGTAGCGCGGTTGATAGCGCAGTCGCAGGGTGGCACTGTGCCAGGTCATTTCCAGGAGCGGCGTATTTTCCAGCAGACGAAATGGGGGGGCGGTTGGCAGATGGTGGCTTTCTATGGTCGTGTCGGGCAGGGCCAACAATGCTTGCATCAGGTGGATAGCGCACCAGTATTCGTAGAGTTGTGGCACGTTGCTGATGGGGATGTGTACCTGGGAAGCGGCGGGAACCAGCCAGGGCAAGCGGCGCAGGTCTTGCCAGAGGCGGTAGATATGGCGATAGGCCAGGTGGTGGCGCATGGTATGGGTTGCGCCGTGGGTAGCGGTGAGCGAGCCAACCCCTTCCAGAAAGGGGAGCGTTTGCCATTGGCGCAGGCGGCGGGTAATACCGGCCAGGCGGTCGGCCATCGTGCTCCTGGCTTCGTCGGTTGTCGCGTGCTGGTTGGCCCAGCTTTCCAGGGTTGTGGCGCGTTGCCAGAGCTCGTGCAGCAATCGCTTGAGCAGGCGGTTTTCGTAGGTATCGGGGGAGGGGCGGGGACACGATTGGCTCATGTATTGCGGCAGGATGTGGTCGCCAGCGCGGGTCGGGGGGCTGTGCGCCAGGTCGTGGCCCAGGCGGGACAGGTCATACGCCTGTTCGGGGGATATATGCGCTGTTTCGGGGATAGCGTGGGTATGGGGGGCGCGGGCTATCTGGGCCATCGCCTGTTCCAGCGTGGCGAAGCGCTCGTCAAAGAAGGCGCAATAGGTTTCTAGCAGGCTTTGCTGACGGGGAATACTGCCCACTGGCGAGGGGGCCAGGATAGCGCCGGTGGCGTGGCCGCTCAGGGTGGACAGCACGGCCGGCAGGATGCGTTGCAGGTCGTCGAGCAGCAAGGTATAGTGCTGCTGGTCTATCGTGCGGGGGGCAACGTTCAAGGTATAGTGCTGTGTTGCGTGGCTCCCGTCGGGGTGGGTGGCGGTAAGGGCCAGACGCACCTGGCCGGTGGTATTGTGCGGGTTCCATGTCCAGCGCCAGTCCGGGTCGCCGGGGTGCTGGAAGGGGTGCAACGTGGTGGTGGCCAGCATTCCGCCAATGCTCAGCGCAAGGGCATAGCCGGGCGGCGGTGTGCAGGCAAATTCTACCGCCTGCCATTCGGTGATGGTGGCGGCCGGGTTCTCTCCCGCAAGGGGTTGGTTATTGAGCAATAGTTTCATCATCGCAAGGTATCGGGGGCTATTTCCGATAAAGCCCTTCTAGCATCCGGCAGCATCCCCTGCCAGAGCCAGGTTGTATTAACCCAGAAGCCCGGCAGCACGCGGGAATGGTAGCGGCTATGTCTATCGGGCATCAGCGATTGGTAGCGGCCGGTGGGATCGAGCCGGTAGACGTAGACATAGTGCTTGTCGGGGCGCGGGTCTACAATCCAATATTCTTTGACACCCGCATGCTGATATTCATAATACTTGCCGCGATAGTCGCGGTTGGCGCTGGACTCGGAGACAATCTCTACCACCAGGTCGGCCCCGCCTTGCAGACGGTCAAAATCCAGGTTGTCCATATTGGCACGCGACACAAACAGGATGTCGGGTTGGCGCGAGACGTTGCCAGCATAGAGTACCATTTCAAAGGGGGCCGGGATAACAACGCCAAGGTTGAAGAAACTCACAAAATCGTTCAGCAAGCTAGAAAAGAACATTTGCACCATGCGATGGCTTGTCGTAGGGGCGTTAAAGATGGTTACTCGGCCTTTGACCCATTCGGCGTGGATGTCCTGGGCAATGAGTTGTAAGTACTGGTCGTACGTCATTGGCTGGCTTTGTTCGGTATCATGGGCCGGGTCGCGCTGTTGGTGCGACGATTGATCCATCTACTGATGCTTACTCCCTGGTAAGGGGTTTGTCTATAAAACGTGGTTGCGAGGTACTTTTACTCAAGGGCCCCCCGGAGAATATGCGGGGCGATGGTTGCCAGGGTTGTGATTGTGGCGGGCAGGGGATGGTGCCACAACCAATCGGGGGAGAACCAGAAGCCGGGGATTACTTGCGAATGGTAGCACCCCTGGCTATCGGGGGCTATAGTCTGATAGCGCTGCTGGTGGTCATACTGGTACACACTGACGTGTTGGTGACCGGGGCGCGGGTCTATGATCCAGTATTCGGGCACCCCGACGTGCTGGTACTCATACCATTTTTCGCGGTAGTCGCGGGTCGCGCTGCTGGCCGAAACAATTTCAATAATGAGGTCCGGCGGGCCATGCAACCGCTCACCAGTCAGGCGGTGCAGGTTGTGGCTGGCAACAAAGATAATGTCTGGTTCGCGGTAGGATTGGTCGGGCAGAATGACCACCTCAAATGGAGCCGTGAGAACGGTTCCCAGATTGAGCATATCCACATAATCCTTGAGCACGGTGGATAAGAAGATACTAATAAGCTGATGTATCGTTGTGGGGGGCATAAAAACAATAACCTCTCCTCTGACCCATTCGGCGTGGGTCGAATCATCTACCCATTGCAGAAATGATTGATAGCTCATCGGGAACCGTTGTTCGGTCACGGTCGGGTTTTCAACAGGTTGTACGGTCATTGGCTTTGCGCTCCTTGTCCCTGAGTCCGTGGGGATGTGTTCTAAACACGCTGTTTCAATCATACCATATTCGATTGATTACCTCTATGTATTCCGTGGCATCGTGTGCGTTCGCATCACCTGTCCTCGCGTCACGCATCACCCGTCACTGGTATCATACCATGGCTGTGAAGCGCCTCACCGCCGCACCGGGCGCGCAAGCCAGACCAGCGCCGCGGCCGTGATAGCGCCGTAGAGCGCCCCGGCCACGGCTCCCATCGCGGCCCCTACCCCGCCACCCAGGGTAGCCCAGACAACGCCGCGGGCCGTGGCCAGCGCGGCCACCAGCGGCGCCGACACCACGGTATAGGCGACTACCAGCGCCAGCGCAATACCAGCGCTACTGGCGGCTATCCACCAGTAGGCGCGGGGCAGGTGGCGGCGGAAGATGAACCACTGGGCCAGGCCGGGGATGGCCCCCACCACGGCCCACCCCACCAGACCGCCAAGCGTATCGGCAAAGCGTGCCGCGGTATCGGCGGGGGCGACCGTGATGGCGAGGCGCAGCGCGGCGTTGGAGACGGCCACCGAGAGCGTCCAGAGGATGAGCAGCGCCGCGGCCCCGCCCACCGTCCACCCGCCTACCGTCGCCACCACCCACCGCCAGGCGCGGGGCATATAGCGGCGCAGCACAACCCACTGGGCCACCCCCACGCCCAGACCGGCCAGTGCGGCGGCAAGGGCCCCGAACAGTACCGCAAACAGTGTTCCGCGCACCGCGATGGAGAGCGGCTCCGCCACGTGGCGCACGAGCGTACCGCCCAGGGCCCACCCCGCCAACCAACCAGAGGTGGTCGCCAGGAGCCACCCGAAAAACAGTTTCCAGTCCCACCGTTGCATATTAGCCCTGGTCTTTCCCCCATCCTTCGCCCAATTGCTTGTCCACATACTCGGTCGCCAGTTCTTCCAGCATCGCCTCGCGGTGGTCGTAGAGCCGTTTGTGGGGGCGCGTCGGCACAGTCGCCAGCAGGTAGGCGGCCATAATCGGTAGAACGATGGTCGAGTCGGCGTAGCACACCACGCTATCGGGCAATTGCTCCGGGTCTACCTTGCCCCACGTGACCGCCTCGGACGGGGTTGCGCCGGAGAGGCCGCCCGTGTCGGGGCGGGCATCGGTTACCTGGATGAAGTAGTCGTGCCCCTTCTCTTCCAGTCCCAACACTTCTTGAATTTGTGGCTCGGTTTGTAGCACAAAATTCTTTGGCGAGCCGCCCCCAAAGATGACGACGGCGCTCTGGCCGCCATGCTTTTTGGCGTGGTAGACAATGGCGGTGGTTTCGTTGACGTCGCGTTCCACATCAAAGCGCAGTTTGTTATCCTGCAAGGCCAGCGCGGCCACGTTCATACCAATGGTCGAGTCGCCGGGACTGCTGGTGTAGAGCGGTACGCCGGCTTCATAGGCGGCGGTGAGGATGGAGACATAGCCGTTATTGAGGGCCTGTTCTCGCGCCTGGGTATAGCGCCCCAGACGGTAGTGTAGTTCGGCGGTGCCCATGGTATGTTGAAATTCCTCGCCGCGCATACACTCGTACAGAAACTTGTCGCTCTTTAGCAGTACTTCCATATCAAACAGAATGTCGTAGATACGGATAATATTGCGTTCGCGCAGTTCGGTATCGTTGGCAAAGGGAGTGCTGCCAAACATATCAAAGCCAAGCGTGCGGTGGATGTCGTGGTAGAGGTTTGCGCCAGTGCTCACCACCCAGTCTATCAATCCGGCGCGGATGAGGGGGACTATGGCGGCGGTGCCCAGGCCGGTGGGGGTGAGGGCCCCACTCAGCGAGACGCCAACCGTGACATCGGGGCGGGCTATTTTGCGGGCGAAGAGTTGGCACGCTTCGCGCAGGCGGGCGCCGTTGTAGGCCAGCATATACTGGTCTACCAGGTTTTGTATGGAGAGGTCACCCCCGATGGGGCGGGGGTCGAGTTTGATTCCGTAACTCATAGGTTTCGCTCCTTGTGTTTGCTGGCGGTTGCCTATTCCATGTTGCGATTATACCATGGGAAATTTTTGCTTGACGGCGGGGCGGGGGCGTGGTATCATGATGCGCTGTAAGAGCAAGTGCCGAGGTAGCTCAGCTGGTCAGAGCGGACGTTTCATAAGCGTCAGGTCGAGGGTTCAAGTCCCTCCCTCGGCACCACACGGTATGGGCGGCGAACAATTCCCCTGTTCGCCGCTATTTTTTTTCAATGGCTCATAGAAAGACTCTAGCGCCATGCTCAACCGGGTACGCCATACCCTGCAAGCACTATCGCTCTTCGCCCCCCACCGCACCCTGGTGGTAGCCGTCTCCGGCGGCCCCGACTCGCTCTGCCTGCTCCACCTGCTGTGGCGACTGCGCGACGAAGGCGGCCCCGCCCTGCACGTCGCCCACCTTGACCACCGCTTCCGTGGCGACGAGTCGGCGGCAGAGGCTCGCTTTGTCGCCCACACCGCCAGCGCGTGGGACTTGCCCGCTACGGTTGCGCAAGCCGACGTTGCCGCCATTGCCCACGACCAGCACCAGAACAAACAGGCCGCCGCCCGAACTGCACGCTACGCCTTCCTGGCGCGGGTGGCCGCAGAGGTGGGAGCGGATGGCGTCGCCGTCGCGCACCACGCCGATGACCAGGCCGAAACCGTGCTGCTGCACCTGTTACGCGGAGCGGGGCCGGCCGGTCTGCGCGGTATGCGCCTCTGCGTTCCCTGGCACGAGTGGGGGAGCGATACTGCCCCCCCCCCCCCCGCCCCGAAAGACCCTGCCCCCCCGCTGGTGCGGCCCCTGCTCTACACCACCCGCGCCGAAATTGAAGACTACTGCGCCGAACACTACCTTGACCCGCGCCACGACCCATCGAACGCCGCGCAGTACTACACGCGCAACCGTATCCGCGCCGACCTGCTGCCGCATATGGCGCAGTACAACCAGCAGATTGTAGCCGCCCTGGGGCGCACCGCCCAGGTATGCGCCGATGATTACGCCTACATCCAGGCCCAACTGGACGCGCTCTGGCAGACGCCGTTTGTCACAGAGCAGGCGGGGGTAGTGCGCTTCGATCAGGCGACGTGGGGCACCTTGCCAGTGTCGCTGCAACGCTACGCGCTGCGGCGGGCGGCCCGCTTGCTGAGCGGGAGCGACGACCTGGCCTACGACCTGGTGGAGGCGGGACGCCACGCCGCCACGCAAGGCACCGGCCACCAGCAAGCGTTGGGGCGGGGCCTCTTCCTGCGCGTGGAGTATGGCACTATCCTGGTGCTGGCCGGCGATCCGCACAGCACGACGCTTGCCGGCGATAGCTCCCCGCCGCAATTGACCGCCGACGAGCACCTGCTGGCGGTGCCCGGCGTCACGCCGCTGTCGGAGGCGTGGGCGGTCGTCTGCACGTTTGCGCCGCCGGACGACCGGCCCCGCGAAGGGCGCTGGCGCTGGTGGGTGGCGCTCGATGCCGACCAGATTGGCGCGACGTTGCTTCTGCGGCGGCGGCGGGCAGGGGATCGCTTTCGCCCGGCGGGGAAGCCGGGCAGTCGCTCGTTGCAAGATTTCTTTGTAGACCAGAAGGTGCCCCAACCGGCGCGGGCCGCCTGGCCCATTCTGGCTACCCCCGACGCGGTGGTGTGGGTGGCCGGTCTACGGGCCGACGAGCGCTTTCACGCCACCCCCGAAACGCAACGGCACCTGTGGGTGGTGCTCCGGCGGCGGGGATAACCATCTTCGGGTATAATACTCGCAGGGTTGAACAAGTTGAGCATAGTACGGTGGTCGCATCAATGAGCAGCACGCAACATATCGCACGAGAAACCATCTTCTCCCGCGTCTGGCGCGAGGTGCAAAAGCACCGCCAGAACATCATGTTTGAACATACTATCTTCGCGCTGCCCTTCGCCTATCTGGGGCTTTTTATCGCGGCGGGCGGGTGGCCCGGCGGGTGGCCCTTTGTCTGGGTGACGTTGGCTATGGTGGGGGCCCGCACGGCGGCTATGAGCTTTAACCGCGTGATAGATGCGCACATAGACGCCAACAATCCCCGCACGGCGCAGCGGCCCATCCCGGCCGGGCGGCTCAGCCGGCGCTCCGTGCTGCTGGTGGGCATTGGCGGGCTAGGGGTGCTGCTGGTGGCCGCGTGGCAGCTCAACCCGCTCTGCTTTGCGCTCTCCCCCATTGCGCTGCTGGCGCTCACCGGCTACAGCTTTACGAAACGCTTTACCTGGCTCTCCCATTTCGTGCTTGGCATCACCGACGCGATGGCTCCGGCGGGGGGGTGGTTGGCGGTAGACCCGCACATCAATGCGGCGCTGCTGTTGCTGGCCTTTGCTGTGGCTATCTGGATCGCCGGCTTTGACATTATCTACGCCTGCCAGGATGTGACGTTTGACCGCGAACATGGCTTGCACTCCATACCGGCCCGCTTTGGGATACCGGCGGCGCTATGGGTGGCGAAGGTATGCCACGTGCTGATGGTGGTGGCGCTGGTGGCGCTTGGGATGCTGCGGCCTGAGTTGGGGTGGTTCTATGGCATAGGCGTTGTGGCGGCGGCGGGGTTGCTGGTCTACGAACACCGCCTGATTGCTCCACACGATATGTCAAAAATACATGTGGCATTCTTCACCGTCAACAGCTACATAGCCAGCGTGCTTTTTCTCTTCACGCTGGTTGATGTGCTTGCGTCTGGGGTGGGATAATGACCGATATGACCGATATGCACCAATCAATCAAACCGTCTGGGGAACCCGGTAGCGATCTGGGAAAACCCCGCATCCTCTTTTCAACGCAACTGGATGGGGCCGCGCTTCAGCACGTGCTGATGGATGCGGGCGTCCTGGATCAACTGGCCCAACACGACTACGGCCTGGCCATGGGCATGCTTGACTTGAGCGACGAGCGGGCCCGCGTGGTGCGCTGGCTCAACGAGCGCGGGGTATATACCGTCGCGTGGATGCTACTTCCGCTAGACGAGGGGTGCTGGTTTAACCTCCAGAACTACCCTCAAGCGCTGGAACGCTACCGCGCCTTTCGAGAATGGGTACGCCATCACCAGATCACCTTTGATGCGATAGGGTTGGATATTGAACCCCCCGCCAGCGAGTTTGTTGATCTGCACCATTTACGCATGCGCGATATTGCGCGGCGGCTCTGGCTCTCGCACGAGAATGTGCTCTACCCGGCCGCGCGCGACGCCTATACCGATATGATTGCCGAAATCCACGAGGATGGCTACGAGGTACATACCTACCAGATACCGCTGCTGGCGGATGATCGGCGGGCCGGCACAACGCTGCTGCAACGTTCGCTTGATGTGATAGACTTGCCCGCCGACATAGAGGTGCTGAAGTGTAACAGCGGCTTGCCTCTGAGCACGCCGGGGGCCCACCTGCAAGGGGCGTTAATTGCCAGTTACGGCCCCTCGGCTGATAGTATTGGCGTTGGCAACGTAGACGGGCATACGGTTGGCGAGTGTGCCGACGCGCCGGCGCTGGCGCTGCCGTGGGAAACGCTCAAGCGCGATTTGTTGCTGGCCGCACGGTACACCGATACTATCTATCTCTTCTCGCTAGAGGGGTGTTTGCGGCGCGGCTTGCTGGCCCATATTGCCGCGCTCGATTGGGATAGCGAACCCCATGTTGTCCGACATAAACGATTTCAGGTAGCGATGCTCCGCTCTGTGCTGCTGCTGGTCTTGCTTGTCGCCCGCTTCCATCGGGTGCTGCTGGCGTGGATGGGGTGGGCTGTCGCGTTGTTGCTACTGGCGCGGCAGATGCAACAGGCTCGAGCGAAAAAGGAAAAAACGTTGTTCACGGGAAGGAAAAAACCAGATGAAACTGTCACCGGCAAAAATTGAGCAACTGGTAGATGAATTACTCGATGTTCTTTCGGAGGTAGATGGCGTCTTGTTTCAAGGCAACGATGCCCAACTGCGCCTGGCTATGACCGAGATTATCACTGATGAACTGATGGTTGAAGAGTTGCTTGACGCCGAAGTTCATAAAATATTGCAAGAGCACAAGTATGAAATTACGATGGGCCGTCTTAGTTATGATGACCTGTTTAAGAAAACGCGCCAACGCCTGATCAATGAGCGCCGGCTGGTGCTCTAGCAACGATGGGGACAAACGATGAGCACAGCGCTTGAAACGTTCATCCGAGCGATGCCCAGGGTTGAATTGCATGTTCACCTGGAAGGGGCTATTCGTCCCGAAACGCTGTTGTGCCTGGCCCAACAGCATCGCATGGAACTCCCCGCCGCGACCGTTGAAGAGCTGCGCGAATGGTACTACTTCCAGGATTTTAGTCACTTTGTCCAGACCTACCTGAAAATATCGGAGTGTATCCGCACGCCAGAGGATCTCGAACTGGTTGTGCGCGATTTTCTGGCGGGGCAGGCCGCCCAGAATATTCTCTACAGCGAGGTAACCTATACCGCCTTTACGCACTATCACTTCAAGGGCCTGCCCTTTGCTGAGCAGTTGGCGGCTATCAACCGTGCCCGCGCCTGGGCCGAGCGTGAACTGGACACCGGTATGGGCCTTATTCTGGACATACCGCGCCCGATTGACCCCGACCACGGTATGCTGATTACCGAATGGGCGATTGCGGGTATGGGCCAGGGGGTGGTGGCGCTTGGGGTGGCGGGGCCAGAGGCGGACTTTCCCATCGCGCCTTTTGCGGCCTGCTTTGCGCGGGCCCACCAGGCCGGGCTGCCGTGCATTCCCCACGCCGGCGAAACAGCGGGGGCGGAGAGTATGTGGGAGGCGCTCCATATCACCCGGCCGGTGCGGATTGGCCACGGGGTACGCTGTCTGGAAGCTGCCGCGCTGGTAGAAGCGTTGTGCCAGCGCCAGATACCCCTGGAAGTGTGCCCATCCAGTAACGTTTGTCTGGGCATTGTGGATACGCTGGCGAATCATCCGCTGCCGCGCTTGTTAGCGGCGGGGCTTTACGTTACCATCAATTCGGACGACCCGCCCATGTTCAATACGACTTTGACGGATGAGTACCTGCGCATAGCTGAAACGTTTGCGCTGGATGAGGAGACGATAGCGCACCTGGTCTTGAATGGCATACGGGCCACGTTGCTACCCGCCGAGGAGCGGGCCCGGCTGGAAGAACGGTTTGTCGCCTGGCGGGCCGGGCGGTGAGGGGGGCTACTGGCGTAGCCGATGCTGAAATTTGCGATACTGTGACTCGTTATTTTCTGTATTTCAAAAAGGCAGACTCTGAAGTTGATCAATCCATTCTTCAGCTTCGCTTGCCTCCCAGAGCATCTCTACCTCTTCAGCTAGATTTCTGATAGAAAGATGTGAAGCAACAACAAAAATGCCCCAGTGAGATTGTTCTGCTGCTATGGCTTCACCATAGTGTTCCATCATACTGCGCCGATTTTTGGTAATCAAGGCACGTTGCGCTTTTCCCAGGTAATTCAGAATATCAGGGTCAGGTGTTGCCAATGGCGGAGCACCAGGATCACCCACACGTAGAACATCAATTAGTGGGTTTCGGTGGTGAATTGCTGCTTTCATATGGAGTGGCAAATGCTCGTCAAGAAGAAACCGCATCTTCATGCAACCCCTCGCTGTTGGTCCCGCTCCTCTCGCAACGTCCGCAACCGTTGTACCACTGGTGGTGGTTCCTGCGCTGCTATCTCCTGCCTGCGCTGTTCACGCCATGCCTGCAAGCGCGACAGGTAGGCGTCAACCTCCTGGCGATTCTGGTGATAGTAGGTAATCGTTGCATACACCTCAACCGGACGCAGGGTACCATAGTACACCACAATTTCCTCTGGCGAGTACCCCTCCAGGTAGCGTTCAAGAATATCATCTATTCCGATACGGTGCCCTTTGATACGAATATCATCCGGGTGCAGAAAATCAAAGTAATCTTCAAGTTGCATCACGCCCTCGCCTCCCCGCTTCCTCGCCTCCCCGCTTCCTCGCTTCCTCGCCTCCCCACTGCCGCGCCTCACATACCCCCAACCGCCGTAGATACCGACCGCTCCACCAGCGCAATAATCGGCGTCGGCAACAGGCCAAACACAATCGTACCCACCACGGCAATAACAATGCTTACGCTCACGCCGCGGAACAGCAGGGGTTGCACCTCGCGCACTGGCTCTTCCATAAACATACGCACGATAATGCGCAGGTAGAAGAACACGGCCAACGCACTCGTCAACAAGCCTACCAGCACCAGCAACCAGAGGCCACTCTGCCACGCCGCCGTAAACAGGTAGAACTTGCCAACAAAGCCGGCTGTCGGGGGTACGCCGGCCAGCGATAGCAGAAATACCGCCATGGACAGCGCCAGAGCCGGCTGGCGCTTCCACAGGCCAGAGAAATCATCCAGGCTCCACGCCGCCTCACCGCGCTGCTCTAGCGCAATAATCACCGCGAAGGCCCCCAGATTGCTGAACGCATAGGCGACCAGGTAGAACAGGAAGGCTTCTACCCCGCGTGAGCCTGGCTCTATGGCGGCCATTACCCCAAGCACAATGTACCCCGCGTGGGCCACGCTACTATAGGCCAGCATGCGCTTGACGTTGGTTTGCGAGAGCGCCCCGACGTTGCCCACCAGCATGGTCAACACAGCCATACCGCCAATGACTGGCACCCAGAATTGTTCGAGTGAGGGCATCGCTACCAGTAGCACGCGCAGCAGCGCCGCAAACGCGGCCGCCTTTGTGCCCACCGACATAAACGCCGTGACTGGGGTTGGGGCTCCCTCGTAGACGTCCGGCGTCCACATATGGAAGGGCACCAGCGCCACCTTGAACCCGAAGGCGACCAGCACCAGACCGCCGCCCGCCAGCAGCAAAATCTCGTGCTCGGTCATACGGCTCAACTCGGCTTGTCGCCCAATCTCAATCAGGTTGACCGTGCCCGTGGCTCCATACAAGAGCGCAATGCCATAGACCAGAAAGCCCGACGCAAACGCCCCAAGCAGCAAGTACTTCATCGCTGCCTCTTCCGACGTCTGGCGCGGGTAGGCAAAGGCTGTCAAGATATACAACGTAATGGAGAGGAGTTCGACGCCCAGAAAGAGCATGATTAAATCGGTGCTCTGGGCCAGCAGCATCATACCGCCAACCGCAAACATCATCAGCGGGTAGTATTCGCCCTGCTCAATGCCCTGGCGCGGCAGATAGTCCAGCGAGATGGCAATGCTAATGATGCCCACCACGACAAATAGCACGGTGAGAAAGAGCGCGAAATTATCATGCACGACCATGCCGTCGAAGGGCATACCATCGGTGGTGGCGGGTACGCCGCCCCGCGCTCCCACCAGTACCGCTACTACTCCCGTCACCACCAGGCCCGCGATGGCCAGGTAGCCGGTCACGCGCTTGTTGTCGTCGGCAACCGCAAACAGATCCACCAGGAGTAGCACCGTCGCCCACCCGAACACGGTAAACATCGGCGCGACAATCGCCATATCAATAATTGGAAATTCCATACCCCTTATGCCCCTCCTGCAATGTTGCGTACGACATCAATATGTTCGACCACCTGTTGCACGCCGGCTTGCATATTGGCGAAAAAGAGATTGGGGAAAAAGCCGATAACCACAATGGGAATAATGAGCGCTACCAGCGCCCCCAATTCGGTGCGGTTTACGTCCGGTAATTCTTTATTCTCGTGGTGCGTCACCTCGCCCATAAACGCGCCGGCAAACATGCGCAGCAGGTAGGTTGCCGCAAGGATAACGCCGATAACGGCCAGCATCACGAAATAGATTCCCAGGTCGGGCGAGAGGAAGGCTCCCTGCATAATGGTAAACTCGCCAATAAAGCCGTTCAGGCCGGGCAACCCCGCCGACGATAACACGACCACCAGCGCCAACCCGCCGTAGATGGGCATCACCGACCAGAGCCCGCCAAAGTCGGCTATTTCGCGGGTGTGGCGGCGCTCGTAGATAATACCGACAACCAGGAACAAGGCTCCGGTGCTCAGGCCGTGGTTGATCATTTGCAGCACGGCCCCGCTAATCCCCTCCACGTTGAGCGCGAAGATGCCAAGCACGACAAAGCCCATGTGACTCACGGAGGAGTAGGCGACCAGTTTTTTCATATCGCTCTGGGCAAAGGCGACTGCCGCGCCGTAGAGAATGCCTATCACCGCCAGTACGCCAATGGCCGGCGCCGCCCACCGCGCCGCCTCTGGAAAGAGCATCAGGTTAAAGCGGATGAGGCCATAGGTACCCATCTTCAGCAATACGCCGGCCAGAATAACTGACCCCGCCGTGGGAGCCTGTACGTGTGCGTCGGGGAGCCAGGTATGGAAGGGCCACAGCGGTACCTTGACCGCAAAGGCGATAAAGAAGGCCCCGAACAGGAGCCGCGCTGTGCCTGTGTCAAACGCTATCGTGCCATTGCGCAAGCCGTTGATGATTTCGAGCAAGCTAAAGGTGCTGGTCATCACCGACAGCGCAATAATGGCCATTAGCATGAGCACCGAGGCGGCAAAGGTGTATAGAAAGAATTTGACCGCCGCGTAGATACGGTTGCCGCTGCCCCATATGCCAATCATAAAGGCCATTGGGATAAGCGAGAATTCCCAGAAGATGTAGAACAGGAACATGTCCAGCGAGACAAACACGCCAAGCATGGCTGTTTCGAGTAGCAGTAGCAGGGCCATAAAAAAGCGTACCTGCGTTTTGACGGAATCCCACGTTGAAACAATCGTTACGACCATCAAGAAGGTGGTGAGTAGCACCATCCACAGGCTAATGCCATCAATCCCGACCAGGTAGGAGATACCCCACGACGGCACCCAGGCTACCTGTTCCATAAACTGCATGTCGGTGGTTGCGGCCGCCCCGGTTACGAACTCGACCGGCAGCAGGCAGGATACCAGGAAGGTGACGACCGACACAATCAGCGCGACTTGCCGGTGCAATCCCGCCTGCTCGCGTGGCAGTGCAAACAACAGCAGGGCCCCCAACGTGGGCAACCAGAGCACAATTGAGAGTATTGGAAGATTTTGCATAGCCCCCCTACGACACCATTAAAAAGTAACCCACGACCACCAGAACGCCAACGAGAAAGGCCAGCGCATAGTTGCGCAATAAGCCGCTTTGTAACGAGCGCACCTGCGCCGATGCTCGCATACAGATCATTGCGACCCCGTTCACCATGCCGTCTATGCCCTCTTTGTCAAACACGCGCGAGAGAAAGTTGGACAGGTGGCGATAGCCGGGCACGACGGTGTAGCGCTCGTACACGCGGTCGAAAAACCAGGCCTGCTCCAACAAGTCCCAGACATCTCCGGTGTAGCGGTAGAGCGGGTCTTTGCTGCCGGCCTCCAGTTTGGATTGCTGCTGCTGGTAGATCCACCACCCTAGATAGGCGAAGCCGATGGCCAGCAGGGTTGTGATAGCCGCCAACCCGATATTAAACTCGTGCGCCTCCTCGTGCAACACCGGTTCGAGCCAGTGGGTGAGCCAGTGGACACCCGGCAGGTTCATCGCCCCGGCCAGCAGCGCCCCCACGGCCAGAATAATCAGGGGAATGGTCATCACCTGGCCGCTCTCGTGGGCATGGTAGGAGGTATCGCGCTGTTCGCCAAAGAAGACCATGGAGATTTGCCGCCCCATATAGAACGCCGTGCCAAGCGAGGCCAGCAGCAAGACGACGAACACGAGCATGTACTCGTGGCCCCACGCATAGGCTAGAATTTCGTCCTTGCTCCAGAAGCCGGCCAGGGGGAAGATACCGGCCAGCGCCGCCGCCCCTACCAGGTATGTCCAGTAGGTGGTGGGCATATGCTTGCGCAGGCCGCCCATCTTGCGCATGTCCTGCGTTTCGTGTGTGCCGTGAATAACCGACCCGCTACCCAGGAACAACAGCGCTTTGAAAACACCGTGCGTCAAGAGGTGGAAGATAGCCACGCCGTAAATGCCCATCCCCGCCGCCGTCACCATATAGCCAAGTTGCGACACGGTGGAATAGGCCAGCACTTTCTTGATGTCGTTCTGGGCAACCGCCGCGCTGGCCGCGATGAGCGCCGTCAACGCGCCAATCCAGGTTACCCACCCAAGCGTGGTAGGCGAAAAGAGCGTGTGGGTGCGGGCCATCAGGTAGACCCCCGCGGTAACCATGGTCGCGGCGTGGATAAGCGCCGATACCGGCGTCGGGCCGGCCATCGCGTCGGGCAACCAGACGAAGAGCGGTATCTGCGCCGACTTGCCGGTCGCGCCTATCAGGAAGAGGAAGGAAACGAAGGTGGAGAGCATGACCGGCTGCCCCAGGAAGAGGAGGAAACGTTGCCCGCCTGTGCCCGAAAATTGATCTATAAAGCCCTTGACCTCCTGCCCGCCGACGGTAACATCGAAGAAGTTGAGCGAGCCGACATGCACGAAGATGGCCATCATCGCTATGAGAAAGGCTGCGTCGCCTATGCGGTTTACGACAAACGCTTTGACCGCCGCACTGGTCGCAACCTTCGCCTTATCGCGCTGGTCGTACCAGTGGCCAATCAGCAGGAACGAGCAAAGCCCCACGCCCTCCCATCCCAGGAAGAGCAGCAGGATATTGTCGGCCATTACCAGACACAGCATCATGGCCACAAACAGGTTCAGGTAGGCAAAGTAGCGTACGACCTTGCCATCACCATGCATATACCCCATTGAGTAGATGTGAATAAGCGACCCGACCCCTGTAACGAGCAGCACCATGACCCCCGACAGGGGATCGAACAGAAAGCCGAAGGGGATATGCAGATCCCCTGTGCCAATCCACTCCCACAACACCACGTCCGATAGGCGCTCTTCGTGGGGCAGCATGCCCAATTGTATAAAGGCGACCAGCGCCGCCAGAAAGGATAGCACTACGGCCCCCGACGCCACCAGTCCGGCCATACGCTCACGCTGGTGCGCATCTGGTTGCCGCCATACCACCAGCGCGTTGACCAGAAAACCAAGCATGGGCAGAAGCGGAATTATCCAGATGAGACTAAGCATCTCCCTCCTCGCCGTACAAACACAGCAAACGGCGAACGACCCGTGCGGAAAATCCAGTCGCTATTGGTCGTTCGCCGTCTGTTCTCTCTTCAGCCTTGTAACATACTTACTTCGTCCACATCGGTGGTACGCTTACTCCGGAAAATAGCGACCAGCAGCGCCAAACCGACCGCCACTTCGGCCGCCGCAACCGCAATGACAAAGAAGACCAGCACTTGTCCATTGACGTTGGCTTGTTCGCGGGCAAAGGCGACCAGGGCCAGGTTGGCCGCGTTGAGCATCAATTCAACCGACATAAACAAGACGATTGCATTGCGGCGTATCAATACCCCCAATACCCCGACCGTAAAGAGCGCCGCACTGAGCATGACATAAAACAGGGTTGGTATCATAAGGCTAACTCGTCTCCTCAACAACTTTTTGCTTGCCGCGATTTAATACGACCACGCCAACGATAGCCACCAGCAAGATAACCGCCGCAATTTCAAAGGGCAGCAGGTAGCGCGTAAAGAGCACTTTGCCAATCTCAGCGGGGGCCCCGAAGGTGTCCATTTTGGCCAGCGTTTCCGGGTTGTTCAAGCCGCGCCCGGCAATGCCGCTGATGCTTACTACCAGCGCCTCTATCAGCAGCACCATGCCCATGACGAGCGCCAGGGGCCGTTGCCAGACGGTTTTTTCGCGCTCGTCTTCGGCCCGTTCGGCCCCAAGCAACATTACGACAAAGAGGAACAGTACCATGATTGCGCCGGCGTAAATAGAGAGCTGAATAGCAAAGAGGAACGGCGCTCGCAAGAGCAAGAACAAGATGGAAACTGCCCCGAAATTGAGCAACAAAAACAATGCGCTATGCACCGCATTTGGACTAACCAGCATCGCAATCGCACACGTTAGCGCAATCGTGGCCGTCACAAAGAAAAGTACAATCTCCACAAATCCCCTCTCAACTCTGCGCTACAAATCTATCTGGGCCGGTGGACTGGGCGACTTGCCAAGCTGTTCGAGCACTGGCGGTATTTCGCCATGCCCTTTGTCCCTGGCCACAATCAACATGTCTTTGGTATAGACCGAACTGTGGCGATCATAGAACGAGAGTTCATACTGATGCTCTAACACAATCGCGTTGGTCGGGCAGGCATCTTCGCAATAGCCACAGAAAATACACCGCAGCATATTTATTTCGTACACCGCCGCGTAGCGTTCGCCCGGCGAGGTCGGGTTCTGCGGGTCGTTATCGGCCGGCACAACCAGAATAGCGTCGGCCGGACAGGCCGCCGCACACAGCGAACAGCCGATGCAACGTTCCATGCCATTGGCAAAGCGTTTTAGCTCGTGGCGGCCGCGGAAGCGTTCGCGCACGGGGCGCTTGACTTCTGGGTATTGCACTGTCACCGGCTGGCGAAAGAGATAGCGCCCGGTGGTTTTTAATCCTTTGAATAATTCACCCAACATTTTGGTTTCCTCCTCTGTCAGGAACCTATCTTACCACACCTTTGAAACTCTGTTGTAACTGTCCTTCTCTAAAAACCCCAGGCTCCCCTCTTCATATCATGAATGGTAAGCAAACCGCCGTGTAATACACCAGAACCGCTACTTATGATATAACCCGTATTGTCATTGGATACCGATAGCTTATTCCTTCATTGGATTTTATGGAGGCGATAATGGTATACACAAGCCCAAAAATCCCTATGATCGGGAACAACAGAAAGCCGATAACCACAAAGGTCAGAATACCCGCAATAACCAGGTAAACCGCCAGGTTAATCTGGAAGTTTAGCGATTCCTTGCCCTGGTCATCAACAAATGGCATTTCATCCTTCTTGATTAACCAGACCACCAGCGGCCCGATAACATTTCCAAATGGAACTACCAGACCCGCCAGTGAAGCGAGATGGCATACCATGCCCCATGTACGTTCTTCCTTGTTCATGATACGAAA
The DNA here is from genome assembly GCA_034437375.1 of Chloroflexaceae bacterium. Classification (GTDB taxonomy): domain Bacteria; phylum Chloroflexota; class Chloroflexia; order Chloroflexales; family Chloroflexaceae; genus JAAUSY01. Next base: position 4,275 of record DAOTUK010000133.1, on the reverse strand, counting down.
CTCCTTTCGTGTGAGCTAACCAGTAAAAAGACCGTTCGCGTTCCTTACGTCCCACGGCCACTATATGGTTGCACCAGTTCTACCGAAGACACCGGGCGCGGCTTTTTGCCTATGGTTACCGCCGCGGCCAGTACCACCACGCCAAGCACAAACAGCACGGCCGCCTGGGCGAACGTTGGCAACCCGAACGAATCGCCAAGCACCACGACCACCGCTGTCATCACGACATTGACCAGCGCCAGCGGGAGCAACCATTTCCAGCCAATGCTCATCAGCATATCGTAGCGTACGCGCGGCCACGATGCCCGCACCCACACCAGCAGGAAGAGGAAGATAGCCACTTTGACGGTAAAGACCAGCGCGGAGAGTAGACCCACCACGATGGAACCGGCCAGCGGGCCGGCTGCTCCCGCGACCATCGCTCCCACCATGGAGAGGCCGGGGAAGTGCCACCCGCCCATATACAGGGTTACTGCTATCGCACTTAACGCGATCATCTTCATATATTCAGCCATAAAGAAGAGTGCAAACTTCATAGAGCCGTACTCTGTATTATACCCGCACGTCAACTCCTGCTCTGCTTCGACCATATCAAAGGGCGTACGCACGAGCTCGGCGGTGGCGCTAACCAGGAAGATGACAAAGCCCAGGAATTGTGGCACGAGAAACCACATACCCATCTGGCTATGGACTAGTTCTCTGGTGCTGAAGGTGCCGCCCATCATGACCGCGCCAAGTATAGCTGTGCCAAGCGCCAGTTCATAGGAGATAAGCTGTGCCGATGAGCGGATACCGCCAAGCATGGCATATTTGCTGTTGCTGGCCCACCCGGCCAGGGTAATGCCATAGACGCCGATGGACGTTATCGCCATCAGGTAGAGCACGCCGACGTTGACTTCGGCAACCTGTAAGAAATTCCAGAAGGTGGCCCCGTCCGGCGACGCGGCAAAGCAGGCCTCTGGCCCGCCCAGAATGTTCAAGCATCCCAGGGGAATGACGGCCCAGATGATGAGCGCGGGTATCACGGCCAGGGCCGGCGCGGCCAGGTAGACCCACTTGTCGGCGGCCTGGGGTATGACCTCTTCTTTGAAGAAGAGTTTGACGGCATCTGCAAGCGGTTGGAATACCCCGAACGGGCCGGCGCGGTTGGGGCCCACGCGGTTCTGGAAGCGGGCCAGCATGCGCCGCTCAAACAGCGTCAGGTAGGCAAAGCCGGTTGACGCGGCCATGACTACCATAAATACTTGAAGCACACGGATCAGTATATCCATAGAAATTCCACTCCGACTAGCTAATCATCGCCTCTTCACCTCTTCGCCTCTCAGCACCGCTTCACCGCGCCTTCTGCACCGCCACACGGGTACGTAGCCCCATCTGTACGGCGGCCAGTGGTTCGCCCGGCAAGTGGGCCGGTATGACCACCGCACCCGCTGGCAAGCGCTCGTCCAGACGCACGGCGCACTCAACGGCTCCCACCGCCGACGATACCAGCACCCGGTCGCCGGTTTGAATACCGGCCTGGTCGGCGTCCGTGGCGCTCATGATCACGTACAGCTCTGGCACGTGCGACTCCAGGAGCGAGCCGTGCAAGCGTGCATCCCCATCGTACAACACGGTCTGGGCTACCAACACAAAGGGATAGCGCGAGGCGTCCCCGGCCAGCGGTTCCGCCGTGAGCGCGGCGCGGGTAAAGGCGGCGTTGGGTGCTTCCATTGGCGCGGGGTATTGTATCCCGACCCCTTCGGTATTGTCATAGCTTGTACCGTCGTAGAAGAAGGTTTCGGTTGCTTGCCGCCCCCACGAGCCGGCTACTGCCGTTTTGGCCAGCCGGCTATAGGTGATGCCCTGGTAGCCCGGCACCCGTTCGGCTATCTCTAGCGCCACGTCTCGGGCCGTTGTGTAATCCCACAACGACGCGGCGTCGTCGCGCTTGCGCTCCTCTTTGACCGCGCTCTGCTGCGTTGCCCCCTCGCTCTGTGCTGCTTCCCCCATTAGCGCCACAACCTGGAGCGCCACATCGCGCACGATTTCCCAATCGGCGCGGCATTCGCCGGGGGCCTGGCGGGCCTGGCGGGCCCGCTGGACGCGGCGTTCGGCGTTGGTATAGGTGCCGTCGCGTTCGGCAAAGGCCTGGGTTGGTAGGACGACGTGGGCCAGTTCGGCGGTGGGGGTCAAAAACATGTCCTGGACAACCAGAAATTCCAGTTTCTCTAGCGTCGCCCGGCTGGCGGGGTGTTCGGTGGCGGGGTCAAGCCCGGCAATGTAGAGCGCTTTCAATTGCCCTTCGGCGGCCGCGCCCCATATCTCGCGCGCGTCCAGCCCACGCGGCACGACCTCGCGGGCCTTGCCGCCCTTGCCGCTACCCAACGGCGCATAGCCGGGGCGTTTGTCGGGCCGCACGCCCATATCGAGCGCCCCGCGTGTGTTGCCGCGCCGCAGCAGGGGAATAAGCCCGTTATTCGGCTTGCCAACCTTGCCGGCCACCAGGGCCAGGGTGCCAAGATCCTGGGTGAAGCCGGGCCCCAGCGCCATGGCGTCGGCTCCATATACGATGATGCCGTGTTCGGCCTGGGCAAAGCTGCGCCCGATTGTGCGTATGTCCTCATCCGAAAGGCCGGTCGATTCAAGCATCTTTGACAGCGGCATATTCAAGGAGGAGCGTAACTCGTTGACGCCGGAGGAGCGCGGCGGGACATGCTGCATACCCGCTTCGGCAAAGACCACGCTGAGCAACCCGCGCAGCAGGTCTGGTTCGCTGCCGGGGCGATAGTGTAGCGCCCGTTTCGCGGAGCGGTCAAGTTTGGTGGGGCGGCCATTCAGCACAAACAGCTCTCCGCCACGTTTGGCTATCTCGCGCAGGCGCAGCATGTAGAGCGGTGCTTCTTCCTCCGGGTCGGCCCCGATGACCAGCACGACCGAGCCTTTGCCCAGATCCATAATGTTCGTACCGCTCCCCACACCCACGAGGGCGCCTATATCGTCGTGGTGCGGTTCGCCGGGCGCGCCCGACCGATGATCGAGGTTGTTGCACGATAGGGCGTCGCGGAAGAGGCGCTGGAACAGGTAGAGGTCTTCGTTGCTCAGGCGTTCGCTGACCAGGCCGGCCAGAACATCGCTCCCGCCCGAACGGTGCAGGGCGACGAGTTTTTCGGCAATAACCGCTATCGCCTCCTCCCACGTGGCCTGTACCAGGCGTTGGTCGCCACGGCGGATAAGCGGGGTTGTCAGGCGTTTTTCGCTTTCGACAAAGTGCAAGCCATAGCGCCCTTTGTCACATATCCAGATGTCGTTGACGGCGGTATTTTCGCGCGGCATCACGCGCTTTATCTGGTTGTGGCGCATATCCAGGGTGATATTGCACCCCACTGAACAGTGGGTACACAGCGAGGGCACCGGGCGCAATTCCCATACCCGCGCCTTGAAGCGGAAGTCGGCGGAGGTGAGCGCCCCCACCGGGCAGATGTCGGTGGTGTTGCCGCTGAACTTGCTGTCGAAGGGCGGTTCGCTTTTGCTGATAATGTGCCAGGCCCGCCCGCGCTGGTCAAAGCCAAGCACGGGGTCGTCGGCGAGTTCGTCCTGGAAGCGCACACAGCGCCCGCACAGGATACAGCGTTCGCGGTCAAGCAGGATCAGGTCGCCAAGCGGGACGGGCTTTTGAAAGTGGACTTTGTTGCTGTAGTCGAAGCGGCTTTCGCCCGGCCCCCATTCCATCGTCAGGTTTTGCAGCGGACATTCGCCGCCTTTGTCGCAGACGGGGCAATCGAGCGGGTGCGAGGTGAGCAGAAATTCAAGCACGCCGCGTTGGGCAAACTTGACTTGCTCGGTGTCGGTTTGTACGACCATGCCCTGACTGACCTGCGTGGTGCATGCGGTCTGGAGCTTGGGCAACATGGAAATTTCCGGCTGCCCATCTTCGCCAAGCACCAACTTGCCGGTGGCGCGGTCTATACGCGGCATGCCAATGCTGACCAGGCACATGCGGCACATACCGACGGCTTGCATACGCGGGTGGTAGCAGAAGACTGGGATGGAGATACCCGCCTCGCGGGCCGCATCAACCACATTTGTTCCTGCCGCTACGGTTACTTCGCGGCCATCTACGGTTATCGTTACTGTATTTTCAGCCATAAAATATCTCGACTATATTTCAAACAGGCGGCCTACCGGGCAGGAAAAGCCCGGCAAGAGCGGCGATGTGAGCACATCATCGGCTCGCAACGTCGCTACTCGCAGCAGGTCGCCCTGCGCGCGCCGGTACACGTCCATCTCCCGAAA